>NZ_QNFZ01001037.1 GCF_003313395.1 Nonomuraea lactucae | reverse complement strand
GGCCGCCACGAGCAGCAGCGGCGCGGGCCAGCCCCTGCGGCGGGCCACGGCCGCCACCGCGACCGCCCCGCCCGCCACCAGCAGCAGCTGCAGACCGGTTGTCGGGTTCACGGGCGCTCCTCCCGCTCATCGGACGGCACGGCGTCCATCATGCCGTGCCGACGCGGGGAGGCTGTCGCGGAGGGGCCGACGCGGAGGGGCGATCCGGAGAGGGGCGTCACCAATCCCTGTGGCGGTCGCTCCTGTCGCCGTACTGCGGCTCGCCGTACCGGCCTTCGCCGTACTGTGTGCCGTCGTACTGCTGGCCGTCGTACGGGCGGTCCGGGTGCTGTTGCTCCGGGCGGAGCCGCTCGCCGGTGGAGAACATCGGGTCGCCGACGTACGGGCGGGACAGCGGGGAGTCCTGTTGCCCGTACGGGCCGCCCGGCTCCCCGAGCGCCAGGAGCGGGTCCACCGGGTTGGGCGTGCCGGGCCGGCCCTGCCGGGGCGGGAAGCCGTCGTGGCCGGCGTAGGTGTCCTGGCCCGAGTACGTGTCCTGGCTGGAGTAGGAGTCGCCGCTCGAGTAGGCGTCACCGCCGGGGTAGCCGTTCTGGCCGGGATAGCCGTTCGCGCGCCGGTGGGCGTCCGGAGCGGGATAGGCGTCCGAGGCGGGATAGGCGTCCTGGCTGGAGTAGGACGCGCCGCCGGTGAAGGAGTCGCCGCTGGAGTAGGCGCCCTGGGTGGGGTAGCGGTCGTGGCCCGGCGACCGTCCCGGGTCGCGACGCCTGCCCGCGCCGGGGATGCCGTGCATCGGGGTGCCCAGCCCGGCCGTGCTCGTGTCGTTGGCGACGTGCTGCGGCACCGGCTGCTGCCCGTAGTCGGACTGGTTGTAGTCGGACTGGTTGTAGTCGGACTGGCTGTAGTCGGCCTGGCCGTAGTCGGTGGACCGGCCGTGGTCGGGCTGGGCGTACCTGTCCTGGCGGGGCGCGGAGAGCGGGTCGGCGGCCTGCGCGGAGGTGGCCTGGGACGCGAACGGGTCGGCGGCCTGGGAGGGGAAGCCGAGCGGGTCGGTCGACAGCGGCGCCGGGCGTTCGCGCTGAGCCTGGTAGTGGTGACCGGCTGAGGGGGCCGCCTGGTGCGGGCCGGAGAAGGGGTCGGGGTCCAGGCTGTACTGCGGGCCGGTGGGCGTGGCCTCGTCGACGTACTGGGGGCCGGTGAACGGCTCGCGGGCCTGCTCGCGATACTGCCTGCCGGTGTGGGGCTGGCCGGGGTCGGAGTACTGGGGGCCGGTGAAGGGCGGCCGCTCGCCGTACTGGTCCCGTGGGCCGGTGGTCTCGCTGTAGGAGGCCACCAGCTTGTCCTGGGGTGCGGGTTTGTCCTGGGCGGGCGCGCCTCTGGCCACCAGCACGTCGTTGGGCGAGAGCGCCCCCGCGGGACGCTCGTCCTGCTGGCGCCCCGGCGACTGGGACATGGGCTGTGACACGGGCTGCGGGGGGCGCTGATACTGTCCGGTGCCCGGGATGACCTCTGTGCCCGGGTCGTGCGCGGGCTCGGCGGGCTGCTCGCCCGTCGCCTCCGCGTAGCCCTCGTCAAGTGTGTCGAGCAGCCGGCCGACATCGTCCATCGGCATGCGGAAGCTGGCGGTGCACATCTCTCCCCGCCAGAGACTGAGGACCAAGGTGCCCTCGTGCCACGTCACCCGGAGGCACCGCTCCTGACCTCGGGCATCGAAGAACACTTCGCCGAACGACGGCAACGGGACAACTTCCGACATGGCAGACATACTGCTTTAACCAGCCTTTATTCGTCCACTCAACCCCGGAAAACCCTACTTAACCGGACTTCCCATCCCCATCCTGAAACCCCTTCAGTCACAGTATGCGATGACAGTTGGAGTCCCGGTCGTTCAGTGTGCCATGCGAGCCGCCGGACAGCTCCGGGAACGCCGGGATGCGTACGCCCGATCACACCGCGTTCGGCGCGGCGGACCCCGGAATGCGGGTAGCGTTTGGTGCTGTGCCGGACTCCCACCTCCCCTCAGTCGAAGAACTGCTCAGCATCGCGGTCAACGCTCTCGGAGGGAGCGAGCGGCAGGGCCAGATCACCATGGTCCAGGCCGTCCAGCGGGCGCTCGACCAGGAGGAGCACCTGGCCGTGCAGGCGGGCACGGGCACCGGCAAGTCGCTCGCCTACCTGGTGCCGGCGATCCGGCACGCCATGGACACCGACACCACCGTGGTCGTCTCCACGGCCACGATCGCGCTCCAGCGCCAGCTGGTCGACCGCGACCTGCCGCGGCTGTCGGAGGCGCTGGCCAAGGAGCTGCCGCACGCGCCGTCCTACGCGATCCTGAAGGGCCGCCGCAACTACCTGTGCCGCTACAAGGCGACGGCCGGCTGGCCGGAGGAGGACGAGCAGGACCAGCTCTTCGATCCGCGCGAGGTCAGCGCCACCGGGCGGATGGTCCAGCGCATCCAGGAGTGGGCGGAGGAGACCGAGACCGGCGACCGCGACGAGCTGGTGCCCGGTGTGAGCGAGCAGGCGTGGCGGCAGTTCTCGGTGAGCGCCCAGGAGTGCCTCGGCGCCACCCGTTGCCCGAGCGGCGCCGAGTGCTTCGCCGAGCTGGCCCGGGCGCGGGCGGGCGAGGTCGACGTGGTCGTCACCAACCACGCGCTGCTGGCCATCGACGCGATGGGCGACCTGCCGGTGCTGCCCGAGCACGACATGGTGGTCGTCGACGAGGCCCACGAGCTGGTCGACCGGGTCACCTCGGTGGTGACCGGCGAGCTGTCGGAGGGCTCCGTGTCGCTCGCCGTCCGCCGGGTGGGCCGTCTGATCGAGCAGCCGATCGCCGACCGGCTGCTGGAGGCGGGCGAGGACCTCAAGGCGCTGCTCACCGCCGCCCCCGCCGGCCGCGTCGACGAGATGCCGGAGGTGCTCGCGCTCACGCTGGCGCTGGTGCGCGACGCCGCGGCCCGCTGCGTCACCGCCCTCGGGTCGCGCGGCGGCGACCGCGACGACCCCGACAAGGCGGGCCAGCGCAAGGCGGCGTTCACCTCGCTCGACGACGTGCATGACACCGCGGTGCGCATGCTGGAGGCCTATGGCCACGCCACGGAGGCCGACCGGGCCGAGGTCGTCTGGCTCGACGCCGGCACCGACCGCCGCCCGCCGACGCTCCGCGTCGCCCCGCTCACCGTCGGCGGCATGCTCCGCGAACGCCTCTTCGGCGACCGCACGGTGGTGCTCACCTCGGCCACGCTCGCCCTCGGCGGCACGTTCGACGGCATGGCTCGGCAATGGGGCCTGGGCGCCTCCGGCCCGTCACCGTCCGGCGAGCCCCCGGCTCTCGGCGGCACCCGCGAGACAGATGGCACGACCGACGACTCTCCGGAGACCGGCGTGTCACGAGGCGGGAGATCGCGGGCCGGAGAGGAGCGGGGCGGCGGGACTTCGCAGGCCGGGGACAGGACGCGGGGCGGCAAGCCGAAGTCCGGCCGTGACGGGGCGCGCGGCTGGCAGGGCATGGACGTCGGCTCGCCGTTCGACCACCCCCGAGCGGGCATCCTCTACGTAGCCAAGCACCTCCCGCAGCCGGGCCGTGACGGCCTCCCCCAGCAGTATGTGGACGAGATCGCCGAGCTGATCGAGGCCGCGGGCGGGCGGGCGCTCGGCCTGTTCTCCTCGATGCGGGCCGCCAAGGCCGCCACCGAGGCGCTCCGCGACCGCCTCGACGTGCCGCTGCTCTGCCAGGGCGACGACTCGACCATGCTGCTGGTCAAGCAGTTCGCGGAGAACGAGCCGACCTGCCTGTTCGGCACCCTGTCGCTCTGGCAGGGCGTCGACGTGCCCGGCCCCTCGCTGCGGCTGGTCATCATCGACCGGGTCCCGTTCCCCCGCCCCGACGACCCGCTCACCTCAGCACGGCAGCGCCACGTGGCGGCCAAGGGCGGCAACGGCTTCATGACCGTCGCGGCCACGCACGCGGCACTCCTCCTCGCCCAGGGCACCGGCCGCCTGCTGCGCTCGCAGCACGACAAGGGGGTGATCGCCGTCCTCGACCCCCGGCTGGCGACGGCCCGCTACAGCGGTTTCCTGCTGAGCTCCCTCCCCCCGTTCTGGCGCACCACCGACCCGGCCATCCCCCGCGCCGCCCTCAGACGCCTCGCCACAGAATCCTGACCCACCCCGAGGGCTCCAGCCTCCGGACCCCAGGGGCGACGACCTGCTCCAACCCACGAACGGCCCACTCCAGCGCGGCCTGCATGCGTACGGGCCAGAGCCCAGTGATCACTGGACAGACCCATTCACCCCGGCGTGATGATCACCAACGTGGGCCGTGGTGGTCAGTAGCTGGTCGTGAGGGAAACGCCTGTCGACGCGGCCACGCCGTGCAGGCTGATGTAGCGGTAGCCGGCGGCGGGGTTGGTGACGGCGATGGTGTGGCCGTTGCCGGGGCCGGTGGCACGCTGGGTGTACGACGAGGTCGTCGCCCACGAGGTGGGGTTGTAGTAGAGGTCGACGTCGCCGGTGCCGCCGGAGCTGGTGAGGGTCAGCGTGCTGGTTCCAGCGGGCAGGTGGATGTACAGGAAGGTGTGCCGGCCTTGGGCGACCGACAGGTTGCTGCGCTTGCAGTTCTTGCCCAGCGCCCTGACGTCGCTGCCGGTGCATTCGGGGACGCCGCTGCCGCTCCCCGCGGGGACGGTGATGGTCTTGTAGACGCCCCAGGGCGCGCCCTTGTCGTCGAGCACCACCAGCTTGATGGTGTAGGCGCCCGCCGAGCTGTAGGTCTTGGTCGGGTTCGCGGCGGTGGATGTGGTGCCGTCGCCGAATTCCCAGTGGTAGCGGGAGATCGTGCCGTCGGGATCGGCCGCCGTGTTGGTGAAGGACAGCGTGGTGCCGTTGGCGGTGAAGGTGAAGTCCGCGGTCGGGAGCATGTTCTCGTCGCTCGCCTTGCAGGCGCCGTTGGCGCAGGCGGTCAGCCAGGCGTCGAAGTCGGCGTCGTAGTCGAGCCCCTTCAGGAGGGTGCGGGCGGCGTTCCAGTCGCCTGTGCGGTAGTACCCGAGCACCCTGGCGATGTCGGCGGGGTGTTTGTCGATCATGTAGCGGACCGCGAGGTAGCCCCAGTTGTAGGTGCGGGTGATGTCGCCGTACTCCGTGTCGAACAGCTGGCTGAGCTTGTAGGTGTGCTGTCTCGCCGAGTTGATCGCGGCCGTGTAGGCGAGCTTGCGGTAGCCGTAGGAGACGTATTCGGCCAGGCCTTCACCCCACCAGACAGTGGGGGTGGACATGCCCTCCTCGAAGTCGCCGTGCATGTTGTATTTGCCGTCGAGGTAGTGGGTGTACTCGTGGTTGAGGTTCCAGATCTCCCAGTACAGGGGCTTCTCCCGGTCCTGCTCGTAGCAGAGGAAACGGGCCAGGTTGCCCGGCTGGGACGGGTCGCCTTCGAAGAAGATGCCACCGTTGTCCACGCTGTTGCCATAGATCGCACCGGAGTAGATGGAGTATTCCCTCTTGGTGTCGAACACCGAGATCTCAAGGCCGGCCGTGTGATCGTCGGGCACCGGCTGACCATTGTCCTTGACGATGGTGTGGAAGTAGGCGTCCTGGCTGAGGAGACTGGCGCAGGTGCTGGACAGCTGTGCCGAGGTGAGTTCCTGCGCCCTGATCGTCAGGCTCGGTGAGCAGGAGTACTTGATCGGCAGCGCGGCGTTCGTGAGCTTGCTGGTCAGGTCGCAGACGCCGTAGTACGAGCAGTTCTTGCCGTCGAGTTCGTTGGCCACGGCGGCGGTCGCGACCCACAGCGCCGCGGTGGGGCCGGTGATCTGTGTGCGGTTCAGCAGGTCGCGCACCATCGGCCTGACCGTGCTCAGTAGCGAGCTGTATCTCAGGAAGCTCGCCAGTTCCTTGCCGGCGTTGGCGACGAGGAAGTAGTTGTCGGTAGGCAGTAAGTTCTGGTGCTTGATGGCGAAATCGCGCAGGGTCGTGAGGACGGCGGGGTTGTTCCGCGCCGTGGCGGCCATGCTTCCCCGGGAGTGCGAGCGCCAGTACAGCTCGAAGGCGCGGTTGACCGCCTCGCGCATGTTGACGCCGTAGGTGGTGTCGTATCCGTTGAGCAGGCGGGCTGCCACGCCGATGTTGCGGATCTCGTCCTGGGCGTTGACGATCAGCCAGACGGCTTCCTTCAGGACCGCGCCGTTCTCGTCGGTGTTGGTGGAGGCCGCGGAGCTGGGGAAGAAGATGTCGAAGACGCCTCGGACCTCCGCCAGGAGAGCCGGGGTGTAGGCGGGGATCGTGCCGGGCGGAAGGGCGGCCTGCACGTAGTAGCCTGCGCGCAGGAAGACGATCAGCTGCTGCGTGCTCGTGCTGTTGTCGCCGGGGTATGTCGCGACGTTGCTCCGGAGGGCCTGGGCCACGGTCACCATCTGGGACTCGGTGAACGTGCGTTGCGCGTCGGCGCCGGTCAGGTCGAACAGCGGGTTCAGGCAGGTCCTGAGGTCCCCGGCTCTGACCGCGGCGACCAGCGCGGGGCCGGTCTTGCCGATGATGTCGGCGGTGCTGCAGGCGGCCGCCTTCAGGCTCGGCGCCGGTCGGTGCGCCTCTTCCAGGCCGTCCTCGCTGGTCACGCTCAGCGGGGGTAACTGGGTGGGCGAGAGCTTCTTGTCCGCGTGGTCGGGTGATTCCGTTCTCGCCTCAGCGGCGGGAGCGGACGGGGGAGGCTCAGCGACCTGTCTGGCCTGAACGCCAGGTCCAGCGATCAGACCGCAAGCCACGAGCACACCGATGATTGCCTTGCGCATGGGGGCTCCAGAACACGTGAAAGTGCGGGGGGGCTCTCCTCCCGGGGGGAAGAGCCCCCTCTATGTGTCAGTACTGGGTGCTGATGGTGACGCCGGTGAAGGCGGTGTAGCCGTAGAGGGTGACGTAGTTGTAGTCACCTTGGCGCAGTTGGGTTCCGGTGACGGTGAGAGTCTCGGCGTTGCCGTCGGCGGTGGAGCTGCGGGTGTACTTGGTGTTGGTGGCCCATTCGGAGGAGTGGAAGTAGAGGTCGGCGTCGCCGGTGCCGCCGCTGGATCTGATGGTCAGGCTGGTGGTGCCTGGGGGGAGGTAGATGAAGAAGCTGGCCATGTCGCCTTGGGTGGCGGAGATGCCGGCGCGCCGGCAGTTTTGGCCGAGGGCGCGGGTGTCGCTGTCAGCGCAGGTGGGCAGGCCGCCGCCGGTGGTGACGGTGACGCTTCTGGTGGTGCTGGCGGTGGCGCCGTCGTCGTCGCGCACGGTCAATTTGACGGTGTAGGTGCCCGCGCTGGTGTAGGTCTTGGTGGGGTTGGTGGTGGTGGAGGTGGTGCCGTCGCCGAAGTCCCAGCTGCGGCTGGTGATGGTGCCATCGGAGTCGCGTGAGGTGTCGGTGAAGGTCGCGGTCAGGCCGCTGGTGGTGTAGGTGAACGCCGGAGTGGGCGGCTGGTTGGCGACGTCGCCCAGGGTGCCGAGCCAATTGCTGAAGTCGGCGTTGAGGTTGAGCGCCTGGATGTAGGCGCGGGCGCCGTTCCAGTCACCGACCCGGTAATAGCCGAGGATGCGGGAGGTGTCCGACCAGCGGCGCTCGATCATGTACCGGGCGGCCAGGTAGCCCCACTCGTAGGTGCGGGTGGTGTTGCTGTTCGCATAGGTGGTGTCGAACAGGGTGCTGAGCGTGTAGGTGCGCTTGGGCGCTTCGGCCAGCGCGTCGGTGTTGGGGACGCCGCGGTAGTGGTAGGAGACGTACTCGGCCACGCCCTCTGACCACCACACGAGCGGGGTCTGGTCGCCGGCCGTGAAGTCGCCGTAGAGGTCGTAACGGCCGTCGAGGTAGTGGGTGTACTCGTGATTCAGATTCCAGATCTCGAACGCGGGCCGTAGCCAATCGGCCTCGTGCGCGATGAAGCGAGGGATGTTCCCGGTCACCGACGGGTCGCCCTCCAGGTACATGCCGCCGTTGTTGGTGTCGATACCGAACATCGCTCCGGCGTACGTGCGGTAGTCGTTTCTGGAGTCGAAGACCACCACCTCAAGGGTGGTGTTGTGGTCGTTGGCAACCGGGCCGTTGTCCTTGACGACGTTGTGGAAGTACGCATCCTGGTTGGCCAGGCTGGAACAGGTAGCGGCCAGTTGGGACGAGGTGAGTTCCTGAGCGACGATCTTCAGGCTGGCACTGCAGGTGTGCCGGACCTTCAGCACGGCATCCATCAGCCGTTGGGACAGGTTGCAGGTGCCGTAGTAGGAGCAGTTGTCCTTGTCGTAGGAGTTGGCGCTCTCGGCGGTTCGCACCCACAGTTTCGCCGTCCACCCGGTGATGGAGCTGCGGCTCAGCAGGTCTTTGACCCGCGGCCGGACTGCCGGACGCTGGTCCACGTACTGCAGGAACCGGGCCAGTTCGACTCCCGCGTTGGAGATGATGGTGCTGTAGTCGGTGTTGAGCTGGTCGAAGTTGCGCACCACGAAGTCGTAGATCGTGGTCGGGGTGCCGGCGCTCTGCGCGGCGGCGCCGAAGCCGGCGACGAAGTGGCCGCGCCAGGTCACGGTGAAGGCGGCATTGACCGCCCACTGCATGTTGTAGCCGTAGCTGGGGCGGTAGTTGTCCAGCAGCCGCTTGACCACGTACAGGTAGCGGATGTTCTCCTCGGCGCTGTCGATGAGGGTGACGACCTCCATGAGGATCCGGCCGTGCGCCTCGCTCGTGTCGCTGGAGTGGCCGTTGGCGAAGAAGGCGTCCAACGCGCCCCGGGTGGCGGCGGCCAGGGTGGGACCGTACGCGCCGACCTCGGCCTCGTGGTAGAACTCCACGTAGTAGCCGGCCCGCAGGTAGTAGACGAGTTGCTCGGTGCGCTGACTGTTGTCGCCGGGGTAAGCCTGCGCATTGGCCCTGAGGGCGTTGGCGACGGTCACCATCTGCGACTCGCGCAGGGCCGCCCTGGCGGCGCTTCCTCGGAGGTTGAAGACCTCGCTGACGCAGGGTATCTCCGCGCTCTTGATCGCGTTGACGAGCGCGGCGCCCGTGTTGTTGGTGAAGACGGAGAGGTCGCAGGCGGCGGCCTGAGCTTGCGCCCGCGCCTTCGCCGGGTCGGGGTCGGCGGGCTCAGGTAATGGTGGGCGGTCCTTGATCGGGGTTGTGCCGTGTCCATCGACCCGGGTGAGCGTCCGCGTCGAGGAGGGGGCGGGGGGC
Organism: Nonomuraea lactucae; assembly: GCF_003313395.1. Lineage (GTDB taxonomy): Bacteria > Actinomycetota > Actinomycetes > Streptosporangiales > Streptosporangiaceae > Nonomuraea > Nonomuraea lactucae. The sequence goes on along the minus strand of NZ_QNFZ01001037.1, from coordinate 12,245 downwards.
GGATCCGCAGAGGACGCGGCCGCCGGTGCGGCGTACAGCGCTGTAGCGAGTAACAAGAGAACGGTGGGTAAGACAGGCCTCTTCATTGAGCACTCCGGGGGGGACGGAGGTGGACCGAGCTCCTCTGAGAGCTCCGGTCGTGATGTGACATGTAACATCGCACACTTGACATATTCCGACAAGGCCTGTTTCTCAAAGTCAATAGCTGAGGATTACTCATGTTTGCGGCGCCGGTCTGCGCTTCTCGCGGTGTCACCAGGCATGACAATGTGACACTGTACGTAGAGGACACGACGAGCAGGTCTGAGATGGGTGTGGCGCCGGTGTCGGAACCGTTGAATCTCCCGGAGTTCGGCGTGCATCAGAGCATCCGGGAGAAGGTCGCAGAAGCGCTGCGATCGGCACTGGTGGCCGGGGAACTGCGCGCCGGTGTGGTGTATTCGGCTCCCGCGCTGGCCGAACGCTTCGGGGTCTCCCCCACTCCCGTCCGTGAGGCGATGCTCGATCTCGCCAAGGACGGCCTGGTCACCGCGGTACGCAACAAGGGCTTCCGCGTGGCCGACCTGTCCGAGCGGGATCTGGATGAGATCACCGAGCTACGGGGCCTGATCGAGGTTCCCACGGTGGCCCAGATCGCCCAGACGGTGCCCGCCGAGCGCGTCGAGGCACTCCGGCCGCTGGCCGAGGCCATCGTGTCGGCGGCGGAGACGGCGGACGTGCTCGCTTACGTGGAGGCCGACCTGGCCTTCCACCTGCAGCTCCTGGCTCTGGCGGGCAACGCCCATCTGGTGGACATCGTTCGCGATCTGCGCCGTCGCGCCAGGCTGTACGGCATCGCCCGGCTCGCCGAGCAGGGCGTGCTCGTGGATTCCGGGCGCGAGCACCTGGATCTGCTCGACAAGATCACCGCAGGCGATGCGGACTCGGCCGCGGCCCTGATGCGCCACCACTTGCGGCACGTCCGAGGAATCTGGGCTGATCGCCCCGAATAAGGGGCTCTGGCCCGTAGTCGGTGGTGGCGCTGGGTGATCAGGTGCCAGGCTGGGCCGTGCTGAAGATCGACGATCTTACGGGGGTGGCGTTTGCGGGGCTGTCTGCCCTGGTCATCGAGGAAGTGAAGGACGAGGACGACCTCATTCGGGTCTTGGCTCGTACTCGCAATGCACCGGTACCGCGCCCGATGTGCGGGACGCTGACCGGTCGGGTGCACGGCTACTACAGCCGTACGGTCACCGACGTTCCGGTCGACGGGCGGCGGGTGGTGGTGTCGGTCCAGGCGCGGCGGCTGGTCCGCCCGGCGTGGGGATGCCCTCGGCAGACGTTCCGCGAGCAGGTGCCCGGGTTGGGCGAGCGTTACCAGCGTCGAACCAGCAGACTCACCGGCCAATTGGGCGCAGTGGTCCAGACGATGGCGAGGCTGGGCGAGATCGAGTCGGGGTCTCATCGACCGCTTTCAGACGGCAAGCGCGTGCACAGCGGCGGGATCACGTCGGTCTCCAGCGCCGCCGTCACCAGGCGCCTCATGCCTTCGGGACCTTCGGCTGAGGGCCGCTGATCTGCCCCGATCGCTGGGTGGTGGTCGTGGCAATGGAATGGGGGTGGTCCGATGGCTACACCCCTCTTCCGCCGCCGCACCTCATCCGCTCGCCGATCTCGCGCGAACCACTACCGACGGTGGCGCTGCTGCCACTCGACCCGCCCGCGTCCAACGGAAAGGCAAGCCATGAGCCGAAGAGCCGTCCTGGTGGTGGTCCTCGCGCTCGTCGCGATGGTCGGCGTCCACGCTCCGCACCAGCCGGGGCCGGCCGTTCACATCGCGCCGGTAGCGCAGACCACCGCGACGCTCGAACCGACGACTCTGACCGTCGTGGAAGTTGACGGCAGCAGCCCCTCATCCCGGTCGTACACGACTGGAGCGGCCGGTGTCGTGGTCGACGGTGAGTGATGGAAACCGGTCTCCACACCGCGAAAGTGGACCGTGAAATATCCCATCCGGTCGGCGTTAGGCGACGAATACCTTTTGTCCGGTAAGTCACCTCGATCGATGGGTACTCATGCGAAACTCTCTCGTCCGTCTTTCCCTGCCGCTGTTGCTGTTGCTGGCCGCCGCGCTGATGCTGGCTGGCAAGTCTTCCGCCGGGCCGATGCAGGTCGCTGCCCCCGCGCAGAACGGCTTCACCAAACCGGAGGTCATGCAGGCCGGTCTCTCGCAGAACGGCTGCCTCAGTCCAGAGATCAGGCCGGCTGCCCCCGCCCAGAACGGCTTCTTAAAGCCGGACATCAAGCTGGCCGGACCCATGCAGACCGGCTTCACCAAACCGGACGTCAAGCAAGCCGGTCTCTCACAGAACGGCTGCCTCAGACCAGAGATCAGGCCGGCTGCCCCCGCCCAGAACGGCTTCTTCAAGCCGGACGTCAAGCTGGCCGGACCCATGCAGACCGGCTTCATCAGGCCGACGTCCGGCCCGGGCAACACCCCCCTCACCATCCCCTACATATTCGCCGCCAGCGGCTTCATGGAGGGCGGGCCCGTCGTCGAGGTCTGAGTCGCGGTTCTGGCGCGTACGGCCGGGTGGACCATCAACAGTCCGGCACCGCGCAACCCCGAACCGGGTGAGTGGGCCGTCTTCAACCATGATCGCCGGAGGGGTTGAAGACGGCCTCTCACGCCCGATTGGGAACGTTGGCCACCGAGTTCGCCCCGACCCGGAGGTGTCCTCCAGTCGAATTCCGGCCGCCCCCTTCTTGCCGTTGTGCTCCACACCGCCGGCCGGAGCGGCGCAATGTGAGGTGCGCTGGGTGCCGCGAGGCAGCTTTGGACGGTTTGTCTCTTCAGTGGGTGCGGCGGGGCGAGGATGCCGGTGATTTCGGCGACGGTCTCACCGCCGGGACGAGGTGTAGCGCATGGCGGTGCGGGGGTTCTTGTGGCGGGTACGCTGAGAGGGCTAGCCAGGTCGCGCGGCGTCGTATGACATGCGGCACTTCAACGCTTCTATGCTCATCCTGGCGGGCGTGGACGTGGCTCAGATCGCCCGGCGGCTGGGCCACTCGATCGAAACCCTGTTGTCCGTGTACGCGCACTGGATCGACAAGGGCGAGGACGAAGCCAACTCCAAGATCGAAGCCATGCTAGCCACGCAAACGACCACTCTCAAGGTCGTGACCAGCGAAAACGCCCATCACGGGCCAGTCACGGGCCAGCAGGCGGAAACGACCCCGGTCTCGGCGTAAGACCGCAGCCAAACCCCCTGATCAGGGAAAGACCGTTGGCTCCCCTAGGTCATCAGCCACATGCGGCGAGTGGCGGTCCACTTGGCTGTGCCGTAAACAAAAGGTCCTTGAATCGAAAGGCCCTCACGAGAACCCCCTCAGAAGGGGGTCAGGCCGGGACGCTTCGGGGACAGGCCGTCGCCGGAGGAGGTGCTGCGGAGGCGGCGGGTCACCCAGGGCATGAGGTGCTCGCGGATCCACTGGGCGTCCTCGCGCCGCTTGGCGCGGGGGTCCACGACGCGCTGCGGCCAGACCTTGCGCCAGTCGTCGAACGGCACGCCGAGCACGTCCAGGACGCGGGCGGCCACGAGGCGGTGGCCGTCCTCGTTCATGTGCAGCCGGTCGTCGCTCCAGGCCCGCCAGTCGCGCAGGCCCTGCATCGACCACTGGTCGACCAGGTGGCACCCGTACAGGTCGGCGATCGAGCGGATGTGCAGGTAGAAGATGGCGAAGCGGCCGCGCAGGCGGCGCATGAGCGGGGTGTCGCGCGGGTCGACGCCGGTGAACAGCAGCACGTCGGCACCGCACGCCCGCAGCTCTCGGACGGCCCGCGCCAGGGTCTTGGCCATCACGTCGGGATCGCTGCCGGGACGCAGCAGGTCGTTGCCTCCGGCGCAGAGACTGACCAGGTCGGGCGCCATCTCGACGGCGACCGGGACCTGCTCGGTGGCGATCTGGTCGAGCAGCTTGCCCCGCACCGCCAGATTGGCGTAGCGGAAGGCGGGGTCGTCGGCCGCGAGCCGCTCGGCGACCCGGTCGGCCCAGCCGCGGTAGTGGCCGTCGAGGCCCGGATCGTTCAGGCCCTCGGTGAAGCTGTCGCCGAGCGCGACGAAGGAACCGTAGTGCCTCATGAGCCGCCGATCCTTCCGGCGGATCCCGGGCCACGCCTCTCCCCGGTCGGGACACCGCCGCGCCGCATTCCGGCGAGGAACCCGGCGCGGCTCGTGGCGGGGGGTGTGCCGCGCCGCATCCCGGCGGGGGTCTCGTCGCACCGACGGATCATCGGGCGATCTCCCGGTAGGCGGCCTCCAGTAGTTCCTCGGACGGGTCCTCGAGGCGGCCCGGCTTGGCGAGGCCGTCGAGGACCACGAACCGCTGCTTCGCTCCGCGGTTCTTCTTGTCGAGCCGCATGTGGTCGCGCAGTTGCGGCCAGGCGTCGGCGCGGTAGGCGGTGGGCAGCCCGACCGAGGTGAGGATGGACCTGGTGCGCTGGACGAGGTGGGCGCCCATGCGGCCGTCGAGCCTGGACAGCTCGGCGGCGTAGACCATGCCGATGGCGACGGCCTCGCCGTGGCGCATGCGGTAGTGCTCGGCACGCTCGATGGCGTGGGCGAGCGTGTGGCCGTAGTTGAGGATCTCGCGCAGCCCGGCCTCGCGCAGGTCGGAGCCCACGACGTCGGCCTTGACCCGGATCTTGCGCTCGATGAGCTCGCGGGTGTGCTGTCCTTCGGGACGGGTGGCGGCGTCGGGGTCGTCCTCGATGAGTCTGAGGATCTCGGGGTCGGCGATGAAACCGCCCTTGATGATCTCGGCCAGCCCCGCCACGTAGTCGGCCCGCGGCATGGTGGGCAGAGTGGCCAGCTCGCACAGCACCCCGGCCGGCGGCAGGAAGGTGCCGACGAGGTTTTTGCCTTCGGGGGTGTCGATGCCGTTCTTGCCGCCGACCGCGGCGTCGACCATGGCGAGCAGCGTGGTGGGGACGAGCACCACCTGGACGCCGCGCAGCCACGTGCCCGCCACGAACCCCGCCAGGTCCGTCGTCGCTCCCCCGCCGACGCCCACCACGGCGTCAGAGCGGGTCACCCCGTAGCGGCCGAGCGCCGACCACATCTGGGCGGCCACCTCGACGGTCTTGGCCTGCTCCCCGTCGGGCACGGGCAGCGCCACGACGTCGTGCCCGGCGTCGGACAGCACCCCGCACACCGGACGGGAGATCTCCGGCAGGCTCGCCGGGTGGATCACGGCGACCGTGCGGACCCCGGGCCTGAGCAGCCCCGGCAGCTCTCCCAGGACCCCGGTGCCGACGACCACGTCGTAGGGGCTGTCGCCGCGCACGGTGATCCTCGTCGCCGTCATGCCGTCAGCTCCTTCACGATCTCGTCGGCCAGTTCCGCTGGCGGCCGGTCGTCGGTGACCACGGTCAGCACGGCTAGCCGCTCGTAGATCGGCCGCCGTTGCTCCATGAGCTTCTTGAGCTGGCTGCGCGGGTTGAGCACGAGCAGCGGCCTGGCCGAGGCGAGGCCCACCCGCTGCACCGCGGCGGCGAGGCCGACCTGGAGGTAGACGACAGGGTGGCCGGCGAGCAGCGCCTGAGTCTCCTCGTTGAGCACCGCGCCGCCGCCGAGGGACAGCACGCCGTCGTGCTCGGCGAGGGCAGTGCGTACGGCCCGCAGCTCCAGCTCGCGGAACCGGGCCTCCCCGTCCTCGACGAAGATGTCGGAGACGGGCTTGCCGGCGACGGCCTCCACGTCGGCGTCGGTGTCGCGGAACGCGACGCCGAGCCGCTCGGCGAGCAGGCGGCCGAGGGTGGTCTTGCCGGACCCTGGCGGGCCGATCAGCACGGCCTTGGTCATTTGATCACCATGGATGAGAGGTAGCCGGACAGGTTTCGGGCGACTTCCTCGACCGAGTCGCCGCCGAACTTCTCCAGCGCCGCGTCCGCCAGCACCAGGGCGACCATCGCCTCGGCGACGATGCCGGCGGCCGGGACGGCGCAGACGTCGGAGCGTTCGTGGTGTGCCTTGGCGGCCTCGCCGGTCTTCACGTCGATGGTGGCGAGCGCCCTCGGCACGGTGGAGATGGGCTTCATCGCGGCGCTGACCCGCAGGATCTCACCGTTGGTCATGCCGCCCTCGATGCCGCCCGCGCGGTTGGTGATGCGCTTGACCCCGTCGGCTGCCGTGTATTCGATCTCGTCGTGGGCACGCGAACCGGGCCGGCGCGCGGTCTCGAAGCCGTCGCCGACCGCCACGCCCTTGATCGCCTGGATGCCCATGAGCGCTCCCGCCAGGCGCGAGTCGAGGCGGCGGTCCCAGTGGGTGTAGCTGCCGAGGCCGGGCGGCAGGCCGTAGGCGAGCACCTCGACGACGCCGCCGAGCGTGTCGCCGTCCTTGTGGGCCTGGTCGATGACGGCGACCATGGCGGCGCTTCCCTCGGGGTCGGAGCACCTGACCAGGTCGTCGTCGATGCGCGCCAGGTCGCCGGGGCCGGGCAGGGTCTCGGAGGGGTTGCGGGCCTCGCCGATGGAGACCACGTGGCTGACGATGTCGACGCCGAGCGCCTGCTTGAGAAAGCGCCTGGCCACCTCGCCGAGCGCCACCCTGGCCGCCGTCTCGCGGGCGCTGGCCCGGTCGAGGACCTGCCGCGCGTCGTCGAAGCCGTATTTCTGCATGCCGGCCAGGTCGGCGTGGCCGGGACGGGGGCGCGAGCGCGGCGCGTTGCGGGCGAGCCCCTCCAGCTCCGCCGGGTCGACCGGGTCGGCGGCCATGACCTTCTCCCACTTCGGCCACTCGGTGTTGCCGATGCGGACGGCGACCGGGCTGCCCATGGTGCGGCCGTGGCGGACGCCGCCGACGATCGTCACCTCGTCCTGCTCGAACTTCATCCTGGCCCCGCGCCCGTAGCCGAGGCGGCGGCGGCGCAGCGCCTCGTCGATGGCCGCCGTGGTCACCTCGACCCCGGCGGGCAGTCCTTCCATGACGGCAACGAGCTCGGGGCCGTGAGACTCTCCGGCGGTCAACCAGCGCAACATGGGTATAAGTCTTCCACGTAACGCCTACTGAGATGGCCCGGCGTTCACAGGCCGAGACGTTCAGTGGCCGACTATCCACAGGCCGATGCTCCTCTTGGTTGACACTCCTCCGGTCGATGCTCCCTGGTCGATACTCCTCGGCTCGACGCTCCCCTGGCCGACGCTCCCCTGGCCGACGATGCTCCGGCCTATGCTCGGTGCCCGAAACGTTCAGGGCCGGGACCGTTCAGGGCCGGGACCGTTCAGGGGTCGAGGCAGAGTGCGGCGAGCGCGCCGAGCAGCATGAAGGGGCCGAGCGGGAAGTGGGTGTCGCGGTTCGCGCGCCCCGCGACGAGCAGCCCGACCGCGTAGAGGGCGCCGAGCAGTTGCCCGGCGACGGCGGCGAGGACCCACGCGGGCCAGCCGAGCGCGGCCGTGGCCATGCCAATGAGCCCGGCCAGCTTGACGTCCCCCAGGCCCATGGCCGCCGGCCTGACGAACCACAGCACGCCGTAGACGGCCGCCAGCGCCGCCGCCCCCAGCAGGGCGCGCGGCAGCTCTCCCGTGGGCAGCAGGGTGAGGGCCAGGATGGGGTACGACGACAGCGTGATCACGTCGGGAAGCCTGCTGGTACGCCAGTCGATGATGGCAAGAGCGGTGCCGGCCAGCGCGAAGTAGACGTACGGCAGCCCCGCCCGCCACGCGACGAGGGTGACCACGGCGGCGGTCGCCAGCTCGGCGGCGGGCGGCCAGGCGGGGATGGGAACCGTGCGCAGGGCGCGCCCGAAGGCGGCGCGCGCCTCGGCGCGGGTGTCCTCGAGGTCGTCCGCGAAGCCGAGGGCCAGGGTCCCCACGTATCGGCCGGCGAGGAGACCGAGCAGCGCCACCAGTGCTACCACGGGGCGACCCTAATGCGGCGGGCGCCCGGGCGTGCCGGATACGGGCCCTACCTGTGGATGACTAGGAGCCCTTCCTGGTGAACCAGCGGCGTCTGCGGGCCGGCTCGATGCGGGCCACGGTGACGCCGGACAGCCGGTCGAGCGTGCCCGACTGGACGGCGGCCAGCGCTTCCAGCACCTCGCCCTCGATCACGAACGGCACGGGCCCGGCCACGTCCACCACGACGGCGGCGGCCTGCTCGCCGACGGCGGCGCGGCAGACCTGCAGCGTGGTCGCCTGGATCGGCCGGGCGTCAGCGCGCCACCTGGCCAGGGCGTCGGTGCCGGTGAACGCGAGCACCGCCTCCCTGCCGTCCTTGCCCACGAGCTTGGGGAGCGCCATCTCGCTCTCCTTCTCCTGCCTCAGCCCGTGCTCGCCCACCTCGGACTCGGTGAGCAGCGCGACCACGGGCACCAGGAGGCGGGCCCCGGTGAGGGCGCCCAGCACCTCGGCGGGCCCGGCCATGCCGTCGTGGTAGGAGGCGAGGGCGGTCGCCACGGCGGGCGCGGTGCTGCCGTCGTCGTCCGGGTCGAGCGGCTGTGGGATGGTCGGCACAAACCCCGAGACTACCCGCGCCCACCCCCGGCCCCCGCCGTCGCCCCTTGCCGCCCGGCCCGGCTCTCAGCACCCGGCCCAAACAGTCACCATTTGCGGGGTCACTCCTTACATGACGCCGTCCAGGGAGGGGCGTCCTGCGCGTCGGGGTTCTGTCCGGTAGTGGGTTCGTGGTGAGGTGAGCAGGTGCGGTTCCAGCATTCGAGCGAGATCTGGCGGGACTTCCCCGAGCTCGTCCCCGGTGTCCTGTTCGCGGACGGGATCACGCCGGAGGCGTCCGTGGACGACCGGGTGGCGGAGTTCGGCGCGGTCGCGCGGGCGCGGCTGGAGACGTCGCCCGAGGGCGAGCTGCCCGAGGTGCGGGCGTGGCGGCGGGCGTTCGCGCGGATGGGGCTCAAGCCCACCCAGTACCGGTGTGCGTCGGAGTCGCTGCTGCGGCGCTTCAGGAAGGAAGGGGCGCTGCCGCGCATCCATCCCCTGATCGACCTGTGCAACGCGGTGTCGCTCGCGTTCGCGATCCCGGTGGCGGTGTTCGACGTCGCCCAGGTCACGGATCGGCTCGAGGTACGCCACGCGCGCGGCGACGAGACGTACGTGACCTTCTCCGGGGAGACGGAGCACCCCGCCCCCGGCGAGGTGATCTTCGCGGACGGCGCCGGACGGGCGCACGCCCGGCGCTGGACGAACAGGCAGAGCGGCCTTTCCGCCGTGCGCGACATGACCCGGTCCGTGCTGATCGTGGCGGAGGCGCTGCACGAGTCGGGGCCCGCGGACGTGGAGAAGCTCGTGTCCGCCCTCACCGGCGAGCTGGGCGCCCTCTGGCCGGTGGACCCGAAGCCCGCGATCTTGAGCGCCTCCTCGCCGCGATTCGACTTCTGACCCGCCGCGTTCCGTGGCCGCGCGTCTGGGCTCGGAGCCCCCTAACGGGCGGCCGGTCAGTGGGCGGAGATGGCCGCCACCGGGCCGCCACCGGAGGGGCCCTGGTGGACGGCGGCCACCGAGACGAAGACCGCGGGGTCGCCCGTCACCGAAGCGGCCACCCCGCCCACCGCCGCCTTGATCTGCCGGTGCCAGTGGACGTCGGAGTCGTCCAGCATGATGTTGCGCCTGCCCCGCACCACGCCCGAGGGGTCGGCCTCGCACTTCATGAAGACGTTCACCAGCCGGTCGCCCAGGTCCGACGGGTGGGGGCGGTCGGGCAGGTCGAGACCGGAGTCGCGGATCGCCTCCCAGATGCCGTCGGCGTCCAGGGCGTCCTTCATGACACTGTGGCCGATCCGATAGCGGCCGCCGATCCCCCGTACGTTGCCGACCAGCACGATCTGCGCCCTGTCGAGCTCCACCCCGGAGGAGCAAGAAGCGACCGACGAGTAGAGCGACAGGTCCTTGTGGATCTGGTCGGCGCTCGGCATCTCGATCTCGCCCAGGGCGACGGCGATGCCGAGGGCGGTGGTGGAGTTGGAGAGGTCCATCGAGGGGCCGGTCTCCTCGATCGCCGTGTCCTTGCCGCGGCTCTTGGCGTCGGTGATGGTGGCCAGGGTGAGCAGCGGGGTCTTGGTCTGGACGTAGTGGACGTCACGCGGGTCGTCGATGCCGGCGATCTTCATGGCCTCGCGCACGCCGGCCGCGACCTTCTCCACCATGGCGGGGCGGCCGATGTCCTCCGGGAGGATGACGTCGCTCATCGCGACGCCGACCGACACGCGCGCCTCGTCCGACTGCGCCGCCTTGGCCGGGTCGACGGTGGCGAAGATCGTGGCGTGCGGGCTGAGCACCCCGTCGGTGCCGCCCGACCACACCAGCGGAACGCTCTCGGGGGCGGGGTGCCCCTTGGCGGCCAGCACCTCGCGGAAGGCCCGGTCGGCCAGGATGCGCGTGTAGTCGTTCACGCCGCCGTTGCCCTCGGTCTTGCCGATGACCGCGAGGACGCGGTGCGCGTCGATCACCCCGTCGTCGATGAGCCGCGCCAGGCCGGAGGCATCGGTGACGCTCTCGATCGGCACCTTCCGTACTTCTATCGGATCCGGCATCGGTCGCCCTTTCTCCACCTGTACGACGTTACGACGTGCCCGGCACGCGGTCGCCCCACGCGATCACGTACGCAAACACTCGAGCAAACCTCGGTACGCGCGGCGTCGTCCGGCGTCGCGCTGGGCAGAACTTGACGCTACTCACCCTCATGTCCTGCTTTCATGGGCAATGTCTGCCCAAGGTTGCGCCCAGCGCCGTCACGGTGTGCGAGGCAGCAGAGAACACGGGCGCCCCGGCCAGGGTCAGGTGAGGCAGGCGCGGAACACCGCGGCCAGCCGCTCGACCACCTCCTGCCGCGCCGCGGGCGTCACCGGCCCGAGGAGTTGCCGGAACCGGCCGCTGCCCAGCAGGACGACCGTCGCGATCGAGGCCCGCAACTCGGCGTCCTCCCCCTCCAGCCGGGCCGTCAGGGGCTCCAGGATCGCGGTCCTGACCCGCTCGCGGGCCAGCTCGCGCACCTCCGGGTTCGCCGAGGATCGTGCCAGGGTGGCCAGCACGGGGCTGTCCTTCTCGGAGGCCAGCCGGTCGGCGACGTACTCGGCCAGCGAGGTGGCGAGGTCGTCGCTTTCGTCGAGGACGGCGGGGAAGCGCCCCTGCTGCGCGAGCACCTCGGCGAACAGCTCCCGTTTGGAACCGAAATAGCGGTTGATGAGGGCGATGTTGGCGTTCGCCGCGGCGCCGAGCATGCGCATCGTCACCTCGTCGTAGCCGAACTCAGCGAACAACCGGCAGGCAGTGTCGAGGATGCGCCGCCTGGTGCCTTCCCGGCTCCTTGTCTCCACGGCACGACAATAAGGTCAGCGGACGGTACGGCAGGCGGCGAGCGGATCGCCCGACACGTTCGATGCCGAATATCCTGAAGCGCGTCGTGTGACCGTATTGTCATAATGATCGGCAAAGGTGGAGGGGTGACCACGAGGCTGGGCGATCACGTTCGGGAGCGATTGGCGACGTTCCGGGTGATGGGTCCCTCGATCGCTCAGTCGGCCGTGGGAGCGGGACTGGCCTGGACGATCGCCGTGGAGGTGCTCGGTCACCCACAGCCCTTCTTCGCCCCGATCGCGGTGCTCGTGTGCCTCGGCGTTGCTCTCGGGCAGCGGCTGCGCCGGGTGGCCGAGCTGGTGGTCGGCGTCAGCCTGGGCGTGGGTGTGGGGGACCTGCTGGTGGCCTGGATCGGCTCGGGGCCGTGGCAGATCTCCCTCGTGGTGGTCCTGGCCATGAGCACGGCCGTGCTGCTGGACAGCGGGACGCTGTTCATGGTGCAGGCGGGGGCCTCCGCGGTTCTGGTCACGGCGCTGCTGCCCGGGAACGGCTCGGGCGGGCTCGACAGGATGCTCGACGCGCTGACCGGCGGGGCCGTCGCGATCGCCGCCATGGCCCTGCTGCCCGCGGCCCCGTTCTCGCTCGTGGCCAGGCACGCGTCAGAGGTGCTCGACGCCCTGTCCACGGTGCTGGAACGGGCCGCGGAGGCGATCGAGCGGCGCGACGCCGACCTGGCGGCCGAGGCTCTGGAGGAGGGGCGCGGCACGCAGGCGGCGATCGAGGAGTTCCATCAGGCGCTGGCCGCGGGCAAGGAGATCGCCACGATCTCGCCCCTGTACTGGCACCGGCGCGCCAGGCTGGCCCGCTACCAGCGGGCCGCCGTGCCGGTGGACCACGCGCTGCGCAACGCCCGGGTGCTGGCCCGGCGCACGCTCGCGGCGCTGGGCGAGGCGAACCC
>NZ_QNFZ01001036.1 GCF_003313395.1 Nonomuraea lactucae | reverse complement strand
GCCCGGATCGTGGTCGGCGGCCCCGGCTGGGCGGCCGGGCTCCCGCCCGGGGTCGCCCGCGCGGCCTCGCTGGAGGAGGCCGTGGCCGTGATCGCGGCGGCGCTGGACTGATCTCCCCGCTCTTGGTTGTCCGCCACCGCCCGGCCGAGCTTGAATAAGTTTTGAATAGGTTATCTACGGGAGGGGTCGCCGATGGAACCGCTCGCCGAGTGGTACCGGACCCACGCGCCGCTGGTCCGCTCGTACCTGCGCCGCTACGTCCCGGCGGGGGACGTCGAGGACGTGACCCAGGTGGTCTTCTACGAGTGCTGGCGGTCCAGGCACCGATACGACCCGGCCAGGAGCGTTGAGGCCTGGCTGCTGGGCATCGCCCGCAAGCGCGCCGTGGACCACCTGCGGGCCCGCCGCCCGGCGACGGTCCCGCTGGAGGCCGCCGGAGACGTGACAGGCGACGACGGCCGGGCCGACAGCGAGGGCCTGGCCCAGCGCGACCTGGTCCGCAGGGCGCTGTCGGAACTGCCCGACGTCCAGCGCCAGGCCATCGAACTCGCCTACTACGGCGACCTCAGCCAGCGGGAGATCTCCGAACGGCTGCGCGTGCCGCTGGGCACCGTCAAGGCCAGGACCGCCCGCGGCCTGCACCGCCTGTCCGCCCTGCTGGGCACGGCATGACCCGCCCCAGGGTGGCGGTCTCGAGCTGCCTGCTCGGCGAGCCGGTACGGTTCAACGCCGGGCACAGCCGCGACCGCTTCCTGACCGGCCCGCTCGACCCGCACGTCGACTGGGTGCCCATCTGCCCGGAGATGGAGGCGGGCCTGGGCACGCCGCGCGAGACCCTCCGGCTGGAGCGGTCGCCGAAGGGCCCGCGCCTGGTGGCCCGGTCCACCCGCGCCGACCTCACCGACCGCATGAGCGCCCTGGCCGCGGCCCGCGCCGCCACGCTCGACGTGGACGGCTACGTCTTCAAGGCCAGGAGCCCCACCTGCGGCGTCCACGGCATCCCGCTCTACCCCGCGGGTGGCGGCCCGCCCGTCGACCGGCGCAACCGGGGCCTGTTCGCCGCCGCGGTGATCGGGGCGCACCCGCTGCTGCCCGTGGAGGACGAGGGGCGGCTGAACGACGCCGTCCTCAGGGAGGCGTTCGTGGAGCGGATCTTCGCCCATGCCCGGCTGCGCGAACTCCTGGCTGGCGACTGGCGCCCGCGTGATCTGGTCGCGTTCCACACCGGCCACAAGATGCAGCTCCTCGCCCACGACCCCGCAGGCCACCGGGAGGCGGGCGCCCTGGTGGCCCAGGCCGGGGCACGGCCGCGCGCCGAGCTGGCCGCCCGCTACGCCCAGGCGTTCCACGCGGCCCTCGCCAGGAGGGCCACCGCCGGGCGGCACGTCAACGTGCTGCACCACTGCGTGGGGATGCTCCCCCTCGACCCCGCCCGGCGCGACGACCTGCTGGGGGTCATCGACTCCTACCGCGCGGGCCTGGTCCCGCTGAGCGTGCCCACGGCCCTGCTGCGCCACGACGCGGGGGACCAGGCTTCCAGGGGCCGGGCCGCCGCCTACGTGCGCGGCCAGACGTACCTCTCGCCGTACCCGGAGGAGCTGCGGCTGCGCCACCACGTTCCCACGTGACCCCAGGACCGAGCCCCGTCGCGCGACGGGCGGGAACCCGAGCCCCCGCCCGTTCGTCACCACCGGTGACGGCCACATCCGATCGAAAGGTCGCCCATGCGCAGCGCGCTCTTCGGAAACCTGGACACCCAGCAGGTGCCCGCCAACTTCGCCCTGCAGAACTCCAAGATGCTCGTCATCCAGCTCCCTCCCGAGGTGCTCGCCCGCCAGGGCTCGATGGTCGCCTTCCAGGGCCGGATGGACTTCAGCTACGAGGGCGCCGGCGGGGTCGGGAAGCTGTTCAAGAAGATGGTGACGGGCGAGGGCGCGCCGCTCATGCGCGTCACGGGGGAAGGCAGGCTGTTCCTCGCCGACAACGCCGACGACATCCACCTGTTCTACCTGGAGGACGAGGCCATCACCGTCAACGGCCGCAACCTGCTGGCCCTCGACGCCCAGCTCACCTGGGACATCCAGCGCGTGCAGGGCGCCGGCGTCGCCGCGGGCGGCCTGTTCAACATGACGATCAAGGGCACCGGCTGGGTCGCGGTCACCGCGCACGGCACCCCCGTGCTCCTCGACACCGCGCAATCGCCGACGTTCGCCGACGGCCAGTCGGCCGTGTGCTGGAGCGCCGGGCTGCAGGTGGGCGTCAACCGCACGCTGAAGGCGGGCGCGCTGATCGGCCGGGGCAGCGGCGAGGCCATGCAGCTGGCCTTCCAGGGCCAGGGATTCGTGCTGGTGCAGGCGAGCGAGGGCCCTCCGGTCGTCCAGGCCAAGTAGGGCCGCCGGTCTAGCCGAGCATGCGGAGGCAGAGCCGTACCATCGCCTCCACGACCTCGGCGGCCGACCTGCCCGGCGGCGGGTCGAGGACCGCGCCGTGCACCTGGGCCTCCACGGCCTGCACCAGCAGCAGGGCCGTCACGACCCGGTCGGGGCCGCCGACGCCGAGGCGGCTCAGCTGGCGCTCGACCTCGGCGGCCATGTCGGCCTGCATGCTCCGGAGCTGGACGGCCGTGGCCGCCGGACGCGGCACCTGGTCGTACAGCAGCCGGTGCGTCCGGGGCTCCGACAGGTGCAGGTCCGCCAGCGCGCCCACCAGCCTGCGCACGCTCTCCTCCAGCGGCGGATCGTCGGCGCTCACCTCGGCGAAGACCGCCTTGAGCGAACCGACCAGGTGGCGCACGTGCCGCTCCCCCAGCGCGTACAGCAGCGCGTCCTTGTTGGGGAAGTACTGGTACAGCGATCCGATGGAGACCCCGGCCCGCTCGGCGATCTTGTTCGTGGTGGCTCCGGCGTAGCCGAGGCGTTCGAAAAGCTGAGCAGCCGCCTCGAGGATGGCGTCGTAGGTCTCCTGAGAGCGCTGCTGGCGGGGGGTCTTCCTGGGGATGGAGATGGGGCCGTCCAATGCGAGTTGCCAGATACTGAGAATTACTCACATTCTAGCGACATGTTCACCTTCCCCGTGGATCCCCAGGCGATCTTCGACGAGCGCACCGCGCAGTTCCTCGCCTGGGGCATCCCGAAAGCGACGATCGCCCAGGCCAGGACAGAGATCCGCGACATGTGGGGCACGGCCGGGGACGGCTGGACGCCCACCTGGGCGCGCCATGCGGAGCAGGCCAGAAGCGAGGGCAGGCTGCTGCGGGCCGCCCTGTGCTGGGGAGCCGCCCGCTTCCCCAGCCTGGCCACCCCGGAGCGCAGGCTCGCGAACCAGCGGCAGCTCGACTGCTATCTCGCGGCCGCCGCCCGCTTCACCACCCGCTTCACCCGGGAGGTGCTGCGCGTCGACGGCGTCCCCGTGCCCGCGCACCTGTTCCAGCGCCGCCGCGGGCGCCCGCGTGGCGTCATGGTGCTGTCGGGCGGGGTGGACACCTGGAAGATGGAACTGCACAGGCTCGCCGTCTCGACCGCGCTCACCACCGGTCTGCTGGTCGCCGCCATCGACATGCCGGGAACGGGCGAATCCGTCCAGCCCCTCGGCCCCGACTCCGACCGGGTGCTGTCCGGAGTGGTGGACCTGCTGCGCAAGCGCCACGGCCTGCCCGTCGCGTTCCTGGGTCTGAGCTTCGGCGGCCACTGGGCCGCCAAGCTCGCCATGCTCGGACAGGTCGACGCGGCCGTCTGCCTGGGCGGCCCGACCGGCGCCGCCGACGAGCGCGTGGACGTGCTGAACCTCCCGTACGGCATGGCCGGGATCATCGGCAACGCCCTCGGCCTGGACTCCTTGCCCGGCCCCGGCCTCGTGACCGAACTGCTCGACAAGTTCTCGCTGCGCGGCCAGGGCCTGCTGGAGGCGGAGGGCAGGGCCCCGCTGCTCGCCGTCAACGGCGCGAACGACCAGTACATCCCACTCGGCGACACCACCCGGCTGGCCGGCCACCCCGGCACCACGGTCTGGATCGTCCGCGACGCCACACACTGCGCACCCGAGCACTTCAAGCCGATGATCGTCGCGATCTGGGGCTGGCTCCTCGGCCACCTGGGCGGCCCCCTGCCCGCGCGAGCGCTGCGACTCCCGCTCCGCCCGCTCCTGACCAGGTGATCGACCGACCTCACGACGGCCGGCGGTTCAGCCGGCCGAACGAGGCCGGGCCGCCTGCGACGACCTGCAGGTATACGTCGAATATACGAGAATTACGTTGGATATACCAAGAAAATACGTCGCTCCCCGACAGTTTGAGCGGAGCCGATCTGGCCCCGGAATCTGGTCGGTCGTCCGCGAGGACACAAGCTTAGGGAGACGACGATGGGGCGCTGGTTGGTCTACTCCGCCCTCGTGGTTACGTTAACGGCAGCCGGTGTCCCTCCAGCCGCCGCTGGGCACAGTCGCGTGGCGGCCGTTTCCGCCATGGCCGGCGACCACGCATCGCATCACGCGCCGCGGACTCACTGGACGGTGTTCCGCAAGGAATACGGCGGCACGGCCTACTACGACAGGGTGACCATCAACAGCGATGACTCGACATACGGTACGCTGCGCGCCGGTCACAACGGCGAGGGGGCCACGGCCCGCTCCATGATGCAGTTCGACATCAGCCGGGTCGCCAACACCAAGGTCAGCAAGGCCACGCTGCGGCTGTGGCACGCCTGGTCCGCCAAGGACTGCGGCAACGGCAACTATTCGGCCGGCGCCGTCAACCTGTACCAGGTCAGCCCCTTCAATTCGGGGCATACCTGGAACAATCAGCCGGGCTGGGGCAGCCTGCTCGGCAACGACGGCAAGGTGGTCCGCCGGACCGGCGGCGGCTACCAGGGCAGGTGTCCGGCCGGTCACCAGGAGTTCGACGTCACCGGCGTGGTGAGCGGCATGGCCAACTCCGGCGGCACCACCGCGTACTTCGGCCTGCGGGCCGCGAACGAAGCCGACATCTGGAGTTGGAAGCGGTACAAGATTGTCAGTAGTGCGGGCGACACCCAGAACCCGCACCTGGCGATCGAGTACAACTCCTACCCGAACACGCCCGACCAGCGGGCCACCGCAAGCACCGGAGCCTGCGTGACCGGTGCGGAACGGCCGTGGCTGGGCGTCGGAGCGCCCACGGTCGCCGCGCGGGCCAGTGACGCCGACAACGAGTCGGCCCTGACCCTTTCGGTCGAGTGGGCGCAGATCCAGGCCGACGGCACGTACGGCAGCGTGCTGGGCACCCAGAGCTCGTCGATCCCGTCCGGCACCAGCCATACCTTCACGCTGCCCACCCTGGCCAACGGCAACTACGCCTGGCGGGCCAGGACCTACGATGGCGCCCTCTACAGCAAGAGCTACAGCGGCTGGTGCGAGTTCTCCGTCGACACCGGCTCGCCGAACGCCGTCCCCGTAGTGTCCTCGCCCCTCTACAAGGACGACCTGGTCAACTACTACGGCGGCGCTGGGACGACGGCCGACTTCACCTTCACCGCCAATGGTGTCACCGACGTCGCCGGCTACGAGTACGGCTGGTCCGACCCGCCCACCACCTATGTGGCCGCCCCCAGCCTGGGTGCCGACCTGACCAAGGCGCTGACCCCGCCGCCACCCGATGCCGACAACCCGACCAGGGCCGGCCAGCTCACGCTCTTCGTGCGCAGCCTCGACCGGGCGAGGAACAAGAGCGCGATCAGGAAGTACACGTTCCTGATCGGCTCGGCCGCGGCCCCGGTGGGTAGCTGGAGGCTGAACGAGCAGTCCGGAACCACGCTGGCCGACTCCTCCGGCAACGGACGCGCGGCCACCCCGTCGAACGGCGCGGTGCTCGGCAGACCGGGCAGGCTGGTCGGCGACACCGTGGTGGGTTTCGACGGCACCGACGACTACGCGGGGACCAGCGCGCCGGTGCTCGACACCAGCACCAGCTTCACGGTCTCCTCCTGGGTACGGATGACCAGCACCGCCGGCGCCTACCAGACGGTTCTGAGCCAGGTCGGTACCCGTACCGCCGCGTTCTACCTGCAAAAGTGGCAGAACACCTGGACCTTCAGCCTGCACCCGAGCGACGTGGACGCTCCGGCGGCCTTCCGCGCCCAGTCCACCGTCGCCCCCGTCGCCAATGTCTGGACCCACCTGACCGGCGTGTACGACAAGCAGAACCACCAGGCAAAGCTCTACATCAACGGGGTGCCGGCCGCCACTGGCTCCGGCTCCCAGTTGTTCAAGGCCACCGGCCCACTCTGGATGGGCCAGGGAATGTACGGGGCCGCGCAGACGGACCGCTTCGCGGGTGAACTGGCCGACGTCCGGGTCTGGAACCGGGTGCTGGCAGCCAATGAGATCGCCGGCATGGCCGCCACCCAGGTCGGCTGGTGGACCCTGGACGGCCACGCCTACGACGACTCCGGATACGGCAGGGACGGCACACCGGCCGGCGGTGTCACCTGGGTCGCCGACCGCAAGGGCACCCCGAGCGCGGCCGGCTCCTTCGACGGCTCCGGTGACATCCACACGGCCGGCTCGGCGTTGCACACCGACCAGTCCTACACGGTCGCGGCGTGGGTGCGGATCACCGACCTGTCGCTGTACGAGCGCACGGTCGTCGCCCAGGAGGGCAACCAGGTGTCCGCCTTCTACCTGGGACTGCGCCAGGACAACAACACGCCGCAGTGGTCGATCCAGATGCGTCCCTCCGACGAGACGGTCTGCTGCCCGTCCGCGGCGGTCGCCGGCCCGGTCAAGCAGGGTGTCTGGCAACACCTGGCGGGGGTCTACGACGCGGGAGCCGGCAAGCTCCGCCTCTACGTCGACGGCGTCAAGGTCAAGGAGGTCACGGCGCCGACCCCGTGGAAGGCGACCGGTCCCATCGCGATCGGCTTCGGCAAGTGGGCGACGGGAGGCGACCGGTGGCACGGCGGTCTTGACGACGTGCGTGTCTACGCCGGTGTGCTGCCTGATTCAGAGATCTTGACGCTCTCGCGCGCCTGACAACACGTCAACCGGCCGGGGAGCGTGGTTCCCCGGCCGCCGTTCTCATGCCCGGAGGATTAGGTGTCCGTACGACGCTGGATTTCCGCTGTGCTCGGCCCGGCGCTGGTGGTGACCCTGATGAGCGCGATCCCCAGCCAGGCCCAGACCGCGCCCAAACGCTTACAAGCGCAGCTCGACCGGGCGGTGCCCGGTACCCAGGCGAAGCTGATCAATGTCGTGGAGCCCAGGACCGGCAAGCCGTTCCAGGGCAAGCCGCCGGTCTGGCCCACCGGCGAGGTGGAACTGGAACCCGGCGGCTCGTCCGGAGCCATCGCCATCAAATCCGGAAATATCGGGAAAGTTAAGATCAACCTCCTCGGTCACTCGGCCGAGGCGCACGGCCTGCTGCTGAAGGCCTCCAGCCCAGAAGGGCTCGGCAAGGCCAAGGTGAGCATCGACTACTCCGGCTTCAAGGACGCCTACGGCGCCGACTGGGCCTCCCGGCTGCGCCTGGTGAACCTGACGACGTCACGCCCGCTGGCCACGGAGAACGACCTGGACGCGCAGACCGTCGCCGCCGACGTCGAACTGCCGGCCACGCTCGCCGTACAGGCCGCGCCTTCCGGGTCATCGGGCGACTACAGCGCCACGTCGCTGCAGCCGTCGGCCACCTGGACCGGGGGCGGCTCGTCCGGCGACTTCGCCTGGAACTACCCGCTCCGTATGCCCCCCTCGGTGGGCGGGGAGTCGCCCAAGCTCGCGCTCGCCTACTCCTCCCAGTCGGTGGACGGCCGCATGGTCTCCTCCAACAACCAGCCATCCTGGGCCGGTGAGGGTTTCGAGCTGGCCACCGGCTTCATCGAGCGCAAGTACAAGGGCTGCGCCGAGGACAGGGCCGGCGGCAACAACTCCACCGACACCGGCGACCAGTGCTGGGCCACCGACAACGCCACGCTGTCGCTCAACGGCCGCGGCGGTGACCTGGTCTACCAGGCCGGCAAGGGCTGGCGGATGCGCTCGGACGACGGCTCCAAGGTCGAGCGCAGGACCGGCGGCGCGAACGGCGACGACGACGGCGAGCACTGGGTGGTCACCACCCCGGACGGCACGCAGTACTGGTTCGGCCGCAACCGGCTGCCCGGCTGGGTATCCGGCAAGGCGGAGACAGGCAGCGTGCTGACCTCGCCGGTGTACGGCAATCACAGCGGCGAGCCCTGCCACGCCACCGCCTTCGCCGACTCCTCCTGCACCCAGGCCTACCGCTGGCAGCTGGACTACGTGGTGGACCCGAGCGGCAACACGTCGTCGTACTGGTACGCCAAGGAAATCAACAAGTACGGCCGCAACGGCAGCAGCACCGATCTGGCGACCTACGACCGAGCCGGCCATCTGACCCGCATCGACTACGGCACCCGGTCGGACACCGCCTACGGCACGGTCCCCGCGCAGGTGGTCTTCGACGCGGCCGACCGCTGCCTGGCCAACTGCTCCACCAAGAATGCCACCACCTGGCCGGACACACCTTTTGACCAGGAATGTACGGCGTCGCCGTGCTACGTCTCCGCGCCGACGTTCTGGACCGCCAAGAGGCTCAGCAAGATCACCACTCGGGTCTGGGACGCCGCGTCGAACCAGCACAAGAACGTGGAGTCCTGGACCTTCACCCACTCCTTCCCCAGCCCCGGCGACGGCACCCGCGCCGGCCTGTGGCTGGACAAGATCTCCCATTCCGGCCACGTCGGCACCACGGCCGGCGTGCCCGACGTCACCTTCCAGGGCGTCCAGATGGCCAACCGGGTGGACGCCACCGACCACTCGCCGGCCATGAACTGGTGGCGCATCTCGCACATCAACACCGAGACCGGCGGCAAGATCGCCATCTCCTACTCGCCGCAGGACTGCGTCGCCGGCACCCGAGTGCCCACCGCGCCGGAGGCCAACCTCTTGCGCTGCTACCCGGTCAAGTGGACCCCGCCGGGCTACAAGGATCCGATCACCGACTACTTCCACAAGTACGTCGTCACCCAGGTCACCGAGAGCGACCTGACCGGCGGCGCACCCCGGGCGATCACGACCTACGCTTACCTCGGCGACCCCGCCTGGCACTACACCGACGACGACGGCCTGGTCAAAGCCGAGAACAAGACCTGGTCGGTGTGGCGCGGCTACGGCACCGTCCGCACCGTCAAGGGTGACCCCGGCGAGCAGGTGACCACCGAGACCACCTACTTCCGCGGCATGCACGGCGACAAACTGCCGAGCGGCACCCGCAGCATCACGTTGCCCGCCGCCGGCGGCGCACCCGCGGTGGCCGACGAGGACACCTTCGCCGGCCTGACCAGGCACACGGTCACCCTGAACGACACCGACGAGGTGCGGGCGGAATCGACCGAACCCTGGCAGTCCTCCCCGTCGGCGACCAGGACGCTCAACGGCGTCACGGTCAACGCCCGCTTCACCGGCACGGCCGCCGTCCACACGCGGACCGCCCTGGACGGCGGCCGGCCGCCCAGGATCACGGTCACCCGCAACACCATGGACGACCACGGCATGGTCATCCAGAGCGAGGAGTCCGGCGACACCGCCAAGAGCGGTGACGAGAGGTGCACGAAGACCACCTACGAACCCCGCAACACGACCGGCGGCCTGCTCACCTACCCGCACCGGGTGGAGAGTTACGCCGTCGCCTGCAACGCCACCCCGGCCACCGAGGACGACGTCATCGGCGACGAGCGCACCTCTTATGACGGCCAGCCGTACGGCACCGCCCCCGGCCGCGGCAGGGCCACGCAGGTGGAGTCCCTGAAGACCTGGACTCCGACCGCCAGGACGTATGTGACGACCAGCCGGTCGGAGTACGACGCCTACGGCCGGATCACCGCCACCTGGGACGTCAAGGGCAACAAGTCCAGCACCGCCTACACCCCGGGCTCGGGCACCCATGCCACCACGGTCACGATGACCAACCCACTCGGCTGGGTGACGACCAACAGCGTGGAACCCGCCTCGGGCGCCACCACCAAGATCGTGGACGCGAACGGCCGGGTGACCGAGCTCGCTCATGACGGCTTGGCCAGGCTCACCTCGGTCTGGCTGCCGGGGCGGGACCGGACGTCCAGCGCCTCGATGACGTTCTCCTACCTGATCCGCAACAACGCGCCGACGGTGGTGACCAACTCGCGGCTGAACGCGGCCGGGCAGTACGTCACCTACCACACCCTGTACGACGGGATGCTGCGCGTCCGGCAGATCCAGTCCCCCGAGGCGGGAACGGCCGGCGGGCGGATCGTCAGCGACACCTTCTACGACAGCACCGGGCGCGGCTGGAAGACCTACGACGCCTACGTGGCCGACGGGGCTCCGAGCACGACACTGTTCAAGCCCACCGGGGAGAACGTGATCCCGACGCAGACCAGGAAGCTGTTCGACGGCGCAGGCCGCCAGACAGCCGAGATCACCCTGTCCATGGGCGTGGAGAAGTGGCGGACCACGACGGCCCACAGCGGAGACCGGGTCGACGTGACGCCCGCCGCGGGAGGAACCGCCACCTCGACGGTGACCGACGTACGCGGCAAGACCGTGGCCATGCGACAGCACACCGGGACCGGCTCGTACGACACGACGGCCTACGCCTACACACCCACGGGTGAGCTGAAGTCGATCGTCGACCCGGCCGGCAACCGCTGGGAATATGACTACGACCTACGCGGCCGCCAGACCCGGATCCTCGACCCCGACAAGGGCGAGACCGTCAACACCTACAACGACGCCGGCGAGCTCACCTCGGTGAAGGGCGCGACCGGCCGGACCCTGACCTTCACCTACGACCCGATCGGCCGCAAGACCGCCACCTACGAGGGCACCACCAAGCGCGCCGAGTGGATCTACGACGCGGTGGTCAAGGGGCAGCTGGCCAAGTCGATCCGCCACGACGGCGGAAACGCCTACAGCAAGGAGATCCTCGGCTACTCCGCCGACTACAAACCCACCCAGGTCACCTACTCCATCCCGACCGCGGAAACCGGGCTGGCGGGGACCTACACCTACAACTACGGTTACACGGCCAACAGCCTGCAGTCCTCCACCCGCCTGCCCGACGTGGACGGCACCGGCGGGCTCGGCGGCGAGACGCTCACCACTGCCTATACCAGCCTGGACAAGCCGTCCACCCTGTCCACCTCCCTCGGCGCGACCACCTACGTGGACACGACCTCCTACACGCGCTTCGGCGAGCTGGCCGTGGTCGGCCGCCGCAACGCGGGCGGGCGGATCCTGGACACCGGGCTGACCTATGCCGAGGGCACCCGCCGGGTGACCCGCATGCTGACCACCCGCGAGCTGTCGCCCGCCACGGTGTCGGACGTCGGGTTCACCTACGACGACGCCGGCAACATCACCAAGCTGGCCGACGGCGCGGATGCGCAGTGCTTCGCCTACGACTACCTGCGCCGGGTGACCAGCGCCTGGACACCGCAGAACGGCGACTGCTCGTCCACTGTGGTTGCCGGTCCCGCCCCCTACCAGCTCGACTGGACCTACGACAAGGTGGGCAATCGGACCCGGCAGGTGGCCGGCGACGTGACCACCACCTACACCTACTCCTCCGCCCACCGGCTCAGCGGCTGGAGCGCGTCGGACGGCGGCCGGGGCGACTACACCTACGACGCGGAGGGCAACACCCTGACGCGTCCGGGACAGACGCTGACCTGGGACGTCGAGGGAGAGCTGGCCACCGTCTCGGGCGGCACGTCGTTGCTGTACGACGCCGACGGCAACCGGCTCATCCGCCGCGACTCCACCGGCAAGACGCTCTACCTGCCCGACCAGGAGCTGCGCTACAACAGCGGCACGGGCGCCAGGTCGAGCACCCGGTACTACAGCCACGCGGGACACCCGGTGGCGATGCGCACCGAGGCCGGCCTCACCTGGCTGGTGGGCGACCACCAGGGCACCGCGCTGATCTCGGTCCACCCTGACACCCAGCAGGTGGCCAGGAGGAGGCAGACGCCGTACGGCACCGCCCGGGCCGGCAGCGGCACCTGGCCGGCGGCGATGGACAAGGGCTTCGTCGGCGGGACCAGCGATCCGACTGGGCTGGTGCACCTCGGAGCCAGGCTCTACGACCCGGCCATCGGCCGGTTCCTGAGCGTGGACCCGATCA
The DNA here is from genome assembly GCF_003313395.1 of Nonomuraea lactucae. GTDB lineage: Bacteria > Actinomycetota > Actinomycetes > Streptosporangiales > Streptosporangiaceae > Nonomuraea > Nonomuraea lactucae. Next base: position 8,942 of record NZ_QNFZ01001036.1, on the reverse strand, counting down.
TCGACCCGATGGATCCGCAGCAACTCCACGCGTACGGTTACGCCAACGGCAGCCCGGTCACCATGTCCGACCCCGACGGCCAGATCCTCGGCTGGCTGAAGAAGGTGGCCAGCCCGGTCATGCCCATGGTCGCGGCGGCGAAAGCCGTCGCCCAGGTCACGATGGGCCCGGCTGTCCAGGCAGCCACGGCCGCCGTCAACTGGGTCAAGAACCCGGACAATTGGAGCACGATCGCGACGGTGGCGGGCGTGGTCGCAGTCTGCACACCTCCGCCGATCAACCTGATCGCCGGAGGCGTCGCCCTGGTCGCGACGGCAGCCGACACCTACAAGAACTGCAAGGACGGCATCTCCATGAAGTGCGCGACCAGCGCTGTCGGCCTGATACCCGGCGGAAGGGTGCTGGGGGCCGCCGCCAAGGTGGCCAAGGCGCGAACCGCCCTCAACAGGGCAGAGGACGCGATAGGCGGACTGCGGAAGCAGGTGGAGGTGGTCAACGACGGGTTCGCGGCAGCCGCCAGGAACGGCAGGATGTCACAGGACATCCAGCAGCTCGCCTTCCAGCACGCCAGGCGCGATCTGGAATACGGCTACAAGGCCATCAACGATGCCAAGCACTTCCTGCACAAGGCCCACAAGATCGAAGAGCGATGGGAGCGAATCGAGCAGGCCTACGTCGGCTACAAGGTGTTCTCGAAGACCTACGGCTGGAGCTCGGAGAACCGGGACAACATCCGGCGCGGCCTGGGCCGCTGGGGCGGCCGGCTCCTTGAATAGGTGAGACTCGAACAGGTGAGACTCGCGAGAGCGGACACCCCGGCCCGGGGTGTCCGCTCTCCGTCCCCGATACCCAGGACCACCGGCCCGAGACAGACTGAGCCAGCCATTGACAGGACGGGCACGCTGCCATGATCCTTCAGCTGACTGGTCCGACTGGGCGGAGTCCGGGTGGAATTCAACGTTCTAGGGCCATTGCGCATCTCACGCGACGGCCAGGCGATCCCTGTCGGGGCCGCGTACAAACCTCGGCTCACCCTTGCCGCCCTCCTTTCCAGAGCCGGTCAGCCGGTCTCAGTCGACTGGCTGATCGCCGCCGTCTGGGGCGATGGCCCGCCCGCGTCTGCCCGGCGCAACCTTCACCTCTACATCCACCAGCTGCGACGGACGCTGGGGGCGCACGTCCTTCCTGGGCGGCCCGGCGGGTACGCGATCATCACCGAGAATCTCGACTCGGCGCGTTTCCGCAGTCTCGCGGCACAGGGGACGGCGGCGCTGAACAGTGGGGAGCTCGACATGGCGAGCGAGCTGCTGCGCGCGGCCCTGGATCTGTGGCAGGGACCGGCGTTCGCGGAGTTCCGCGACTCCGAGCCGGTGAGTGAAGAGGCGCGCCGGTTGGAGGAACTGCGGCTGGCAACGTGTGAGCGGTGGGCGGAGGTCGAGCTCCGGCTGGGGCGAAACGCCGAGCCGTTGGCCGAACTGGCCGAGCTCTCCCGGGCACATCCGTATCGGGAGGGCGTGCGCGGTCACCTCATGCTTGCCCTTTACAGGTCCGGCCGGCAGGCTGAGGCCCTGGAGAGCTTCCGCGAGATCCGCGCCCTGCTGAGCTCGGAGCTTGGCATCGAACCCGGACCCGACCTGCGGCGGCTGCATGAGGCGATGCTACGCGGCGACGATCAACTCCTTCCCACTCCGGACCGGCCGCCTCTCGTGCCCGCCAGGACGGGAGAGTGTCCGTACCGGGGCCTGATGGCGTTCCAGCCGGAGGACGACGACTGGTTCTTCGGCCGTTCCGAGCTCAGGGACCGGCTCGTAGGACTGGTCGACCGGCTTCCGCTGGTGGGCGTGTTCGGGGCCTCAGGCAGCGGCAAGTCGTCGCTCCTGCGCGCCGGGCTGCTCGGGACGATCTCCAGGGAGCACCGTACGGCGTGGCGCCCCATCCTCATGACACCCGGCGAACACCCGCTCGACACGCTGTCCGGTCAGGTGGCGAAGCTGTCCGGCACCGATGCGGAACCTCTCCACGAGGCGCTTTCCGACGACCCGACCGCCCTGGATCTGGCGATCCGGACAGCGCTGGCCACCGGCCCGGCGGAGACCCGGGCACTGCTGGTGGTCGACCAGTTCGAGGAGATCTTCACGCTGTGCGCCGACAACGGCGAACGGCGCCGGTTCGTCGAGGCCCTTCTCGACTCCGCGATCGGCGTGAACCGCCGCACCGTGGTCGTCCTCGGTGTGCGGGCCGACTTCCTCGCCCACCTGATGCAGCATCCCGACCTGGTGGAGGCCCTCAGGGGCGATGCCCAGCTACTCGTCGGCCCGGCGTCCTCCGCTGACCTGGGGGAGATCGTGGTCCGTCCCGCCACCCGGGCCGGGCTGGACGTGGAACCCGACCTGCTGGCCACCATCCTGGTGGACGCCGCGGCGGAGCCGGGCAACCTGCCCTTGGTCTCGCACGCGCTCCTGGAGACCTGGCGCAACCGCGATGGTCCGGTTCTCACAGTGGCGGCCTACCACGCCACCGGTGGCGTACGCGGGGCGATCGCGCAGAGCGCCGAACGCGTCTACGACGAGTTGAGCCGGGAGGAGCAGCAGGCGGCACGCAGGATCTTCCTGAGGCTGTCCACGCTCGGAGAGGGTACGGAGGACACCCGCCGGCCCATCTCACAGGCGGAACTCATCGGCGTCGCCGATCCCCGGATCACCGCAGGCGTGCTGGACCGCCTCGCCGGTGCACGCCTGATCGTCCTCGCCCAGGAGACGGTCGACGTGGCGCACGAGGCGCTGATCCGGGCCTGGCCCCGGCTGCACCGGTGGCTCACCGATGACCGCGAGAACCTGTTCGTCCACCGTCGGCTCACCGATGCGGCACAGACGTGGGACGAGCTGGGGCGGGACTCCGGCGCACTGTACCGAGGCGTCCAGCTGCTCGCCGCCCGGACCTGGGCGGAGGATCACCCGCAGGAGCTCAACCAGCTCGAAAGCACCTTCATGCGAGCCAGCCGCGCGCTGGAGGAGAGCGAACACGACGCGACCAGGCGGCGCACCCGCCTGCTCAAACGACTCGTCACGGGTATCGCCACGCTCCTCGTGCTCACCCTGCTGGGCGGCGGCGTGGCCGTATGGCAGGGCCGGGAGGCCCGTCACCAGCAGCTGCTCGCTCTCTCCCGGCAGCTGTCGCTGAAAGCCCGTTTCCTCCTCGACACCGATCCCGATCTGGCCGGCCTCCTGGCGGTCGCGGCGTACCGCCTCAATCCGGATGCCGAGACCCGGGGTGGCGTCCTGAGCGCGTCGGCCGCGGCACGGCGGCGCATCGAGCTCAACCGAGACGGTCCGGCGATCTTCGCGGTGGCGTTCAGCCCGGACGGTTCCCAGGTGGCCTCCGCGGGCACAGACGGGACGGTCGGCATCTGGGACCGGCGCCGCCGTACTCCTTTCGCGACTCTCTCTGAGCACACCCGATTCGCCGGGGAAAAGGACATCTACGCGAGGACGGTAGCCTTCAGCCGGGATGGGAACCTGCTCGCCTCCACCGCGAGAGCACCGTCCCTGAGTGCGAGCAACGGCTCACTCGTGGTGTGGGATGTGCGCAGCCGCAGACTGGTCTTCCAGCGCGCCGTCGAGCGGCTCACCAGCGCCATGGCGTTCAGTTCCGGCGGCACGAAGATCGCCGTCGGCGTCGGAGACGGACGGATCGAGCTGTGGGACCTGCCCAGCGGGACCCGGCGCACTCTGGGACGGCGCGGGACGGAGGTCGGCTCCCTCGCGTTCAGTCCCGACGAGGCGCTCCTCGTGTCTTCCACGGGCGGACCGGAGAGACCGATCGTCTGGGATGTCCTGACAGGTCGGAAAGTCGTTGAGATTCCGGCCGAGCGCGTCCACCAGGTCGTCTTCGACCGCGTGGCGGGAACCCTCGTCACAGCGTCGGCCAGGCTCGGGGTCCGCTTCTGGAAACTCGATCGGCACCGGGCGAAGCGCCTGTACGAGCTACCGAAACAGTCGCCGTACGCCTGGGACGTCTCCGCTCCCGTGAACAACCGGATCGCCGTGGCCGACGAGAACGGCCTTGTCACCATCTGGGATCTCACGCGGCGGAAGCCCGTCGAGACGTACCAGGACAGGAGTCGCGTCGAAACGCTGTCCGTCGCACTGAGCGGCGACGGGGCGATGCTGGCCTCGGGCGGATTCGGGCGGATGATCGTGATCCGGGAGGACGCCGTCCCGCCTTTCAGCGGGCACAGCCAAGCCGTCAACGACATCGAGATCAGCCCGGACGGCCGGGTCGTCGCCTCGGCAGGCAGCGACGAGACGGTGCGTCTGTGGGACCCGCGGGGAAACCCGCTTGCCTCGCTCCCCGGTCATCCCGAGCAGGTCCGTGCCGTCGCCTTCAGCCCGGACGGCCACCGGCTCGCCGCCGTCACCCGCGATCACACCGTCACCATCTGGGACGTCGGCTCAAGGCGGAAGCTGACAGCGATGTCCTATGACGGGCTGGGCGTGTCCACAGGCGTGGCCTTCGACCGCCAGGGCCGCTACCTCGCCACCACCGCGCTGGGTCGCTTCCGCTGGAACGTCACCGACATCAGGAACCCCAGACAAGAACAGTTCGCCAGTCCATTGATCGCCACGGCGCTGGCATTCAGCCCTCGCGAGCAGGTTCTCGCCACCGTCAGCTCCGCCGGTGACCTCCTTGTCTGGGACATGGTCCAGGACAGGCAGGCCTACAGCCTCAGGACCGGCCACGGGTCGGCGCTGGATGTCGCGTTCAGCCCGGATGGGAAAGTGATCGTCACCTCCGGAGCGGACCGGACGGTCAAGCTCTGGGACGCGCGCTCCGGAGCGGCCATCGCCACGCTGCCCGGCCACACCGGCCCGGTCCACGTGGTGGCCTTCAGCCGCGACGGCCGCACTCTCGCATCCGCGGGCGAGGACCGCACGATCATCGTCTGGAACCTCGCCTCCCGGCAGCTGACCGCAACCCTCACCGGCCACAGCGCCACGATCAAAGGCCTGGCCTTCACCTCCGACGGGCACCTGATCAGCGGCGGGGACGACAGCAGGATCATCCGCTGGTCACTCCAGCCCGATCCGACCGTCACCAAGCTGTGCGCGGACGTCGGCCGCGACCTCACCCGGCAGGAATGGGCTACCTACATTCCCTCACTCCCCTACCAACCGACCTGTCCCTGACGGGAAGTGATAGGAGAGGGCACCGCCTTGCTTCTGTGATCTTGTGGAGCTATGGGGATTCGAACCCCAGACCTCCTCCATGCCATGGAGGCGCGCTACCAACTGCGCCATAGCCCCTGGTCACCGCTTCGAGTGCTCTCGTAAACGGCGCTCGGGAAGCATATAGCCATCCGCACGATTCGCCTAATCGCACCGCACAGGCCCCGAGCTCGTATGGCCGGGGCCGTACGAGCGCGGTCAGACCTGGACGTCGGGCCGGTCGTCGCTGCTGATCGGCTCCGGCAGCGTGCCCGCGTTGTGCTCCAGGAGGCGCCAGCCCTTGCGGCCTTCCTGCAGCACGGACCACGAGCAGTTGCCCAGCCCGCCCAGGACGGGCCAGAGCTCCTCGGGCAGGCCGAGCAGCTCGCAGATGCCGAGCCGCAGCGCGGCGCCGTGGGAGGCGATGACGAGCAGGCCGTCGCCGTCGAGCCGGGCGGCCCACCGGCGCATGGCCGCGGCGACGCGCGCGGCAACGTCACCGACCGGCTCGCCGTCCGGCGCCTCCCAGGCCACGTACTCCTCGGGCCAGCGGGCGGCGATCTCGTCGCGGGTCAGGCCCTCCCACTGACCGCCGCCCCGCTCGCGGAAGGCCTTGTCGACGGCCACGTCCAGGCCGACCAGCCGGGCCAGCGCGAGCGCGGTGTCGTTGGCGCGCCGCAGGTCGGAGGAGACGATGAGCGTCGGGCGCAGGGATGCCAGCAGGGAGGCCGCCCTGGTGGCCTGCGCCAGGCCCGTCTCGTCCAACGGGATGTCGGAGTGCCCCTGGAAGCGGTGTTCGACGTTCCACAGCGTCTGCCCGTGCCGGAGGCAGACGATCCGCTTGCTCAAGTGCGGGCTCGCTGGATGTTCGCCTGCATGACGCTCTCGGGCAGGCCGATGGCCGGGCAGTCCTTCCACAGCCGCTCGAGCGCGTAGAAGGTGCGGTCCTCCTCGTGCTGGACGTGCACGACGATGTCGAGGTAGTCGAGGAGCACCCAGCGGCCCTCGCGCTCGCCTTCGCGGCGAACGGGCTTGGCGTCCGCCTCGGTGCGCAGCCGATCCTCGATCTCGTCGACGATGGCGCGGACCTGGCGGTCGTTCGTGGCGGAGCAGAGCAGGAACGCGTCGGTGATGACGAGCTGCTCGCTGACGTCGTAGGCGAGGATGTCATCGGCCAGCTTGTCCGCCGCGGCCTCGGCGGCGATCCTGACCAGCTGGACGGCTCTCTCAGATGCGGTCACGATGCGGGTCTGTCCTCCTGTGTCGGCAGTATGCCTCCCTTGAGCCTACCCTTCCCGGCCCCGACGCCTCACGTACAGGATCACGTACAGGATGTGGAGCGCCGGTGACAGCCGGGCGGCCGTCGCGGCCGCGTCCGATCATGCCTCCGGGTGGCGGTAGAGACCCCGCTTGTTGATGTACTGGACGATGCCGTCGGGCACCAGATACCAGATCGGCTCGCCCATGGCCACGCGCTGCCTGCACTCCGACGAGGAGATGGCCAGGGCCGGGATCTCCAGCAGGGTCACCTTGCCCTCGGGAAGGCCGGGGTCGTGCAGCGTGTGCCCCGGGCGGGTGCAGCCGACGAAGTGCGCCAGCTCGAACAGCAGGTCGGCGTTCTGCCAGGTGAGGATGGCGCCGAGGGCGTCGGCTCCGGTGATGAAGTACAGCTCCGCGTCGGGCCCGTAGATCTGCGAGATGTCGCGCAGGGTGTCGATGGTGAAGGTCGGTCCCGGCCGGTCGATGTCGACGCGGCTCACCGAGAAGCGCGGGTTCGACGCGGTCGCGATCACCGTCATCAGGTAGCGGTCCTCGGGGGCCGACACCTCGCGCTCCGTCTTCTGGTACGGCCTGCCGGTCGGTACGAACACGACCTCGTCGAGCTCGAAGTGGTGGGCCACCTCGCTCGCGGCCACCAGGTGACCGTGGTGGATGGGGTCGAAGGTGCCTCCCATAACACCCACACGTCTTTTCCCATGGACACCTGGGGCATTCATCATGAAACGGACCCTACGTGGATCCCCTCCCCCGACATGATGGCACCCCCCTCCACGATGGCCGCGCATCCCTCCCGATGCCGACGTAGCATGCCGGGCATGACGACCACCCCGGACCGCAACCGCGTCCAACTACCCGGCATCTCCTCCCGTGCCTACGAACACCCCGCAGACCGGTCCGCCCTGGTCGCTCTGCGAAAGTTGAGTGGGTTCGACACAGTCTTGAAGCAGATGTCCGGCCTCATCAGCGAGCGACGGCTGCGCCTGATGTACCTCGCGTCGGCCGTGCGCGTGAGCGAGACCCAGTTCCGCTCCCTGTACGACATGGGCCGCGACGCCGCCTACACCCTCGACCTCCACCGGATCCCCGAGATCTACGTCCAGCAGGACCCCCAGGTGCAGGCGAAGGCGATCGGCTTCGACGACCCCTTCATCGTCGTGACCACCGGCCTGCTCAACCTCATGAACGAGGAGGAGCAGCGCTTCGTCATCGGCCACGAGACCTCGCACATCCTGTCGGGGCACGCGGTCTACCGGACGATGCTCGACATCCTCACCCGCCTCGCCACCCGCGTCGCCTGGATCCCGCTGGGCTACATCGGCCTGCGCGCGATCGTCGCGGGCCTCGAGGAGTGGTACCGCAAGTCCGAGCTCTCCTCCGACCGCGGCGGCCTGCTCACCGGCCAGGATCCGGAGGCGGCCAAGCGTGCGCTGATGAAGCTCGCCGGCGGCGCCTACACCCACGAGATGAACATCGAGGCGTTCCTGGAGCAGTACCAGGAGTACGACACCGCAGGCGACCTCCGCGACGGCTTCCTCAAGGTCCTCAACCTGCTCGGCACCACCCACCCGTTCGCCGTGGTGCGCGTGGCCGAACTCGACAAGTGGCAGCGCAGCGGCGAGTACGAACGCATCCTCGGCGGCGACTACCCGCGCCGGGAGGACGACGCCAGCGCCAGGGTCACCGACGAGGTCAAGGCGGCGGCCGAGTCCTACCGCACGGCGTGGTCGCAATCGCAGGACCCGTTCATCGGCGTGCTGCGCGACGTGGCCGAGGGCGCGGTGAACGCGGGCGAGCGCATCTTCAACCGCTTCTCCCGGCGCGACGGCGGTCAGGGCTGACGGGCGGCGCCTCGGTGCGGGCCCGGCCTCAACCTCTGAACGGGCCGGCCTCGGAGTGTCCCGCCTCAGAGGAGTAGGGCGATCGCGCGTACGGCCGCCGCGCACAGGGCGACGAACCCGCCCAGCACGGCCAGCGCGCGCAGCCCCTCGCGGCGCAGCTCCGGCAGCCTGGCGCCGACCCGCTCGATCTCCCGGCCGGTGACGCCGCCGCACAGCATGCCGAACACCACAGCCGCCGCGGTGACCGGCGCCGGCTGCTGCCACCAGTCGGAGGCGATCTGACCGCCGCCGGTGATCCAGAGCGCTCCACCCGCCGCCACGGCGACGGGCACGCCCGGCCAGACCGCCGCGGTCACGGCCGACCCGGCGAGCGCGAACGGGAAGAGCACCACCCGCAGCACGCTCCGCCAGAGCGAGACGCGTTTCCTGACCATCCAGTGGCTCACCCAGAGAGACCTGGTCAGCACCACGAACACCGCCGTGATGCCGATGGACGCGATCGGCCACATCACGGAGGCCACCACGCACGGCACGGCCAGCACGGCGAGCAACAGCAGCGCCGCGCTGCCCGCGGGCAGCCCTGCGGCGCCCGGCTCGGGCTCGCCTCCGGTGCCGCGGG
>NZ_QNFZ01001035.1 GCF_003313395.1 Nonomuraea lactucae | reverse complement strand
CGTCTTTGGGACACCAAGCCCGTCAACCGCATCAGGAGGACGTCTCGGTGTTCAAGACCTTCGAAGACTTACTACCGCCGCGCCACATCTGATCTTGATGGCCTGCCCGCTCGGGCGGGCCTTTCACATGTCCAACTCCTTCTGGAGGATCTCATGCATGGAGAGCCCGTGACCTACGGCAAGTTGCCCGTCGAGCGGAAGGTCAGCGCCGCGACGGCGGGCAGCTACCTCGGCCTGGTCGCGGTCCTGACCGTCCTGCAGACGGTCAACGCGGACCTGGACCTGATCGCGTTCCTGCCGGACTGGCTGGAGTCACTGACGATTCCGCTGCTGCCCGGCCTCATCTCGTACGTGTCCGGTTACAAGGCCAAGCACACCGCCCGGCCCGATCTGCCGCCCGATCAGCGGTAGCCGCTGATCATAGATAGGCCCTGCTGTCCTTCGGGACGGCAGGGCCTCTTTCGCGTTTCTGGACGGTGGTCACGCTCGTTGTACGCGGCCGGCCGCGTCCGGGTGGCGGTTGAGATAGAGGAGAAGTTGCATGACGGGGGTGTCGGCGGTGCGGGCCTGGATACCGATGACGCTTGCTGGAAGGTCCGGTCCCGGTATGCCCTCCGACAGCAGGTACGCGCCGAACACGGTCCCTTCCGCGAGCTGTACGTCACCAGGCGCGGCCGACAGGCCGTGGACGCCCATGTCGATCTCAGCGGCTATGAGCGCCCGATCAACGGTGCTGGAAAAGGCGTCATTGTCGTCGAGGCCGCCCCGGTCGTCGTCCTGGAGACCGCCGCTGAGTGGAAGGAAGACGACCTCGATGGACACTTCATTCGGCAGGAGAGTGGTGAGGAGATGGCCGACGTGGCCGACCTGGAACTCCGCTGTCGCGGAGTTGCCAGCGCCGATTCGTAGAGGCGAGGCGGCAAAGCGTGCACGCAGAACATCAGCGAGTGCGCAGGGGTCGGAGGTCACATGGTCTCCCGATGGTCGGCCATATCAGCAGCAGAGGTCAGGCGTCGCCTCTACCGTATCGCCACATGTCCTAGCCGCTTCACTACCTGTCCTGCTGGCCTAGAGGGCTACAGCTGCATCTGCTCGTCCACGAACCTGACCCGGGCCGGGTTCGCAACGAAGCGCAGCAGCTCGACCAGGCGCCTGCGGCTGTCGGCGATCACCTGGTCGTAGGTGAGGACGTGCGCGCGAGGTGCAAGCTTCATCGCCTTCGCCTCGGCCTCGGTGGCCGGTCGCGTGCTGATGACGCGCCGCGTAATCGTGGCGGGTTCCATGCCTGCGCCGGCGAGGGCGTTGTAGACGCCGCCCTTGACCTGGCCCGGTTCCGCGATCGGCGTGTCGCGGACGAGGGAGAGCGGGTAGATAGCCTCGTCGAGGCGGACGGTGGTGTCGCCGATGGTCGCGTGCCGGGTGCGGATCGCGACCTCGTCGCCATCAGAAAGGTCCAGGAGTTCGGCCACGTCGGCGCTGACTGCCGTGACGGGCTCCTGTCGTACCTTGTCTGTGATCATCTGTCCTTCGACGCCTGTGCGTTCGCAGCACTGGGCCCAGGGGAGTGGGCCGTGGCCGTGCTGGCCGTGCAGGATGAGGTCCACCATGATCGGCCTGGGGTCTTGGACGATCATGCCTACGGCGGCGTTACGGCGGATGAGCTGCTCGGCCTTGAGGATCGCATAAACCTTGTTGAGGACGCTCTGGGATCCGAGACCGTACTTCGTCATCAGGTCTCGGGCATGGGGGAGGGGTTCGCCTATCTTGTAGGTTCCGTTGCGAATCTTGGTTCGCAGGTCGTCGGCGACTTCTTGATAGCGGGGCGCGGGCATAGAGTCATGTTATGCGCATAACGTGCGGTTGTGTGTGTGGGGCGCTCTACCGCTGCACGAAGTCGGGCTCCGGCATGGTGCGTGACGTCGTCCAGATCTCTGCGGGCTTCTTCCTCGGCCACGCCCCGGCCGGAGGGTGGAAGTACACCGTGACGCCGGGCTGCTGCTCCACGGAATCCAGCTTGCTCATCAGCTCCTGCCGCGCGCTGAGGGCGCGCGTCCTGGGCACGTCAGCGCGCACATCACCTCGCCGGCGCGCGTGCCGACCATGACCCGTACACGCTCGGCCCGAGCAAGGGTTGGTCGGGTGCACGCCATCATCACCGCGCCCGTCCGCGATTTCCAGGCGGACGGATCCGATGTGGTCCATGCGGAACACCTGCAGTGCATCCTCGGACACCAGCCATGCCGTCATGGTCACAGGGTGATGGACGATCGCAGCGTAGGGCAACCTGCACTTACGTCCGCTTCGGCCTCAAGGCACAGGTTTCCACGGCCACGGGCGAGGCCCGCGATCACCACGCAGACACGCCAACCGCAGCATCACCTCATCGCGCCGCGCGGGGTTCTCCGCGGCCACCTGGGCGGCCATGCATGTCATCCGAAACTCGCGGATGTCCCGCAGCGTCTCGAACCCCGCCCACGCTGTGACGTCGTGCCCGTACGCCCGAACGAACATTACGTAGTCTTCCGGGGTGATGCCGGCGATGCTGAACGCCTTCACGGCCGTGGAGGTCAGGTCCCATTCGGGTGGACCGATCGAGCAGCGCTCCAGGTCGAGTAGCACCACCTGGCCGTCGTCGGTGGAGACGACGTTCCCGATCCAGGCGTCTCCGTGTACGACGCTCTCCGGCAGTCCCTCGGGCAGCTCGGCATACCGCGCTTCCAGCTCGGTTAGGTGGCCGCGCATCCATGCCCGGTCCGCCTCGGCGAGCGTGGTCGCCCGGTCGATCCGCTCGGCCAGCCGTACAAACGGATCCAGGCGGCCGATGTCAAATTCGGTCGGGGGCGGCAGGTCGTGCAGGCGACGCAGCGCGGTCGCCACCTGCAGAGCCGTCCCGTGCTGGTGAGGAGGTAGTTCACGCCACCAGGTGACCGCGCGGCCCTCCACCTCGACGGGCTGGTCGACATCGGGCCAGGCTCGCACGGCCGGCACGTTGTTGGTCTCCAGCCATCTGGCCACCGACACCTCTCGCGCCGCGGCGGCGGCCTGGCCCGCGCGGGCGATACGGGCGATGATGCCGTCGGGGAGCCGGAAGAGGGCGTTCTCACCGAGCCGGATCAGCTCGGCCTCGGCCGGGTCGAGCCCGGCGCGGCGGCTGGCCGCGTCGAGCACCGACCGCGCGGCCACCTCGGTGTTGGAGGTCTGGGTCATCACTGAACCGCCGCCCGGATGCGGTGCCGCAGCTCGGCCACTGGCGTCCGCCGCTCGTGCGGGCGGGAGAACCGGGCGAGCTCGCGCATGTCGTCCTGGGCGCGGCGCGAACGGACTGTGCCCGCATCGGTGACTGCGCGCCCACCGATGGCGGCGGCCTCCTCGGGGTCACCGGCCGCCATCGTCAGGGAGGCGAGCTTGATACCGCTGATGGCGCGGGACCGAACGTAGGCGGCGGTATGTCCGGCCACCGCGCTGGCCAGCCTGTCAGATGCCTCGCCAACGTACTGGGCGTTGACCGCCTCGTGGATGACCTGCCCGTCGATCACCTTGCCGAGGGCCCGCACATCGATCGCCAGGTCGAACACCGCGTGCCCGGTGTCGCCTTGGTGCTGGGCGTCGTCGTAGTACCACATCCACGGCTTCTCCTCCGCGGGGTGGATGCGGTCGAACTCCTTGTCGGCCTCTTTGACGGCCTGCCACGTCTCCGACACCCTGCCCAACTTGGCGAATGCCCGCGCCTGGGCGGACCGCAGCATCGCGCGCTCGCCGGCCGTGAGCCTGTCGGCCCGTACGAGAGCGAACTCCACGAGGGTGAGCCCGTTGTCGGCGTCCCCGACCCAGATGGCTTGCCTCGCCATGCTGGACAGCACCTTGGCGCGAAGGTGCCAGTTGTTCGCCTCCTCCGTGCAGGCGAGTGCGAGGGCGAACATCTTGCGGGCGTCGTCGTGAGCGTAGGCGTCGAACGCCATGAACGCGGCCGCGTGCCCGAGCCAACCGACCGCTGAGTACAGAGGATCGTGCAGCTTGGCCGGGCATCGAGATTCCTTCAGAAGCCCTACCGCGAAGCGGAGTTGCGCGGCGACCGCCTCGCGGACTAGGCAGCCACCGTAGGTGTGATCCCAGGTGGTGAAGACGTTGGCGACGGTCCGTAGCTCGGAGATATCGGACGGTTGGACGACGGCGGGCGGACTGATGGCTTGGCCGGGCGCGGCCAGCTCGGCGAGGGGGACGGTAGCGGCTATCCCCATCGCAGTGCGGATGAACTGCTTGCGATCCACATCTGCAACGGTAACGGGCGGTTTGGTGCGCCGTCGGCGAGCGAATCCGAGGTCCTTGTCCTCATCTGCCCCGCAAATGGCCCGCAGGGCGTCCCGGTAGTCCTGTTGAGGCCACCTCACCAGCCCGCGTTCCATCTTGCCGATGTAGTTGGCGGTCAAGCCTGCCGTGCGGTTGCGCTCGTTCAGGATCCAGGCATTGACCAGGTCGGCGAGGTCCTGGCGGGATGCGCTCTCGCCGGGGGCTGATGGTGAGGGCACCCGTTCGCGCGCCTGCTGCAGCAGCACGTTGGGTTCCGGCATGGCGCACCTCCCTCGCGGGCATCGTCGCACAGGAGGGCATCGGCAGGCCCGCGAATCTGCCCCCGATCTGCCCCTTGACTGCCCCACTGGATGGCGTTCCCAAGCGCTCGACGTGACTCCAAGGTGGAGGGGACCCTTCACCGGATGTGAGGAGCGCCACACGATGCAGCCTCTTGACGCGGATCCTCACCGGCTCCGCGCCCGTCCGGCCGACGTCCCGGTCCTTCCCGGTGCGTCGACCTGGCTCACCCTCCTCGTGTCGACCGACCGAGGCAAGACGTGGCAGCCGAGCGGCACGCTCAACCTGCCCACAGTGCGGTACGACGCTGCCACGCGCCTGTTCCTCATGACCGCGATGAGCACGGCGGCCGAGGATTACGCCGCGGGCGTGGTGTGGCAGGCGCTCGCGTGGCCCGCCCGCGAGGGCGAGGAATGCCCGCCCGCCACACCGCCGGTGGTGTCCCTCCGCAGCGACGGTGAACCGGTCACCTCGAACGCTCCTTTAGATTCCACCCTCCTGACTTCTGAGGCCCCCTGATGATGACCGACGTACCTGCCGTTCCGCCCCCGAACGACAATCCCGCCACGGGCAACACCGAGGTGCTGAGCGACGAGAAGGCGCAGTTCCTGGCCGCGCAGATGCAGGAGTCGTGGGGCGGCCGCTGGCAGGTGATGTGGGAGCCCTGGGGCCGCAAGTTCCGGGCGTTCCCGGCGTATGACATGGACGTCAACACCCCGGTCGAGGGCGCCAATCTCCGTGAGCTGTGGCGGGCCGTCCTCGACGTCGACCAGGAGCTGTTGCGCGCCGTGGCCGAGGCCATCCCGGCGCACCCGCCCACGGTCGTCTACGTACCGCCCGGCTTCCTTTAGGAGGTGTTCGGGTGATCAAGCGAGACGTGGCCGGGCAGGCGGCCCGCGCTCGGACGGGGAGCTACGCCACGTCTTGGCGCGACCGGCCGAGAAGGTCCCGGCCCGGTCGCGCACTACGGCGCGGGTCTCACTTCCCCGGATGTCCATTCCCCGTCCGGCCCGCGCCGCCTGCTACCCGCAGCCCACGACGGAGCCCCTGTCCGGCCCTGCCTGCGGGATCCAACTCCGTCCGCGCCACCGGCCTCCCGCCGACCGGTGGGAAACGACCACTGCCACAACACGGTGATCCAATGAACCCGACAACAGTCGCCCACCTTCGGCTTTCCGCTCTCCGTAGGACCTATACGGACTACGAGCTCCTCCGCGGCAGGGATGAGTACGGTCACGAGTGCTGGCAGGCGCGCTTACGCGTGGAGATCACCCAGGCCATGCGGGATGCCGGGATTGTGGAGGTCGTGCAGCGGTCGGACTACATCTCACTTGCCTACGAGCTGCACCGCCAGGCGGTGACCCTTCACCCTTTCCGCGTCGTCCACCTAAATCCGCGGCCCCGCGCACACGCGTTGTGAGAGGAACCCGGATGGATCTCATCCTCCTCATCTACGGCGACCTGTGGAGTTCCGACCTGCCCCACGACGCGGCCTTGCGCCCTGGACTTGTCCGGGCATTCGCCCTCGCGCGCCGAGCGGCGCAACGACTGATCGGCCGCTGGCCGAGGCCGACGATGGCCGGCCTCAAACGGTGGAAACTGACGTCGGAATCCGACTGCGCACATAGCTCTCTGCCGCCGCAGGCCACGCCCATACCTCGCATGCGAGCCTGTGGCAGCCGGCCCCTGTGGACGGCCCGGCCCTGGAGCGGCCCACGGTCGTGGGACGGCGAGTCGGCGCGCCGTCCCACGACCTTCCTGCGCTCGCACGCTCAAAGGGACATGCGATGCAACCCCTCTCCCCGGAGGGCTATCACGGGTGGGTGCCAGACGATGGCCCGCTGGAATGGCGGCCGTGGCTGCGGAACCTGCTCGGCAAGCTCCTCCGCACCCCGCCCAGCGAGGACGGCCCACGCCACCGCCCTACGTCGTCGCGGGCTCCTGGCGGTAGCCCACATCCACCTACCCCACGTCAGGAAAACCCCCAACACAGGAGAAGGAGTACAGGACATGAGCACTCCGACCATCGAGCAGGCCGCCACGGTCGACGCGGGGGCGACGTTCGACCCGTTCGACCTCGACATCACCTTCATCGAGAACACCCCGGCGGCCGAGACGGTGCTGTTGTGCGGCACCGGCGACAACTGCGGGAGCTCCTGCCCGAGCGCCTGCACGACCTCCTAGTCCGCGCAGCGCGGGTCCAACCGGGCCCGCGCCCTCCTCATCCTCAGGAATGGAGAGTGCGTGATGACGCGGTCACGGCGGACCCTGTACCGGCGCACTGGCGCCGGGATGCTGCGCGCGGCGGTGAACCTTTCCGCCCCCGCCCTGCCGCAATGGCCAGGGCCCGACGCGCCCACAGAGCAGTGGCGTTCCTGGCTCGACCCGGTATGGGCCGATGACACCTTCCGCCGCGCGGTCTCCAACGCCAGCCCGGACCTTGCCCGCCAGGCGGAGGCAGTCTTGGACGGGCGATCGAACGCCCGCCGGGCGCGTCGCGCCGCGCTCGCACTCGCCCGGTACGCCATCAGGTATGAGCACCGGTCCACGCCGTTCGGCCTGTTCGCGGGCGTCTGCCTGATCGACTTCGGCGAAACGTCCGCCGTGCTCGTCGGGGAGGGTCACGAGATCTTCGCCCGAGCCGACCCTCAGGCGCTGGACGAGGCGATCATCGCCCGGGAGGCGGACGCCGCGTTGATGGCGGATGTCGAGGTGTGCGTCAACAACCTGACGCAGGTGCGCGATGGCCGCGTCTTCGTGCCGTCCAAGGGCGCGTCGGAGTTCTCCCTCGCGCTGACTCCCGCGCTGGCGCTCGTGCTCCAGGCGGCCAAGTCGCCCATCCGGCATGCGGCGCTCGCGGACAAACTCGCCGCAGAGTTCCCGCAGGTGGTCGAGCAGCGGCAGGCGGCGTTTCTCGCGGACCTGCTGCGCGTCCGCCTGCTGCGGTCGGCGCTACGTGCTCCCGCCACGATCGTCGACCCGGCAGCCGCCCTGCCCGTCGGCGCCTTGGATGTCCGCGAGCGGGAGGCATACGTGGACGTACGGCTGGACGCCGACGTGCGGCTGCCGGTGACGGTCGCGGTCGAGATGGAGACCGCGGCGACCGCGCTGGCCAGGCTCGCGCCCTACCCGGCCGGCACCGCGGCGTGGCGTCGCTATACCGGGCAGTTCGCCGCCCGGTGGGGCGAGGGCGCCGAGGTCCGCTTGGAGCAGCTCGTCGATCCCGACAACGGGTTGGGCCTGCCTGACGGGTTCGGCTCGGTGTCCGAGTCGCCCCGACCGATGTCGCGGCGCGACCGGCTGCTGTTGGAACTCGCCGGGACCGCCGCTGTAGAAGGCCGCCGCACGGTGATCCTGTCCGAGACGCTCCTCGAGGAGCTGGAGGCCGCCGCCGGCGAGCCGCCCACCACCCTCGCCCCGCACTTCGAAGTGTGCGCCCAGGTCCAGGCCCGTTCGCTCCGGGCGCTCGACCGGGGCAACTTCCGCGTCCGCGTTCACACCGTCTCCAGGGCGGCCGGCACGATGACCGGACGATTCCGGCACCTGTTCCCGCAGGCCGCCGCCGGGCAGGCGACTCTTCCCCCTGTCGATCCCGTCGCGGAACTGGCCCAGTTGTCGTTCCATCCCTCCCGCGTCGAGGCCGACCTGCTCACGCGCTCCCCGCGGGTCTTGCCGAAGATGGTCAGCGTCGGCGAGTTCCGGGGCAGCGACGAGGCGGTGCTCTTCCCTTCCGATCTGGTCGTGGGCCTGCGCGGCAGCCACCTCTACCTTGCGGTGGCCGCCACCGGGAAGCGCCTGGAGCTGCTGGCGCCGACAGCGATCAACTTCGTGTGGAACAACTTCACCCCGCCGCTGGTCCGGTTCCTGGCCGAGATCAGTCGTGCCGCGACTCCGCAGTTGACCTGGTTCGACTGGGGCACCGCCTGGACGCTGCCGTTCACCCCGGCGCTGCACTACCGGCGCAGCATCCTGGTCGCCGCTCGCTGGCAGCTACGAGCCCGCACGCTGCCCGGCCGTACGGCACGCCTGGACGAGTGGGCCGAGCAGCTGCACGCCTGGCGCGGCCGGGCGGGTGTGCCTGACCAGGTGCTCCTGGCCATGGACGACCAGCGCCTGCTGCTGGACCTCACCCGGGAGATGGACCTGGACTTGCTCCGCACGCACCTGGCCGGTTCCCACGTCGCGGTGCTCTACGACGCGCCACCTCCTGACGCGGACGGGTGGATCGGCGGGCGGGCCCACAGCATCGTCGTCGCGGTGAGGGCGAGCCGATGAGCCCGCCCAGGACGCAAGCCCTGGCCGAGGGCGCCCTCGGGAGGGCGCTGCTGCACATAGAGCGCGGCAACCTCGCCGCAGCGCGGCCCCTGCTGGCCGAGGCAGTCGTCGGCGGCGTCAGCACCGGCTCCAACGCATCCCTCTTCCACGGCGCCCCGGCACTGGAGTTCGTACTTGGCCGCGCCGGGTACGCCGACCGGACCGTCCAGGCAGCCGTCGACCACGTCGTGGCCGCTCGTCTCGCCGCAGCGCGTCGGCGGCGAGAGTCGGCGCGGCTGCCGATGCTGGCGGAGTTCGATCTCATCCGGGGACTCACCGGGCTGGGGGCGCTGCTGCTTACCCGGGCAGGCTCGCCGCCGCCGCTGCTGCAGGAGGTGCTGGCCCACCTGGTGACGCTGGCGGTCCCGGCCGAAACCGATGCCCGGGTCCTGCCCGGATGGTGGTCGCCGGACAGCCCCGGGCATCAAGAGATCGCCGGTGGTCACGCGAACAACGGCGTGGCACACGGCATCGCCGGCCCGTTGGCGCTCCTCTCCCTCGCCGCCCGCCGTGGCATCCTGGTGGAAGGCCAGCTCGAAGCGATCGAGACGTTCGCGACCTGGCTGGAGGAGTTCGGCGCCTCCTACTGGATCACCCTGGACCACCTACTCGCCGCCGAGCCGCAGCAGGCGCCACCCCTGCGCCCCTCCTGGTGCTACGGGGACCTCGGTATCGCCCGCACCCTCCAGTTGGCCGCGCTCGCGCTCGATGACGACGCCCGCCGGCAGAAGGCCGAGGAACTCGCCATCGCCGCCCTCACCGACTCGGCCCGCCTGGACCGGGTCACCGATGCCTCCCTCTGCCACGGCTGGGCCGGGCTGCTGACCGTCACGACCGCCATCGCAGCCGACAGCTCCACCCCTGACCGGTTCACCGACCCCATCTGGCAGACCCGCCAGCGGCTGGCCGGTGGCATCGCCGACCTGCCCAAGCCCGGGTTTCTGGAAGGGCGAGCCGGGGCGGTCCTGGCGTTGGAGGGCTCCAACATGACCGGCTGGACCCGCGCCCTGTTAATCCACTGACCCGCCGTACCCCGACCTTCGACCGAGCAGGAGTGAACACGAGAACAATGAACTCCGACGACGAGAATCTGCCGCTTCCCGACGAGCGGGAATGGTGGCAAGCCACCGTCCGCTGTCCAGGCGATGCCGGCGTGACTCCGAAAGCCGCGGCCGCGCTCGCGGCCGCGCTGTCCGGGCAGCGTTTCCACTTCGTGCGCAAGGAAGGAGGGCTCCGGCTGCGCACCGAGCGGCCCGCCGCCGGCCTGCTTGACCAGCTCGTCGCCGACGAGGTGGCGGCCGGTTGGGTTGACGGCATCTACGAGCCGGAGACCGACGCCTTCGGCGGCCCGCTGGGCATGGACATTGCCCACGAGGTGTGGTGCGCCGACAGCCCCGCAGCCTTGGCCGAGACCGGCAGCCCGCATGCCCGCGAGCGGTGCATCCTGCTGATCTCCACCATGAACCGCGCGGCCGCGCTCGACCCGTTCGAGATCGGCGACGTCTGGGCGAAGGTCGGCAACCTCCGCCCGGCGATCAACCCGCCCGAGACGGCCCACCGGGCGGAGGCTATCGCTGCCATGAGGCGCCTCATGAACGCCGACGCCGCCAAACGGGACACCACCGAACCCGGCTGGCTCGAGCGCGTCGCCGCTTTCGAGGAAGCTGGCCGCTGCCTGGCCCGGTTCGCGACCAGCGGGCAACTCCGGCGAGGTCTGCGCGCCGTCCTCGCCCACCATGCGATCTTCGCTTTCAACCGCGCCGCCATACCCGTGGCCGAGCAGGCCGCCGCGGCGTGGCTGGGCTGGCACGTCGCCTTCGGAGACGACGAGCCGACCGCCGTGTCTACCCGCCAGTCCGACCCAGCAACCCCTACTTTCAAGGGAATGGAGAGCACCATCACTACAACCACCGACCCCGCCGACCTGCGCAACGCCATGGTGGACAAGTTCACCGACTCCGGCCACCTGCGCACCCCCGCGATCATCGACGCTTTCCGGGAAGTCGAGCGCCACCGATTCATACCCGACGCCGACGTCGAGGCCGCCTACGTCAACGACGCCGTATCGATCAAACACAACGCGGACGGCGAGATGATCTCCTGCATCTCCGCGCCCTCGGTCGTCGCCACCCAACTGGAACAACTGGGCGCACAGCCCGGCCACAAGATCCTGGAGGCCGGAGCAGCCACCGGCTACAACGCCGCCCTCCTGGCACGGCTCGTGTCCCCCGGCGGGCACGTGTGGACCGTGGACGTTGACGCCGACCTCGTCAACACCGCCAGCAAGCACCTGGAGGCCGCTGGCGTGTCGAACGTGACCGTGCTGCTGGCCGATGGCGCGGCCGGACTCCCCGAGCACGCCCCGTTCGATCGGATCCAGTTCACCGTGGGCGCCGGCGACATCCCCCTCCCCGTCCTGGAGCAACTGGCCCCAGACGGCCGCCTGGTCATCCCGACGCGAATCCGCGGCAGCATCTCCCGGAGCTTCGCTTTCGAGCGCGACGGCGAGACCTGGAAGACCGTCTCCTGCGAGATGGCCACGTTCGTCCCGCTGCGCAAGGGCATCTGCGATGACGTCCGTACCACGGTCCCCATGGCGGGGGAGGGCAACGTCCGGCTGGAGACCTACAGCGAGCAGCTCGTCGACCGGGAGGCTATGCGGACCGTCTTGGACGAGCCATCCCACAAGCTCTACACCGGCGTGAAGTTCCGGCAGGGCTCGCCCTGGGAGTGGGTCTACCTGTGGCTGGCGTGCGTCCTGCCCAACGGCCTGTCCCGGATGCCTGGCGAGCGGCCCGGTTTCACCCCGCACTTCGGATGGGGTTCCATGGCCGCGCTCGACGGCGACAGCCTGGCCTACCTGACCGTCCGCGAGGGCGACGACGCCGAGGGCCGGTTCTGGGAGATCGGCGTCATCGGCCACGGCGCGCGCGCCGCCTCCCTCGCCGAGCAGGTCGTCGCCGCGATCGCCGAGTGGGACCGCGACTACGGCAACGACGCCCCCGCTCCCGGCTTCCGGATGGCCACGGCCGCCAACCGTGACCTGCTGAAGGCCGCCGACCCGCGCTTCATCATCGACAAGGCCAACAGCCGACTCGTCGTCGACTGGTAGAAGAGGGGGCAGCGTGATGAACCCTGCGATCGCCCGCCGTATCCCGCTGGTCTGCCGGCCTAAGCCTCCTGGGCTTCCACTGCGCAGGCGCATTGCAGAGCTCACCGCGCTGACCGTCGAGGTGCCCGGCGCGGACCACCCTCAGCGGGTGGCCCGCGCCAGTGGAGTCCTCAACTTCGCCGCGCTCATTGCCTCCGACAGCGGGATGCCCGACCTGGCCGCCGAACTGTGCTGGCGGCAGCACAAAGTCTTCGCCGAAGCCGGAGCCCTCGACCAGGACATCGCCGTGATGTCGCTGATGCCGCTGGTGAACATCGCCCGACTCCTGATCCGCGGAGGGGACGGCAGCGGCGCCTTCACGGTGCTTCAGCAGTTGTACCGCGCCGCGCAGCAGCGCGGCGCCACCATCATCCGTGATCACGACGTCGACCTGTCGCCGTTGATCCAGACCGTCGCAGACCACCGCAAGATCTGCACGGAGCTGTGGGTCGCCCTGCTGGTCGACGGTGCCAGAGCCCTCGCCAGCGCCGGCCGTTGGACCGAGGCAGCCGAATCCATGGCTGCGCACCGTGGCGTCGGTCAGCGGCTTCTCGACGGCCGCCAGATTACGATCATGTCGCTGGTGGAGCAGGACCTCCACCGGCAGGCCGCCGACATGATCGACTCCAGCATCCCGGCAGAGCCCTGGGAGAACGCCGGCGCAGCCATCTTGCGCATCTACTGCCGGCCGACGACGTCGACGCCATCACAGCACGAACTGGACCATGCGGTGCGGGAAGCACTCGCGCTGATCGCCGACCCTGAACCGATGACCGCGGCGTTCCGGGCTCGGCTTGGCCTGACCGTGCTCGATCTGACTGCCGACCGGCCAACAGCGCACGACGCCGAGCTGCGGTCCGCTGCTATCGGCGTGGCCTGCTCGGACGCCTACGCTGCCCGGGACGTCCTCGGGCACCACGGGATGCGCTCCCGCATGACCCCACAGCAGGAACAGGACCTCGCCGGCGTGCTCGCCGCCTCGGGGTTCGGCGCAGGAAGCCTCCCAGCAGCCCACTTGGACGCCCTCACCGCCGCAGTCCGTCAAGGCGAGGGCAGCCTGCGCGCCCTGCTCGGCACGCCCACGAGGGTCGTCAGCGGGCACGCGCCGACCTAAGAACCAACTCGGCCGTGGTTGTGCCCCCGCAAAACCCAGGTGCCTGTCGCGTACTCGGTGGCATGCCCCGTCGCTGACCAGCTCGGCGTGCGAGCTGTGCTCGCCGGAGGCACCGTTATCGTCGTGAGCGGTGCTATGGCCGCAGCGTGCATGCCTGAGGTGCGTCAATCGAACACGCGGCTCTATCGCGACACCGTGACACCGGCGTGACCTCGAAATACGAGCCCGTGTGCACGCGCAGCCGCCCGGTCCTGCCCTGGTCGGCGATGTGGCAGCTAGGCCGGGGGAGCGGCCAGCGCGGCTACTCCTTGCAAGAGCGCGATTTGAGCCCGCGACCTTATGAGCCCGTCGAGCTACCAAGCTGCTCCACCCCGCTATCTAAGCTCTGGAAGGTGAGGCGCTTATGGGCTGTCGTCTGCTAGAGCGGGGTGAACCACCACAACATCCACACGACAGCGGCAACGGCCACTCCAAGCAATGTCGCAGCGACCACACTCAGGCCGAAAGCCGAGGACGCGAGTATGAACACCAGGATTCCTGGCGTGCCCGCGATCAGAAAGTGGACCCAGTCGATGGCAGGATCGAAGTGCCCTCTGTCCGTGGACGCCGTGTTCGGCGAGTGGCGATCAGACCATTTCACTAATCCAACCAGGCCGCTCACTACGGTGACGATTCCAGCCAAGATCGAGACCACGGTGTCTACGTCATCCATCGACACTCTCCTGGGCTGATGCTGGGGGCGGACGTAGCCAGCGGATAGCAATCGGCCGGTCGAGCTGGTGGCTGCCATCCACCGGAGCACCCCTATAGCCTGACATAGCGTGAGCTGATCGTCACTGGAGTAGGTATAAGAGGTGCACAGGGGAGGAGAGGACGAACCGTCCATACCGTGTCTAGGACAGACGAGATCAAGGCAGAAGGGCCTTACGGGATGCCGGGCGGCGGGGGCGGTTGATCCAGGCTTAGTCCTTCAGTTGAACCCGGTAGCGCAGCTTGGACAGGTGCGTCGGGATGACGAACGTCGTTACTTTCACGGGCCGGCCGTCGCGAGTTTCGCCGATGTGGAGAATGTCGAATACCCGCTGGTCCTCGTTCAGCCCAAGGAACTCCTCTTCCGGCTCAGGCGGCCGGACCTCGATGGTGTCCTCCAGCGCTGCCTGGGCCTGATCGAGATCAGCGAGTCGGCTGCTGAGCCCGCCGACTCCGGTGTCCTCCTCCTCGATGGCCGTGCCTTCCGCAATTTCCAGCGGAACATAGGTGAGGGCGATCTGGTAGGGCACGTTCCGGCCTGCTGGAGCCTTGACCGACATGTAGCGGGCCCCCATCACGAGGCTGATCTCCTCGGCGCTGACTCCGAGCACGTCAGCCACCCGCTGTGGAGGTCGGACGCGCTCAACTAGGCCCGACGTCGCTGCGGCGCAGGAGAAGGTACTGTCGCTGCTGGCCGTGCCAGCGAGGGGTTGACGGCGGCGGAGCTGATGGTGCGATCGGGGCTACCGATGGCGTTTCGGGTGGCGGCGTCGCTGGTGGAACAGGGGCAGGCGCGAGTGGTCGGTGGCCGCTATGTGGAGATGCGGAGGGCGTCATGATCGTATTACTGCGGGGCGCGTTGGTGGCGGTGTGGCTGGCCTGGGCGCAGGTCCTCGGCGTACTCGCCGGGGTGTCCCATCCTGGCTTGCTGATCGTGCCCGCCGTGGTGCTGGTGGCAGCCTGCCTGGTGCCGTTGGTCGGCGTGGGCGCCAGATCGTATGCGGTTGCGCTGACGCTCACGGCTGCGTGGCTGCTGGGAGTGGCGACGTGGGGACTGGTCGGCGCCAGCATCCTGCTCGTCACGGCGTGCGTGGCACTGCCCATGATCGCAGACTCCAGCTTTGCGACAAAACGACAAAAGTGACGCCTCATGTCGTGAGCTGGACAAACAGCTCAAGAGCGCTATGGTGTCCCTGTTGCAACTGTTGCGAGAGTGTGCCACGAAATGCAACATCTCCCGCCACAAGGCATCACGACCCGCAACTCCCGCGCCCCTCGTTCGCGACGTCTCAGACCGCAACTATCACTGCCCACGCACGCCACCTGCTCCACCCGCCACCTGGAGGAACCAGCTTGAAGATCCGCGCCATCTGCCTGCCCGACGAGATCGCCCAGGCTGCTGAAGCCATCGCCCGCACCTTCGACGTCATCGAGATCTCTGACCCGCTGCCCTGTCAGGGCACCAGCCGCAACGTGCGCATCTACATCGAGGCACGGCTCCCGCAGTCTGCCAAGTAGCACGACGGCCCCGGGCAAGCCGGCAAGCACCACCCGGGGCCGCACCCCTACCGCCTTGAACGAATAGGAGTGGCTCCATCATGGCCGCATCCAGCCGTCGTAACCAACCGGGCCGCCCCCATGGCTCGACGATGCCCGAGGCCGCGCCCGAGACCGCAGCAGGCGACGAAGACGAGTGGCTCACCGTCCCCGAGATCATGACGGCGCTGAAGATCCACCGGAGAACCTGGCAGCACTGGCGGACTCGCAAGCGCACGCCCAAGATGCACCGGCTTCCCAACGGTGAGTTCCGCATCCACCGGGATGACTATCAGGCGTGGCTCGCCGGGCTCGAGGTGACCGCGTGAGCAGGTCGTACAAGGTCAAGTTCTGGAAGACCCGACGCACCCCCAGCAAAAAGCCGTCGTACCAGGTGCGCTGGGTTGTTGAAGGCGAAGCCCAGTGCAGCACATTCGGCATGTCGGAACAGGCCGAGAACTTCCTCTCCGAACTTCGCCAGGCCGCTCGGCATGGCGAATGGTTCGACACCGACACTGGCCTGCCCGAGTCCATGCTGAAGGCCCGAAACTCGCGCACTTGGCTGCAATTCGCTCGGGCCTACGTGAACCGCCGCTGGCCGCACCAAGCGGCCAAGTCCCGCGAAGGCACCATCGAAACCCTGGTCGCAGTGACGCTGGCGCTGACGACTGACCAGAAAGGCCGGCCCGACGACGAGCTGTTGCGCCAGGTGCTGCGGCAGCACGTCTTTCTCCCCGAGGATCGCCAGTCTGAGCCTGATGGGCGGGCCGCCGCGGCGGCGCTGCGCTGGCTGGAGGCGGCATCGCTGCCGATGACGGAGCTGAACGAGGCCCGCCACGCTCGTGTAGCGCTGGAGGCGTTAGCCGTATGCCTGGACGGTGAGGCGGCGGCCAATTCAACGTTCCGGCGCAAGCGGATGGTGTTCCATCACGCCCTGGAGTACGCCTTCGAGCTCGGCGAGGTCAGCACGAACCCGCTCGATCGGGTCAAGTGGAAACCACCCAAGTCGAACTACGTGGTGGACCGGCGCGTGGTCGTCAACCCCCAGCAGGCACGCGCACTCCTGGACGCCGTGATCTGCGTCGGTCGTACGCGTGGGCGGATGCTGTCGGCGATGTTCGCGTGCATGTACTTCGGTGGCCTCCGCCCGGCCGAAGCGCAAGGACTGCGCAAAAGGGACTGCGTCCTCCCTTTCGAGGGGTGGGGGCAGATCACGCCAACCAAGACCCGACCGCAGAGCAACAGCCGGTACACCAACTCCGGCCGTTCCTACGATGTCCGAGGTCTTAAGCACCGCGAAGAGAAGGAAGACCGCCCGGTGCCGATCCCACCGGAGCTGGTCGCCATCCTTCGCGAGCACATCGCGACGTTCGGGGTCGGCGATGACGGCCGGCTCTTCCGGACCCGCACGGGTGGCACGTTCTCCGGTTCGGCCTACGCGAAGGTCTGGCAGGAGGCACGAAAACTCGCGCTCACCCCGGAACAGGTCGATTCACCGCTGGCTGGCCGCCCCTACGACCTACGGCACGCCGCGGTGTCGCTGTGGCTCAACGCCGGCGTGCACGCGCCCGAGGTTGCCGCACGGGCCGGGCACAGCGTGGATGTGCTTCTGAAGATCTACGCCAAGTGCATCGACGGCCAGCGCGAGGTTGCTAATCAACGTATCGAGGAGGCATTGGACGGTTCATGACCCACAACCTGGCCTACGGACTATACGCGGCATGACCAACGCCGCCACGCTCTCCATTGCGCCCTCCGCCGCAGGTCGTAGAGCCTTTGCTTGCATAAAGCGACTTTCCACTTCTAATCCGACGGTCGCAGGTTCGAATCCTGCAGGGCGCGCTTACCTGTCCAGAGAAAACCTGGGCCTGACCTGCGGTAACGCCTGCCCGCCGCCGCTCGGCGTGTGCCACGGTGTGCCAGCCTCGGCCCGCACGTGCCGCCGCTCGCGGAATATACGCGGAATGATCTCGCCGTCCACGGCCGCCTCTTGCGCGGGTGGGGCCGAGTGACGGCGGCAGCTGGCGCGGCTTGTCAGGAGGAGGCGTTGACCGGCACGCCTGGCAGTGGCGTCGCGCCTTCCTCCAGATCGTTTCCACGGGAACATGTGCAGGTTCCTCGTTCGCTGCTGCGCTCGCCTTCGCATGGCGCCCTGGCGGTGGCCGTGTGGGCGATGTACGAGACGTTGATGCCCCGCGTTCTGGGTGGTGGCCGGGCTCCGGCGTTCGCGCGGCGCTGCTGGGTTGCCGAGACGTTGGGCGTGAGCGAGAAGACCTTGGACGGCGCGCGCCGCGAGCTGCTGGCCGACGGCTCGGGTGGGCCCTGGCTGGCCCGCTCCAGCCCGTTGGGGGCCAAGCGCGCGGTGCGGCATGCGGCTTTGCGGCTGCCCCGTGAGACCGGCGAGCCGTACGTGGCGGTGCCGGCCTGGACGCTGGATCTGCTGTCGGCCTGCGGCGAGCCGGGCCGACACGTCTCGCCGAGTGCCTGGCGGACGTATGCACTGTTACTGCTGGTCAGGCAGGGTGGGCCTGAGGAGTCGCTGGAGACCTCCGTCGCTTACCTGGGCAGCCTGCTGAACGCCTCGGCCGATACCGGCCGGCGCAGGCTTCGGGAACTGGAACGCGCCGGTCTGGTGGAAGTCACCGCGCGCCGCGGCGGCCGCCTCCTAGTGCGCCCTGTGCTGGACCCGGACGAGGCCGCGCAAGTCGTAGTCACATACGCCTCACAAGGCAGGCGACACACCATCAGCCCCTCGCAACCCAGGGCATTCACCCCTGGCAAAGACGGGCAGTCACCCCTGGCAGATCCGGGCACTCCACAGAAGGCACATGATCATAAGACATCATCGCTGGACGTATCTCGGCCTCCCGCCGCAGGCGACGTACAGGTGGTAGACGGCCACCCGCGAGACAGCGGAAGGCCGATTTCTCCGATGCGTCCGACATCGCAGGCACTGCGGGACTCGGTGGCGGCGCGGCAGGCCGCCGAGCTCTACCGTCAGGCCGTCCCCACGCCGCTGGCCCAGCGCATCCCGGCCTTCGGTCGGCGCCGCGTGCTGGCCGCCATCGTCGCCGAGCTCGCCGCCAGGACGCCGGTGGAACTGGCCGAGCGGATCGGCAGGCGCTGGGAGCCGTGGCGGTGGCGCGACGACATCACCGACCCCACCGCGGTGGCCATCACGATCGTCCGGCGCGGCTATCACTGCCCTGACGTTCGCTGCGAGGAACACCACCGTCTCGACACCGGGCAAGCCTGCGCAGCCTGTGCCCAAATCGCCTCTGTGATAGTCCGCCGGCGCGCAGGCGCGCCAGACTCCGGTGAGGATGTCGACGCTGGTTCCACGAGTTCTGGGTCGCCGCCCGGACTAGCGCCTGCCCCCGAAGTACCTGCAGCCCAGTCGTCCCAGCCGCCGACAGCCGCCACGACGAAACCCGGCAACCCGCCATACGAGAACTCTGCCTACCGAGCCGCGCGTGCTGCAGTCGACGCGCTCCGTAGACGGCGCCAGCATCCCCTCAACCAAAGGTGCTAGGCCGAGCCAACATGAGTCGGTGCCCAGCAGCAGATTATGATCGTTCGATGGCACCTGCATCCTCGGCAGCACGAGGTGGGACCTGGCCAAGTGGGACAGGGGGCGAGGTCAACGGCCTGGCGGGTCTGGCCAACTTTTGGGCCAAGCAGGGCCCGCCCTGAAGGCGACAACGGCCGTCGGCACGGCCGCGGGCACCGTGCCGGACCGCCCCGAAGGCCGTCCCGGAAGTGTCATATCTGTCCTCGTCTGTCTCGATCCACGCTATGGATCAAGGCCGGACCGCCGCGGATGTCCATATCGGCGTGAGTCTCACCTTTGGTCGTGGTCGTCGGATGTGCGGGTGTCGCGTGGCTGAACGTAGGGCTCTTGGTCTTCGGGGTGTCCGCCGGCGATGGCGCGGCCGCGTTCGAGTTCGGCGTTGAGTTCGGCGCCAAGCAGGATGGCGGTGTTGGTGATCCACAGCCACACCAGGAAGATGATCATTCCCGCGATGCTGCCGTAGGTCTTGTTGTAGGAGCCGAAGTTGGCAACGTAGAAGGCGAAGCCGGCGGAGGCGATCAGCCATACGATCAGGGCCAGCACGCCGCCGGCGGTGACCCATCGAAATCCGCGCTTGGCGTTGGGCGATGCCCAGTACAGCAGCGCGAACAGGAAGCTGACGACCAGCAGAAGGATCGGCCACTTGGCGATGTTCCATGCGGTGACCGCGGCCGAGCCGAGTCCGAGGATGTCGCCGGCGCGCTGGGCCAGCGGCCCGGAGATCACGACAGCGATGGTGCTGGCCGACAGCAGCACCAGGGTGATGAGGGTGACGGCGATCCGCAGCGGGATCGTCTTCCAGATCGGCCGGCCCTCGGGGACGTCGTAGATGGCGTTGGAGGCGCGCATGAACGCGGCCACATACCCCGACGCCGACCACACGGCGACGGCCAGACCGGCAAGGGCCACCAGGCCGGCGCTCTGCCCGCGCTGCAGCTCGGTGAGCGCGTTGGTGAGTACCTGCTTGACCGCGCCGGGCGCCAAATCTCCCACGTTGGTGATCAATGACTGCGACACCGACGCGCCGCCCAGCCCCACCAGCGAGATGACCACCAGCATGGCCGGGAAGATCGACAGCACGCCGTAGTAGGTGAGCGCGGCCGCCCAGTCCGGCAGGTTGTCGTCCTTGAACTCGACGAAGGTCCGCTTGAGCGCACCCCACCACACGGTGCGCCCCAGCTCGGTCGGCCGATCCGGGGCCCGGCCGCCGGCCGGTCTGCCCGGTCGGCCGGCGGCGTCGGTGCGCTTGTTCATGCCCGTGCGCTTTCGCGGGTTTGGCGTCGGTCATCGCCGGGCCAGCGCCCGGTCGTCTTGCGAACACCGTGCGCGCCGGCGCGTTGAACGGCCGCCTTCACCAGGCCGAAGATGGCTCCCTGCAGCATCGCGGCCGCCAGCACTTGACGCCAGCTGTAGTTCTCATCGTCGGCGTCAGGGGCGTCGTCCTGGCCTGCGGCGAGCTTCCATATCTGCTTGAACAGCGCACCGGCGATCAGCCCGCCCAGCACGCTGAACAGCAGCGACAGCGGCTTGTAGAGCAACGCCATGACAGCTCACCCCACTCCGGCGTGCCGGCGAGCCCGGCGCCGGCGCAGCCACCTGAACACGATCAGGACGCTCGCCGCGGCGGCTGCGCCCTGCGCTCTGGGCGTGGCCATGACCGTGCCGGCCAGGCCGGTGGCCGTGTGGCGCACCCGCACACTGCCCTGCCGGGCGGTGTGCACCGCTCGCTGCCAGGGGCTCTGCCGGCGGGCGTCGCGACGGCGCC
>NZ_QNFZ01001034.1 GCF_003313395.1 Nonomuraea lactucae | reverse complement strand
CGCCCCGCCCCCGCCCTCAGCGCCGCCGGCTCCCGCCAGCACCGCCTCGGCCGCCTCCGGCGCGAGCAGCACCTGCCCGCCGTGCACGGCCCGTACGGCCTGCACCAGCGCGGGCGGATCCACGTCCTTGTAGAGGAAACCCGCGGCGCCCGCCCGCATCGCCGGCCCCACGTCGGACCGGTCGCTCACCGACGTGAGCACGACCACCCGCGTGGCCGACCCCGACAGCCGCTCCAGCGCTCCCAGCCCGTCGAGCACCGGCATCCTGAGATCGAGCAGCAGCACGTCCGGAGCCAGCTCGGCGACCAGTTCGACGGCCTCGGCCCCGTCGCGGGCCTCCCCCACGACCGCGATGTCTTCCTGCAGGTCGAGGAAGGTGCGCAGCCCCTGGCGCACCACCGGATGGTCGTCGGCTATCAGCACCCGGATCACCGGCCCACCTCCACACGGACCGTGGTCCCCTTGTCGAGAGCCGAGTCCACGGTCATGACACCGCCCACCGACTCGGCCCGTTCACGCATCGACACCAGCCCGAGGCCGCGCGAGGCCGCCTGGTCGAAGCCCTTGCCGTTGTCGCCGACCGACAGCGTGAGCCTGCCGCCCTCGTCGCGGAGCCGTACCGACACCTCGGAGGCGCCGGAGTGGCGCAGGGCGTTGTGCAGCGCCTCCTGCGCCACCCGGAGCAGGGCCACCTCGACGGCGGGTTCGACCGGCGGCAGCTCGTCGCACCCGAACGTGACCCGGGCCGGGTGCAGCCGGTCGAGCAGGCGCACGTGCTTGCGCAGGGTCTCGGCGAGCCCGTGACGGTCGAGCTCCGCCGGGCGCAGTTCGACGATCACGGCGCGCAGCTCGGCCAGCGCCTCGCCCGCCAGGCGCTGGACCCGGTCGAGCTCGGCCGCTGCCCGGCCGGGGGCGCTCTCCAGCATCGTCTCCGCCGCCCGCGCCGACAGCCGGAGCGAGAACAGCTTCTGGGTGACCGCGTCGTGCAGCTCACGGGCCATGCGGTTGCGCTCTTCGAGCATGGCCAGCTCGCGGCCGCGCTCGTACAGGCGGGCGTTGGTCAGCGCGATGGCGGCGTGCGCGGCGAACAGCGTCAGCAGTTCCTCGTCCGCGGGCGTGAAGCCGCCGGGAGAGCGCTTGTTGGCCAGGAAGACGATGCCGAGCACCTCGTCGCCGTCGCGGATCGGCACGCCCAGGAAGTCCTTCATCACCGGGTGCGCCTTCGGCCACCACTCGAACCTGGGATCCTTCGTCAGGTCGGGCAGCCGCACCGGGGCCCCGTCGCGCAGCATCGCGCCGAGCATCCCATGCTGGCGGGGCAGCGGGCCGATCGCCTCCCACTGCCGGTCGGTGAGGCCCTCGGCGACGAACTCGGCGAACGAGCCGTCCTCGTCGGGCACGCCCAGCGCGGCGTAACGGGCGTCCAGCAGCCGCTGCGCCGAGCGGACGATGACCTGCAGCACCTCCCGCACCGACAGGTGCCGGGTCACGGCGAGCACGGCCGAGCTCACCGCCTGCAGGATCTCCTCCCTGCCCTCCGAGGTCACGGCACCTACTCTATGGTCCCGGACTCCGCGGCTCCGGACTCTGCGGCTCCGGACTCTGCGGTCTCGGGCTCTGCGGTCTCGGGCTCTGCTCTGCGCTCCCGGGCTCCGATGGTCCTAGGTCGAAGTGCCGAGGCGGGGCGGGTCCCGCGCCCGATGCGCGGACCGCGCCGCCTTCCTAGCGTCGAGGCATGACGAACACCGCACTCATCACCGGCGCCTCCCGCGGCCTCGGCCTCGCGCTCGCGCGGTCACTGGCGGGCGCGGGATGGAACCTCGTGATCACCGCCCGCGGACGCGACGACCTCGACCGGGTCGCGGCCGAACTGGACGCCACAACGACCGCCGGCACCGCTGGGCCGGCCGGGACCGGCGCCCCCGTCACCGCCCTCGCCGGCGACGTGACCGACCCCGCGCACGTCGAGCGGCTCTCGCTGGCCGCCCCCGAGCTCGACCTCCTCGTCAACAACGCCGGTGACCTGGGCGTGACCCCGCTGCCGCGCCTGGCGAGCTACCCGCTGGAGGCGTTCAAGGTGCTCCTGGAGACGAACGTGACCGCTCCTCTCGCGCTCACGCAGGCCACGCTGCCCGCGCTGCGCGCCCGGCGCGGAGCCGTGGTCAACATCACCTCCGACGCCGCCACCGGCGCGTACGAGGGCTGGGGCGGCTACGGGGCCACCAAGGCCGCCCTGGAGCAGTTGTCGAACGTGCTGGCCGTGGAGGAGCCCGAGCTGGCCGTCTGGTGGGTCGACCCGGGCGAGATGAACACCCGCATGCTGGCCGACGCGGTCGGCGCGGAGGAGGCCGCCGGGGCCGCCGACCCGGCGAAGGTCGCAGCGGCGCTCCACGACCTCGTACGCGCCCGCCCGGCAAGCGGCAGGGTGAGCCTGCGATGACCGCGACGCTCGACTTCGCCCTGCCGCCCGCGCTCTCCGCGCACGAACCACCCGAGGCCCGGGGGCTGGCCCGCGACTCGGTACGCATGCTCGTCTCCCGGGGCGCCCGCGCGCCTGAACACCACCGCTTCACCGACCTGCCCGCTCTGCTGGAGCCCGGTGACCTGATCGTGGTCAACAACTCGGCGACCCTGCCCGCCGCCGTCCGGCTCGACCGGCTGGCCGTGCACTTCTCCACGGCACGAGAGGACGGCACGTGGCTGGTCGAGCTGCGCCGCCGCACCTCCCAGGCCACCGAGCCGTACCGGGGTGGCGAGCCCGGCGAGTGGCTGCCCCTGCCTGGACGCGCGACGCTGCGGCTGATCGAACGGGAGACGCCCCGGCTGTGGCGGGCCCGGCTCGACCAGGACGCGCTCGACCAGGACGTGGAGGCGTACCTACGGGCGCACGGCGTGCCCATCCGCTACTCGTACGTGCCGAGGGACTGGCCGATCGAGACGTACCAGACCGTGTTCGCCTCCGTGCCTGGGAGCGCGGAGATGCCGAGCGCCGGCCGGCCGTTCAGCGCGGACCTGGTGACGGCGCTGGTGGCGCGCGGCGTCCAGATCGCGCCGATCACGCTGCACACCGGCGTCGCCTCGCCGGAGAAGGACGAGCCGCCCTACGCCGAGCGGTACGCCGTGCCCGCCTCGACCGCCAGGCTCGTCAACCTGACCCGGGAGAGCGGCGGCCAGGTGGTGGCCGCCGGCACGACCGTGGTCCGCGCCCTGGAGACCGCGGCCCGCGACGGCGGGCGGGTGTCCGCGTCGGCGGGGTGGACCGGGCACGTCGTCACCCCGCTGACCGGCGTGCGGGCGGTCACCGGCCTGATCACGGGGCTGCACGAGCCGCGCTCCAGCCATCTCATGATGCTGACCGCCCTGGCCGGGACGGCCCCGCTCGCCCTCGCGTACGAGGAGGCGCTGCGCGAGGGCTACCTGTGGCACGAGTTCGGCGATATCCACCTCATCCTGACCGCCCAGGACCAAGCCCGCTCATGACCGGGCGGCACCCTGCCCCCTCAATGACTGCCCCCTCAATGACCACCCTGCCCCCTCAATGACCACCCTGCCGCCCGAGCACCCCGCCGGGCGCAGTAGCGTGGCACGATGTGGACCAGCGCACGCTCCTGATCACACTTACCGGGCCTGACCGTCCAGGCGTCACCTCCCGGCTCTTCTCCGTTCTCGCGGGCTTTCCCGTCACCGTCTCCGACATCGAGCAGGTCGTCATCCGGGGCAGGCTCACCCTCGGCGTGCTCGTCGCCTACGCGGGCGGCCCGTCGACGGGCACGGGCAGCACCCTCGGCGCCATGTGGACCGCGATCGAGAGCATCGCGGAGGACCTCGGCATGGAGCTGGAGCTCTCCACAGGCTCCCAGGCCAAGGAGAAGCGCCGCCGTGGCCGCCTGTCGGTCAGCGTGCTCGGCACGACGCTGCAGCCGGCCGCCATCGCGGGCATCGCGGGCCGCATCGCCGCCGCGGGCGCCAACATCGACCGCATCGAGCGGCTCGCCCAATGGCCGGTCACCTGCATCGAGCTGTCGGTCTCCGGCGCCGACCCCGACGCCCTCCGCGTCGAGCTGGCCGCCGAGTCCGCGGCCCTGCAGGTGGACGTGGCCGTGCAGCGCACCGGGCTGTCACGCCGGGCCAAGCGGCTGATCGTCATGGACGTCGACTCGACGCTGATCCAGGGCGAGGTCATCGAGCTGCTCGCGGCGCACGCCGGCTGCCTCGATGAGGTCACCCGGGTCACCGGAGAGGCCATGCGGGGCGAGATCGACTTCGCCGAGTCGCTGCGCCGCAGGGTCGCGCTCCTCGAAGGGCTGCCGGCGGAGGTGCTGGAGCGGGTACGCCACGAGGTCGTGCTGACCCCCGGCGCCCGCACCCTCGTACGCACGCTGAAGCGGCTGGACTTCCGCTTCGCCATCGTCAGCGGCGGGTTCACCCAGATCACCGACGGGCTGGTCGACGACCTGGGCATCGACTACTCCGCCGCGAACGTGCTGGAGATCGTCGACGGCCGGCTCACCGGCAAGGTGATCGGCGAGATCGTCGACCGGCCCGGCAAGGCGCGGGCGCTGGAACGGTTCGCCCGCGAGGCCGGCCTGCCGATCAGCCAGACCGTGGCCATCGGTGACGGCGCCAACGACCTCGACATGATCGCCGCGGCCGGCCTCGGCATCGCGTTCAACGCCAAGCCCGTGGTCAGGCAGGCCGCCGACACCGCGGTCAACACGCCGTACCTCGACTCGATCCTGTACCTGCTGGGCATCTCCAGGGACGAGGTGGAGGCCGCCGACGCCGAGGACGGCGTACTGACCCGCTGACTCCGCGATCGTCACGCGGCTCGCGTTCAGTGCTCCTTCGGATCCCAGAGCGTGACCAGCCGCCCCTCGCCCGGGTTGAGGTCGGCCCACCCCGACTCGGTCTCGATCACGGCGAACGAGCCCGGCCGGAACGCGTACTCGCCCCCCGCCAGCCCGATCGCCAGCTCGTGCACGCCGGGATTGTGCCCGCACAGCACGACGGTCTCGACGTCGGGGTCAGCCCTCCTGACCAGTTCGAGCAGCTCGTCCGGGTACGCCTGGTAGATCTCCCGCTCGTAGCTCGGCTGGAGCTCCGGGAAGGCCAGCTCGGCCGTACGCCGCGTGCGCACCGCCGGAGAGCACAGCAGCAGCCCGGGGGCCAGCCCCATGGACCGAACCTCATCGCCCGCCCGCCCGGCGTCCCGCTCACCCCGCGCGGTCAGCGGCCGCTCCTTGTCGACCAGCCCGGGAACCTGGGCCGCCTTGGCGTGGCGAAGCACGATCAGCGTGCGCACCCGGTCACACCCCCCTCGACGCCCACATGGCCAACCCGACGATGAC
Organism: Nonomuraea lactucae; assembly: GCF_003313395.1. Lineage (GTDB taxonomy): Bacteria > Actinomycetota > Actinomycetes > Streptosporangiales > Streptosporangiaceae > Nonomuraea > Nonomuraea lactucae. Next base: position 15,190 of record NZ_QNFZ01001034.1, on the reverse strand, counting down.
CGCCAGGATGACCAGCATCGCCATCAGGATGAAGGCCAGCGTCTTTCCGCCGTCGGGCCGCTTGTCGTCCATCCGAACAGTTTCCCACCGACCCCATGGGGTGTCCGCCCAGGGTCAGCCCATGATCCCCCTACCCGCCACCGCGCCCACCGGCACGCCACCACCCCGCCCATCCCACGGCCTCTCACCGAACACGGCCGCCCACTCCCACCAGTCACACCCGCACGTCGCGCCGCCGCACCGTATCCCCAACCACACGTCTCGCACAGAAGCCCGACCACCCCCGCCGGTCACACCAGCACCTAGCCCGGCACGCCACATCCCCGCAACCGCGCGCCCTCTTACAGACACCCAGCCCACGACACCCGCCTCGGCCCGGCCTCCTCACACCGCCACACCCGCTCCGACGCCGCCCTCCTCCACGACATGCGGAACGCCCGCCCTTCCAGTGCCGGAAGAACGGGCGCCCAATTGAGATGTGATGTGGAGTAAGTACGACTCCCGAGATCAATCAGCCGCGGCTGTGACGGACGGACGCTATGACGCCACGGACGCCTGCTCGCGGTTGTTGTCGTTGGCCGGGCTGCTGGTGGCCGAGCGGCGCTTGGAGACGACGATCGCCCCGACCACCACCGCCGCCGCGACGACGGCGATGCCGACCCGCAGGGCGGTGTTGCCCGCGTACAGCACCACGGCGGGAGCCACCAGCAGGGCCACGAGGTTCATGACCTTGATCAGCGGGTTGATCGCCGGGCCCGCGGTGTCCTTGAACGGGTCGCCGACCGTGTCGCCGATGACGGTCGCGGCGTGGGCCTCGGACCCCTTGCCTCCGAAGTGGCCGTCCTCGACCAGCTTCTTCGCGTTGTCCCAGGCGCCACCCGAGTTGGCCAGGAACACCGCCATCAGCGTGCCGCAGGCGATCGCTCCGGCCAGGAACGCGCCCAGAGGCGCGTATCCGAAGGCGAACCCGACGGCGATCGGGGTCATGACCGCCAGCAGGCCCGGCGTGGCCAGCTCGCGGAGCGAGTCGCGGGTGCAGATGTCGACCACGCGCCCGTACTCGGGCGTCTCAGTGCCGTCCATGATGCCCGGCTTGGTACGGAACTGGTCGCGTACCTCGAAGACCACGCGCATCGCGGCGCGCCCGACCGCCATGATGGCCAGGCCGGCGAAGAGGAACACCACCGCCGCGCCGATCACCAGCCCGACCAGGACGTTGGGCTGGTCGATGCTGAGACTGAACACCGAACCCGAGGGCAGCTCGCCTTCCACCGCGGTCCGGAAGGCGCCGAACAGCGCGGTGGCCGCGAGCACGGCCGTGGCGATCGCGATGCCCTTGGTGATGGCCTTGGTGGTGTTGCCGACGGCGTCGAGGCTGGTGAGCACGCGGGCGCCCTCGCCCTCGACGTCGCCGGACATCTCCGCGATGCCCTGCGCGTTGTCGGAGACGGGGCCGAAGGTGTCCATGGAGACGATGACGCCGACCGTGGTGAGCAGGCCGGTGCCGGCCAGGGCCACCGCGAACAGCGCGATCGTCACGTTGCCGAATCCCAGCAGGAACGCGCCGTAGACCGCGCCGGCCAGGATGAGCGCCGTGTAGACCGCTGACTCGAGACCGACGCTGATGCCGGCCAGGATGACGGTCGCCGGCCCGGTGGCCGAGCTCTCGCCGATCTCTCGGACCGGGCGCCGGTTCGTCTCGGTGAAGTAGCCCGTCAGCAACTGGATGGCACTGGCCAGGACCAGGCCGATGAGCACCGCGCCGAGGGCGATGATCCGCGGGTCGGCGTCGGACTGCACGGCCGCGCCGCTCAGCCCGCTGAAGCTGCTCGGCAGGTACCAGAACGCCGCGGCGGCGACGAGGACGGCGGAGATCGCGGCGGAGATGAAGAAGCTTCTGTTGATGGCGGACATGCCGCTGCGGTCGCGGTCGTGCATCCCGGTGACGAAGATGCCGATGATGGCCGTGACCACACCGATCATGGGAACGATCAGCGGGAAGATCAACCCCTGCTCGCCGAAGGCCACCTTCCCCAGGATGAGGCTGGCGACCAGCATGACCGCGTACGACTCGAACAGGTCGGCGGCCATGCCCGCGCAGTCGCCGACGTTGTCGCCCACGTTGTCGGCGATGGTCGCCGCGTTGCGCGGGTCGTCCTCGGGGATGCCCTGCTCGACCTTGCCGACCAGGTCGGCGCCCACGTCGGCGGCCTTGGTGAAGATGCCGCCGCCGACACGCATGAACATCGCCAGCAGCGCCGCGCCGAAGCCGAAGCCTTCGAGGACGCCTGGCGCGTTCCCCTGGTAGACGAAGACGACGACCGCCGCGCCCAGCAGGCCGAGGCCCACAGTGAACATGCCGGCCACACCACCGGTGCGGAAGGCGATGCGCATGGCGCGCTTCTCACCCGAGTCGCGGGCCGCGGCGGCGACGCGCACGTTGCCGCGCACGGCCAGCCACATGCCCATGAAGCCGGTCAGCGCGGAGAACACCGCGCCGACGACGAAGAAGATCGAGCGGCCGATGCGGACGTCGGTTTCGCCCGGGAGCAGGAGCAGGAGGAAGGGAATGACGACAACGAAGATCGCCAGCGTGCGGAACTGCCGTGTGAGATACGCGGCGGCGCCTTCCTGCACGGCACGGGCGATGTTCTGCATTCGCTCGGTGCCCTGGTCGGCGCGCAACACCTCGCGCACCAGGCCGCCGGCGACCGCCAGGGCTATCAGTGCGACCGCGGCGACCACGATCACGATTGTGAGATTGTTACCGCTCAGGGCCAGATTGGACGCTGGCTCCAGTGCCAGCACGTGCCTAAACATCGGGTTCTCCTCGGCAAGACCGGTCGTCCTGCCCGGGCGGTGCTGCTGACGTCGGCGGGCGGTGCGGCACCATCCGGGTTGTGGGTGCCGCTTCCGGTTGAGTCCGCAGTTTCGCCGGATCACCTTGGCCGGTGCCGGGGAGTCTACGCAGCGCCTGCGCGGATATGAAGGCTCTGCAGTCGCCTAATTGTGCGCGCGTCCAGTAATCCCCTGACAGCGGGGCGATTTGGGTTCTGACAAGGGATATTTCCCATGCTTTACGGCCATGACTGCCCCAGATAACGACACGCCCGAAACCCCTATCCTACCCTCTCCCCGTCAAGCGGACCAGGCCACGCCCCGCTCAGCACGCCGATCCGACACCCCGCTCAACCTCACGGGGCCTTGACAAACCCCAATACCAGCCCCACCAGCCCGAAGCCCAACCACCCTCCGATAGGGCGCATCCATGTGCCTCCTGTGACAGGAGCGACCACCCACACCGATCAGCGCAGGGATTCGCGAAGTGCGAAAGCAGGAGGCAGACGGCATACAACAGCGAAAACCACACGGCGCACTACCCCGGCAGGTACGGGATCGCACGAAGCCCCCCGAACGCATTGTCGAGGCGCCCGAACGCCCCCAGACACGTGCACATGTCCCAGGAAAGCCGCCGGACACAAGCCGCAGGACAAGCACATGAGCAGGCCCCACGAAACCCGCAGGACGCAAGAACCCCTAACCCGCGGGACGCAAACACCCCCAGAGGCCCCACGAAAGCCGCGGGCCCCTGACATGCCCCAGGCAGGTAACCGCTCTCCCCTCCTGTGCACATGTCCGACGGGCAAGCGCCACGCAGGCACATGCACTGGCTGCACGAAGCCGCGGGACACAGACACGGGTGCGCGGACGCCCCCCAGCCCCTGCGCACAACCACCCGCGCACACCCCGGCACGCTGGCGAAGGCCCACTGAAGACCCCCACCGAAGGACCCCACTGGAAGGCCCTGCCCCACTGGAAGACCCAGCCCCACCGGAAGAGCCAGCGGAGAGAACGCAAATCGGGAGAGGGCCCTGCAGGGCGGGCTCCAAGGGCTCCAAGCGCTCTCGACGGCTGCCCCTGGGGGGCTAGGGCCCTACTAGAGGCTTGGCTCTACAAGACTGGCCCTCCAAACAGGACCGCTGGACTCGCTGACCACAGGACGGCTGGACTGGCTGACCACAGGTGACCACGGGACTGCTGGAGTGGCTTGCTACGGGAGACTGCTGGACTGGGCTCGCTACAGGACTGAACCAGCGCTCCACAGAACTGGGCCGGCGCTCCACAGGACTGGCTGGCCGTCTACAAGGACGGGTGGCCGTTCGGTGTGGCCGGCCAGCTCATGCGGATCCGCATGCCCTTGGGGCTCGGGAAGACCTCGACGTCGTCGGCCAAGCCGGCGATGACCGCGATCCCGAAGCCCGACAAGAACGAGTCGGAGAGCACTCCCAGGTCCATGGTTCGTTCCTGCATGATCTCGTCACTTGGGGCCTGGTCACTGACCGTGACCTCGAACCGTCCCGAGTCGTCGCGCAGCTCGATCCGGATGGGCTCACCCGGGCAGTGAGCGCGGTGAGCCTCCACCGCCCGGGAGCACGCTTCCCCCACAGCGAGTCTGACCTCGTCGAGCAGCGACTCCTCCACGCCGGTCCGCCGGGCGATCGCCGTCGCCACCAGCCGGGCGGTCCGCACATGCGCGGGGAGTGCGCTGAACGTCAGCTCGACAGTAGCCATGACTACTTGTCTTTGCCGTGAGCTTCCTTGGCTTCGTCGACCGAAGCGTAGATCCCGAAGACCTTGGTCAGACCGGTGATCCGGAAGATCTTGAGGATGCGCTCCTGCGTGCACACCAGCTCCAGCGAGCCGTCGTGCGCGCGAACCCGCTTGAGCCCCCCGACCAGGACGCCGAGCCCGGTCGAGTCGAGGAAGTCCACCTTCTCCATGTTGACGAGAAGGTGGAAGTTGCCCTTGTTCACCAGGTCGATGAGGAGCTCACGCAATCTCGGCGCCGTGTAGACATCGATCTCACCTTCGACCTCCACGATGGTGAGTCCGTCCTCGGTGCGGTGATCCAACTTCAGATCCACAGATCCTCCAGCGCCTCGCCTGCGAAACTACCCTTATGAGCCGAGCAGTCCGGAGCGCGCTCCAGACCGTCCGACCCTGACGCGCGGCATTCAACCATGCGTCTCGCTTGTGTCTATACGAAATCACGATTCCCGGCGACTTTGCCCACGGATGCAGACTGGAAACAGTGACTTCCTCCGCTTCCTCCCCACACCGGCCAGGTCCACTCCTCCGGCACCTGCTCGGAGTTCCCGCACGTCATGAGCGCGTCACCCATGTGGAGCATGTTCCTGCACGTCAGGCGGGTCAAGCGAGATGGCCGAAATGGGCCCCCGAACTTCTCGTTACGCGCTTGGCGAACCGCGGCATCGCGGGTTTGTGGCCACACCAGTACGAGGCCGCTGACCTGGCCCATCGTGGCCGAAACGTGATCATTTCCACCGGCACCGCCTCCGGGAAGTCCCTGGCGTACCTGACTCCAGCGGTCGCTTCCTGCCTCGACGGGGGCACGATCCTCTATCTGACGCCGACCAAGGCCCTGGCCGCCGACCAGCTCCGCACTCTCCGCGAACTGCGCATCGCCCACCTCCGGTCCGCCTGCTTCGACGGCGACACCCCCTTCGAAGAACGGACCTGGGTCCGCCAACATGCCAACTATGTCCTGACAAATCCCGACATGCTCCATCGCGGCATCCTCCCTCGGCACGCCCAGTGGTCGTCGTTCTTCCGCCGCCTCCGGATGGTGGTGGTGGACGAGTGCCACGGCTACCGGGGCGTCTTCGGCTCACATGTGGCCCAGATCCTGCGCCGCCTGCGCCGGATCTCCTCCCGGTACGGCTCCCGCCCGGTCTTCGTGCTGGCCTCGGCGACGGCCAGCGAACCCGGCGTGTTCGCCAAGCGGCTGACGGGGCTCGAGATGGACGAGGTGACCACGGACGCCTCACCACGAGGTTCGACCACCATCGCGCTGTGGGAGCCGCCCCTGACGGAGCTGCGAGGCGAGAGAGGCGCTCCGGTGCGCCGTACGGCCACGGCCGAGGCGGCCGACCTGCTCGCCGACCTCGTCCTGGCCGACGTCCGCACGCTGGCGTTCGTCCGGTCCCGCCGCGGCGCCGAAACCGTCGCCCTGTCCGCCCGCGCCAAACTCTCCGACGTCGCCTTCTCCCTCTCGACCTCCCCCTCGACCTCCGCCAAACATCGCCGTCCCTCTCTCTCCGCAAGCAGCTCATCCGGCGAATCCCTGGCAACCACCACCGCACCTCACTCCGAGACCGGCACAAGCACCACGCCACGACCGCCAGGCGACCACACCGACACCAGCACAAGCACCCCTACATCCCCCGCCAGTGCGCCCCAGCCCCCAACGCGCTCCGGGACTCCAGAAACCCCCACAACCGCCACCGCCCAGGGGACCGCCAGCACAGCAGCCCAGAAGCCCCCCAACCGCACGCGGAAACCTCCGGGGCCCTTCACTCCCGAAACCCCCACCACCACAGACTGGGCTGACCTCCCGAACAGGGTCGCCGCGTATCGCGCCGGCTACCTGTCCGAAGATCGGAGGCTGCTGGAGAAGGCGCTGCGCACGGGGTCCCTCCTCGGCCTGGCCACTACGAACGCCCTCGAACTGGGCGTCGACGTCTCCGGTCTCGACGCCGTACTGATCGCCGGTTGGCCGGGCACCCGCGCCTCCCTCTGGCAGCAGGCGGGACGGGCCGGCCGCGAGGGTCAGGACGCGCTGGCCGTGCTCATCGCCCGGGACGATCCCCTCGACACCTACCTCGTGCACCACCCGGAGGCCCTGTTCGGCCGCCCTGTCGAGGCGATCGTGCTCGACCCCGACAATCCGTACGTCCTGGGCCCCCACCTCTGCGCGGCGGCGGCTGAGATCCCCCTGACCGAGGACGATCTGGACACCTTCGGCGGCACCGCGCGGGACGTCCTCGACGGCCTGGTCTCCCAGGGCCTGCTTCGGCGGCGGCCCGCGGGCTGGTTCTGGACCCGGCGTGAACGCGCCACCGACCTCGCCGACATCAGAGGTGGGGGCGGCGCGCCCATCCAGGTCGTCGAGTCGGCCACCGGCCGCCTGCTCGGCAGTGTGGACGAGCCGTCCGCCCACACCACCGTCCACACCGGAGCGGTCTACCTCCACCAGGGCGAGACGTTCCTCGTCGAGCTGCTCGACCTGGAAGCCGGGGTCGCCCTGGTGAGCGGTGCCGAGCCCGACTACTCGACGTTCGCCAGGGACGTGACAGAGATCTCCGTCCTGGAATCCCTCCGCTCCCATCCTTTCGGCACCGGTCACCTGCACTTCGGCGAGGTCGAAGTGACCAGGCAGGTCGTCTCGTACCTCAAACGACGGCTCCACTCGGGCGAGATGCTCGGCGACGAACCGCTGGACCTCCCTCCCCGCACCCTCCGCACCCGAGCCGTCTGGTGGACCCTTCCGCCCTCCGAGCTGTCTCCTCTGTCCGACGAGGGCTTCGATCTGGGCGGAGCCGCCCACGCCGCCGAGCACGCCTCCATCGGCCTGCTCCCTCTCTTCGCCACCTGCGACCGCTGGGACATCGGCGGCGTCTCCACGGAACTCCACGCTGACACGGGCCTCCTTACGGTGTTCGTGTACGACGGCCACGAGGGCGGCGCCGGCTTCGCCGAACGCGGCTACGCCCGCGCGGCCGACTGGCTGACGGCGACCAGGGAGGCCATAGCCTCCTGCGAGTGCGATCGCGGGTGCCCGTCCTGCATCCAGTCCCCCAAGTGCGGCAACGGCAACGAGCCCTTGGACAAGCGAGGCGCGATCCGCCTCCTGGACACTCTCCTCCTGGGCTTATGACCCCCCATCCCCCTTGGCCTGGCCCGCCCTACTCGGGCTTGGCACCTCCCGCCCTACTCGGACTTGGCACCGGGCTTGGCACTTCCTGGCCTGCTGGGCCTGGCACACCCTGGTCTGCAGGGCTCTGCGCGATCCCACCCCGACCTTGAGACAGCCCACCCCCTCGGCCTCACACACCCGCACCACCGAGCTTGAGACACCCTGCACTGCCAGGCTCTGCGAACTCCCTGGGCTCGAGGCCGCCCAACCGACCTCGGCTTGAGACGCCCCCGCCCCGCCCCGCTGGGCGTGGGCAACCTGTCCCCGGGCGCGGAACACTCCGCTCTTCTGGCCATAGATCTCCTGGTCATGGGGAACTCCCCTGTTCGGCTGGGGACATCCCACGCTGCTTGGCCTAGGAGGCTCGCCCTCGTGGCTGGGATACCTCGCGACTGTCCCCGATCCGGCGGTGCACCGTCAGGCGTGACCTCTAGCTCGCCCTATCCACTCGCTCTCTGCTGGCTCGCATGCGTGTCCGGGGCATCGACAAGTGGCTCGGGTGGGCCGGCGTGGCTGGGACCGGCGCGTGCCCTGCCGGTGACGGTGCGCTTGCCGAGCAGCGGCACTGTGATGGCGAGCGACGTCCAAACGTCTGCGACCTCGTCGTTGATCGCGCATTTCACGAGCTCCACGCCGTTGGCCGAAGCCAGGGCCGCTGCTCTCGTGCAGGCCTCCTCTGGGTCGGCCACCGCCAGCCTGGCCGCCGCCAGCGCGCTGAGGTCAGCGGCATCGTTCACCTTGTGGCGGGCGACACGCACGGACCCCGCTGTGGCCAGGCTTGTGGCGACGGCCATCAAGAGCCCCATGAGCGCCACGCTCCACAGTGTCGCGGATCCCCGGTCAGCGCGATCAACGCGATCAACGGGCATCAACAGTCCAGTCCTTTCTGATGCGCGGAGACCTTGTCCATCGGTCTTCCGGCGTTGTCCGAAGGGATCAAGCGCAGTCGTCAGAGTGCTGATCTCGTTCTGAGGATCATGATTCCGTGTCAGCCGAAGCGGAGGCTGATACGCGGACCGCGGGTAGAGATGCTCCCCAGGGCGGGCGTACCTCGACCGAGACCTGCACCCTTGTGTGTCGTGGATCTCGTGTCACCTCCACCCGGGCATCCGGCCGGGTGGCCGATCGCACGAGCTCGCGTACGCGATCGAGCGACTCACCCCTCGATGCGGCCCGTGCCGCCGCACGGGCCGCATCGACGCATTCGAGTTGCGCTCCCACGGCATGGATGGCCCACAGTGCCGCCGCCAGGACGACCATGAGGGCAGGGAGTACGGCCGCCGTCTCCGCGGTCACAGAGCCCCGGGAGGGCGACTGCCGGCCGCCTTTCGGGATCGGTCGGTGCTTCGCGGTCATCCAGCTGTTTTGAGGGCGCGATCGATGAGTGATGAGAGCATCTCCTGCACCTCGGTGCTGCTCACCACCTTGAACAGCAGGGCGGCGAAGGCGCAGGCGGCGATGGTGCCCACCGCGTATTCGGCTGTGGACATGCCGCGCTCCTGGTGCGCCGTCGCGAAGTGTGCCCATCTCGCGAAGCTGGAGCGCCGCAGACGGGATGCGGCGGGGACTGTCTGGGCGGAGGTCATGGGCTCCTCCTCGGCCTGGCTGATGCCGTGTGGGGTGGTGACCGAATCGCTCATCGCGCCTCCAGGTGCTCGGTGCCGGGGCTTGTGCCCGGCGTTGGGAGTTCAAGGGTCGCCTAGCTGGGTGTTTGGCGGCTGGAGAGAGCGGCGTTCTGTGGAGGACGTGGGGCGGGTACGGCTGGGGCTTGTGGATAACTCGGTGAAGGAGTCGGCATAGAGGGCGACCACGGGCCCTGGTCAGGGGACCGACTGCTGCGAGCTGTAGCGCCTTGACGCGATGTTCGGGTGCTGAGGACTGCTCGGGTGTGACTCCACTGCGAAGATCTTGGCGGCGAAGACGGCCGCAGGCGGTGAGCGGCCCGTGGTGGGCGGTGGGCGGCCGCAGGCGGTAGGCGGTGTGTGGTGGGGCGGGGCATGGCGGGCGGTGGGCGTGGCGGGCGGTGCGCCGTGCGTAGTGGGTACGTGGGGGTGATGGGCGGTGGGCGGTCAGGATCAGGCGCGACGATGTTCGTGGTACCGAAGGAGGCCATAGGCGCCGACCCCACTGGGGCTTCGGCTGCCTGATTGTGGCGCGGACCGCACGAGGTTGCTCAGGACCTGCCGAGAACGATCGCGGTGCCGAAGGGGACTGTGGGCCGGACCGGGCTTCGTGGAGGACGAGTACGCCGGCGCCATTGGCGGCCGCGGGCCTGGCGGGGACTTGCCGAGACCGATTACCGGCCGAAGGCCGGAACGGGCCACTGCGGGCGTGGCGGGGACTTGCCGAGACTGATCCGGCCGAAGGCCAGGACGGGTCACTGCGGGCGTGGGGGTCTATGGGAGGACGATGGTGGTGGCGAGGCCCGCGACCACAGGGATGATGCCGAGTAGGACGAATGCCGGTAGGAAGCACAGCCCCAGTGGCGCCACGGCCTTCACGCCGACGCTTCTGGCTGTGGCGACCGAGGCGGCGCGGGCGGTCTCGCGAGCGTCGTCCGCCAGGCGAGTGAGCACGTCCGCCACCGGAGCGCCGCTTTGCGCCGCTCGGCTCATGGCTCGGGCCAGGTGGCCTGTCGCGGGATCCTGTGCGAGGTGGGCCCACGTGGGTTCGGGGTCGGCACCGAGGCGGAGCTGGCTGCTGGCCCACGAGAGGCGCTGCCCCAGGGGGCCTCCGACTGCGGTGGCGGCGATCTCGGTGGCTGCGCTCACGGGGCGTCCTGCGAGTAGGCACGCCGCCATCAGGTCGGCCGCGAACGGCAGGTCCTGCTTGATTCGTTCACGTGCGCGCTGGACGGCGGGGTCTTCGCGTCTGTGCAGGACCGCGCCGGCTATGGGAGCGACGACGAGGGCGACCACGAATCCGGCGGCACCCCCTACCAGCAGGCCGCAGATGAGGCCGGTCGCCGCGGCGGAGATCATGGTGCGACGGTCGACGCCACGAGGCGTTGAACCACCGAGGGCCAACCAGTCGGGTGTGGGCTGTCCCTCGTCGGGTGATTGCGGGTGATCTGTTCCGGGCGCTTGGTGGGCTGCGTGGAGCAGCGCCTCCCTGGCGGGGGACGTGGAAGAGGTGCGGGCCGGTCGGAGGCGGGCGAGGCGGTCGGCTGGGGTTGTCGGGGAGATGGACAACCAGACGGCGAGTCCGATGCACACGGCCGAGAAGAGTTGAAGCATCGTCGAGTCGGTCTCCTCTCGGGTGCGGGATGTCCGGTGGCCCCGACGGGAGCCTGTAGGGAGCGGTTTTGGAGCCGCCGCTTGAGCACACGGCGGGTCGGGGCCGGGAAGCGGGGTTATGAAGCCTGGGCTCGTAGGGCCATGCGGTTCGTCCACCACAGGCCGCAGGCGTCCAGTGCTATCCCCGCCATGAGGCATGCGAGGCCAGGCAGGCTGCCGAAGAGGAAGTCCAGCGGGCGCATGCCGAGTGCGCCGGCCATGAGCAGGCCCAAGGCTGGGAGGACGGCGAGCATCCTGGCGGTGGCGCGTGGTCCGGCCAACTGTGCGGCAACATCCTGGCGGTGGGCCTGGGCGGCGCGCAACGTGCTTCCGACCCGCTCGACCAGGGCTGCCAAGCCTGCCCCCACTGTCACGCTGACCTCCCAGCAGGCCGCCAGGCGGCGTAGTCCCTCACCGCCGTGAGTGGGCGCCACGGATATGAGGGCGGCTGACACATCACCGCCGTCCCTGGCCGCGGCCACCAGCGGTCGCAGGGCCTCGGGGTCGGGGAAGTCGACTGCGGCGACCGCTCGGGTCAGGGCTTCTCCGGGGGTACGGCCGGCGGTGAGCTCCGCCGAGAGGGCTTGGCACAGTTCGACGGTCGCCCTGCTCCAGGAGTCGGCACGGCGGGCTGGGCTGGGGCGGATCATCACCCGTCGCAAGGACTGCCACTGAAAGGATCTGTTCGTAGAGGTAAGTCTGGCTAGACGGATTGTCGCGGTGTTGGGGCCTGTCCACAGCCAGACGGCTATGGCTGTGGATAGTGCGGCTGTGAAGGCCTCAGTCATGGCGGGTGTGGTCGGCGTCCTTGTCGTCCCGGCTGTAGCGGGCATCCCGGGCGCGGCGGGCGCGGCTGGCACCCCGGGGGTGGTCGGCGCGGCGGGCATTCGGGGCGTAATAGGCGTGGTCTGCGTCGCGACCGTGCCGGTTGTGATCGTGGTCGCGGCGGGCCTGATGGTTGGGGTGGGCGTGCCCGTCCCGGCGGTGGTGCCCGCCATCGTTGGCTTGGTGAATGGGTGACTGGGACGTGGCTGCGGGTCTCGGGGGCGTGAGCGTCTGCGTTGGTGTGCGTATCCCGATCAGGGGATCTGGCTGGGGTGGCAGCCGCGTTCGGTCGGGTGACCCCCTGAGCGCGATGCACTGCCTTCGCGCGGTGGATGGCTCCGTGTCTGCGGGCGGCTCTGTGTCTGCGGGCGGCCCCATGTCTGCGGGGGGCTCCGTTTGCGTGGATGGGCTTGGGGTTGTGAGGGTGAGGGGGGCGGTCATGACGGGGTCCGCTCTGTCAGGGCGTTGTAGCCGGGGCCGATCTGTGGGTGGCCCTTGGAGTCGAAGGTGAGAGCTGGGACGGCGTGTACGAGGCCTGTGGGAGTGCGGGACATCAGGCAGATCTCGGCTACGCGTCGCCGGCCGTCATGGCGGCTACGGGTCAGGTGGATGACCACGTCGAGTGCGGCGGCGAGTTGGCTGTGGACGGCCTCCCTGCTCAATCCGGCCGCGCACCCCAGCGCCTCCAGCCGTGGCGGGACATCCGCCGCGGTGTTGGCGTGAAGGGTGCCGCAGCCGCCTTCGTGGCCGGTGTTGAGAGCCGCCAGGAGGTCGACCATTTCCGAACCCCTCACCTCGCCGACCACCACACGGTCCGGGCGCATGCGCAGCGCCTGCCGTACGAGATCGCGTAGACCCACGCCTCCGGCGCCTTCGAGGTTGGCGGGTCTGGACTCGAGACGTACGACGTGGGGGTGGAGGGGGCGGAGTTCGGCGGAGTCCTCGACCAGGAGGAGGCGTTCGCCTGGGTCGGCGAGCGAGAGCAGAGCGGAGAGGAGCGTCGTCTTGCCCGTGCCGGTGCCGCCGGTGACGAGGAAGGCCAGCCGGTTGGACACCATCGAGGTGAGCACGGGGACCGCTGCCGGTGGGACAGTGCCTGCCGCGACCAGGTCCGCCAGCGTGAACGTGCGTCTGGGCGGGAGTCGCAGTGACACGCAGGTGCCGCCAGACGCGACCGGCGGCAGGACGGCGTGCAGGCGGACACCTCCGGTGAGCCTGGCGTCAACGTAGGGCGAGGCGTCGTCCAGCCGTCTGCCTGCCGCGGCGGCCAGGCGCTGGGCGAGCCGACGGACCGCGCTGTCGTCGGTGAAGGTGACCGAGGTACGGCGCAGCCCCTGACCGTCGTCGACCCAGACCTCCCTGGGGCCGTTGACGAGGACGTCGGTGACGTCGGCCTCGGCGAGCAGGGGCTCGAGTGGGCCTGCTCCGATGAGGTCGGCGCACAGGGCCCGGGCGACCGCGAGGATCTCCGCGTCGCCGTATACGGACTTCTCCGCTCGTAGTGCCACCGCGACCTGGGCGGCGCTGGGCTCGACGCCCATGCGGGCCAACCGCACTCGGACGGCCTCGACCAGCTCGGGAGACACGGCCGTGTTCATGCGAACTCCTAGCAGGATTCGGGTTCAGAGGGTTTGGGATGGGGTTCAGGATTTGGGATGTGGATGGTTGATGGGTGTACGGGTGGGGCTGGGATGAGTCCGGACGTGGTGAGCGGCGTGCGACTCTCCTGGCCGTGCCACTCTCCGGAGCGTGCGAGTCGCCAGGTGGGCGCATATGCGGTGGGTGGGTTTGTTTCGCGGCGGCGGCGGCGACGATGGGTGGGGCGGGCGTGCCTTTGACGACGGGGTGGGGTGGCTGGTGGGAGTCGGGGCGACGGCGGCATACCAGGTGCGCTGGCGAGCCGTTTGGTGAACACCCCGTGTCTTTGTGGGGCGTGGGTGGGAGGCGCCGCCGACGTGGGTCATGGCGGGAGGAGGTCGCGGAGGAGGGTCGTGCAGAGGGCGCCGAGGACGGTGCGCGGGCCCAGCTTCGGGAGCTCGCCTCGGTTGAGGGTGGTGGTGAGGCGCGGCTGGTCGGGGAGGTGTCCGGCGGCGGGGATGCCGAGTGAGGCGGCGACCACGTCGTCGTCGAGGACGCCGGGGCGGATGACCACGCGGATGTCGGACGTGTGGCGGCCGGCTTCGGCCAGCACCTGGGCGGCGGCGAGCACTCCGCGTACGTCGGCAGCGGTCACCAGGAGGGTGCCGCTCGCCCGGCCCAGGGCTTCGGCCGTGGCCGGATCGAGGTGGCGGGGCAGGTCGACGACGACCAGGTCGAAGCCGCGATGGCCGGCTTCGAGGACCGAGCGCATCGCCTGGGCCGGGATGGGCCGTATCTCGCCGCGGTTGAACGAGAGCACGCTGAGGTCGCCGAACGCCGGGAGGGCGGCCTGGAGGGCCGTCGAGCTGACTCTTCCCTCGCGTGCCACGAGGTCTCCCCAGCGGGCGCCGCTCGTCTCCTCGTGGCCGAGCAGGGCGTCGATGCCGCCGCCGAGGGGGTCGGCGTCGACCAGCAGCGTGCGGAGATGATCCTGGGAGGCGCGCAACGCGAGGCAGGACGACAGGACGCTGGCGCCGACGCCTCCCCTGCCGCCGATCACGCAGAGCACAGCGCCCGCGCGGGGCTCGGGCTCCATGGCGTCGGCGAACTCCTCCACCAGGCGGCGCTCGCCGGAGGGAAGGACCACGACGCCCTGGGCGCCCACCGCGACGCATCTTCGCCAGGTATCGGGGTCGTCCGGCTCCCGGGTGACGAGGAGGACGCGTTCGCGGGGTGGCGGGGACGTGGCGGCCACCGCTTCAGCCAGGTCGCCGCCGACCACGATGAGGGGTGCGAGGTTCCAGAACGGGCGGGCGTGGGCCGGGACGTGCGCCACGTCGAGTTGGGCTCCGGCGGCGGCCGCTATGCGGACCAGGTCGTCGAGCAGGTCGCGATCCTCGGTGATGACCAGAGGGCGGTGCATCAGGGCCTCCCTGTTGTCGGGAGGTCCACCTTGCGCTCGGGAGGTTGAGCGGGGTTGAGCCGAACGGGGTTCTGTGGATTGCGGGCGGCCGGGTGGCCCCGCCTGGGGATCGCCGGACTCCGGTGGATCGCGGACTCCGTAGGTCCGCAGGCGGACTGGCCGTGGCGGATCTGGCCGTGGCGGGCTGGCGGGTCCGTGTCAGGTTGACAACCTTGGTGGCCGGGCCGGGCGATCAGCGGCCGACCGGGCCCGCCTGTGGCGGTGGGGAGGCCGGGGGCTCGCGCCGCCACCGAGGGGCGCGCCGGGTGCGCG
>NZ_QNFZ01001032.1 GCF_003313395.1 Nonomuraea lactucae | reverse complement strand
GGTCGCGTGTCAGCGTGGTCGCGCCGGACGGGCGTGAGCGGGCGCGGGTGTCAGGCCGCGCCGACCGCGGGCCGGTGCGGGGCGATGGCGGTGCCGCCGGGCAGGAGCTCCCCGGTGTCGTCGAAGAGGACCACGCCGTTGCAGAGCAGGCTCCACCCCTGCTCGGGGTGGCACGCGACGGTGCGTGCCGCTTCGCGGTCGGGCGCCTCCGCGGACGGACAGGCGGGGTCGTGCGGGCACATCGGCGTGCCTCCGATATCTCGTGAAGGGCTCCCGCGTGAAGGGGCGGGAGCGGCTCGGGTCTGTTGTTGTAGCAAGTGTGCGGCGTACGTCACACCTTCCGACATAGCCCGTTAGGACTGTTGGAGGAGGATGCCAGGAGGTGTGACCCTCGACACAGCGTGCCTTAAGCAGGATAACGGTCCAAGCTCGACACGCCCACTACGTTTGCAGGCCTTTGAGCAACGCTTCGAGCCCGCGCTCGAAGTCGACGTCCGCCCGCTCGTCGCGCCTGATCCACTCGTCCACCTCGGGGTCGGCCCAGCCGGACTGCTGCACCTCGACCGCCACGCTGCCGAAGACGAACGCCCGGAGCGCGCGCACCGCCTCGGCGGCGCCCCCCAGGCCCCCGTCGGCGAGCTGCTCGGTCTGCTCCCTGATGGCGATGGCGGTGCCACCCTTGGGCGGCTTGGTCAGGGCGAGGGCCAGCACCCCGGGATGGTCGCGCAGCAGCTCGCGGCCGGCCCGGCACCACGCCCGGGCGGTGTCCTGCCAGGTGGCGCCCTGCTCGACGTGGACGGCGGTGACGTGCTCGGCCAGCGCGTCCATCAGCGCCTCCTTGCCTCTCGGCAGGTGGTGGTAGATGGCCATGGCCTCCACCTGCAGGGCGTCGCCGAGCCGCCGCATGGTGAGCCGGCGCAGCCCCTGCGTGTCGGCGATGTGCAGCGCGGCCTCGATGATGCGCTCGCGGGAGAGCGGGACGGGCGGCCTCTTGGCGGGCATGGAGATCATCTTACTGTGTAAAGGGCGTGGCGCCGGTCCGATGACCGGGCGTGGCGCGAAACGGCGTACCCTGGTCGCTGGTAAGAAGTGGGTGCGCGAAAGGGCAGAGTCGATGGCGTTTTTCCGTCCGCGGGTGAGCCGGGAGGCCGAGGTCCGCTACCACGCGGATCTGGAGATCTCCAAGAGCTTCCCGGAGCTGCTGCAGAAGGCCAGGCAGGCCGAGCGGACGCTGCGCGGCCTGCGGGCCGCCGACGCGGACGAGATCGAGCTGCTGGGCGCCGGGCTGGCGTTCGACAAGGCGCTGACCGAGGCGCTGCGGGCGGCCGAGTCGGGCCAGCGGGCCACGTTCGGGGTCAGGGCCTACGACGACCGCATCGCCCGCCGCAAGGCCAAGGCGACGCCGGCCGGGGCCACGTGGACCGCCGAGGTGGAGCGGCTGCGCACGCTGCGCGAGGACAACCGGCTGTGGGGGATCCCACGCCTGCCCCGCCCGGTGCCCGCGGAGCGGTGACCGGACAGGCCGTACGGGCCTGCCGGTGACCCGGGCATGACCGATGCACGAGGAAGCCCCGGCCGGTCGGCCGGGGCTTCTTCGCGGGTCAGCTGGCCCAGTCGAGCAGCGGGCGGGTGTTGCTCGGGTGGCGCAGCTTGGAGAGGGACTCCTTCTCGAGCTGCCGGATGCGCTCCCGGGTCAGGCCCAGGTGCTTGCCGATCTCGTCGAGCGTGTGCGGCTTGCCGTCCACGAGGCCGAAGCGCAGAGCCATGATCTTCGACTCGCGCGGCGAGAGGTTTTCGAGCACGCCCCGCAGCTGGTCGCCCAGCAGCTGGCGGTCGACGATCTCCGACGCCTCGGGGGAGTCGACGTCCTCGATGAGGTCGCCGATCGTGGTCTCGCCGTCCTCGCCGATGGTCGCGTTGAGCGAGATCGGCTGGCGGCTGGTGCGCAGCAGCTCCTCGATCTGGTCGGGCGTCTTGTCGAGCTCGACCGCCAGCTCCTCGGGCGTGGGCTCGCGGCCCAGCCGCTGGTGCATGTCGCGCTCGATGCGGGAGAGCTTCGACAGCATCTCCAGCACGTGCACCGGCAGCCGGATCGTGCGGGCCGAGTCGGCGAAGCCGCGCTGGATGGCCTGGCGGATCCACCACATGGCGTACGTGGAGAACTTGAAGCCCTTGGTGTAGTCGAACTTCTCCACCGCCCGGATCAGGCCCAGGTTGCCCTCCTGGACCACGTCCAGCAGCGACATGCCGCGGTCGGTGTACTTCTTGGCGACCGAGACGACCAGCCGGAGGTTGGCCTCCAGCATGTGGTCCTTGGCCTCCTTGCCGTCCCGGACCACCAGCTCCAGCTCCTCGCGGGCGGTGGGGGAGAGCGAGGTGTCGGTCTCCAGCTTGTACTCGGCGTACAGGCCCCCCTCGATGCGCCGCGCCAGCTCGACCTCCTGCGCGGCGGTCAGCAGGGTGCGGCGGCCGATCGACTTGAGGTAGGTGTGGACCGAGTCGCCCATGACCGACTGGTTGTCGTCGAGGTCGATCGCCTCGTCCTCCAGCTCGGCGTCCTCGGTGCTCAGCACGACCGCGTCAGGCTCGGCATCCGCGCCGGACGTGGTGCTCGCCGTGGTGCCGGAGCCGGTGCCGGAGCCGGTGCCGGTTGACGAGACGGCCTGGAGGTCGGGCTCGGCGGGCGGCTCGGACTCGGAGAGGGGGAGGTCGCCGGACCCCGCAGAGGCGGTGCGCTTGTCCGTGCGCTTGGTCGCGGCCGTGGACTTCCCGGCGACCGCGGTCTTCCTGGCCCCGGACCCGGCGGCGGGCTTGGCGCTCTTCCTCGCGGGCGGCCTCTTCACGGCGGCGGGCTTGGCCAGGGACGGCTCGTCCTCCGCGGCGAGGCTGACGCCCGCGTCGGTGAGCTCGCGCAGAATCGAACGCCCCTGGGTGGGGCTGATCCCGGCATCCGCGAACGCGTCACGCAGCTCCGCGAGAGACAGGTGACCCTGTGCTCGCCCTCGGTCAAGCAGCTGGTCGAGGGTCGCGGGTGGGGTTGCCACGGCGGTTCGGGGCATGAGGACACCTCCTCCATACGGAGTCGAAGCGATCAGGCAGGTTGTGGTGGGGCGGCTCCTGGCCGCTCAGCGCACCAGTATCAATAACGCCACGCAGCGCTATTTGTTCCCGCATGGACGAAAAAATGGGCGGATCACCACAAAGGTGACCTATCCCACCTGCGGATCCGCTACTCGCCGACGGTGATCTGGCCGGGCTCGACCTCGGGCATCGGCATCGGCTCGGCGTCCTGGAGGCGTTCGCCGGTCCAGTAGTCGAGGACCTTGTCGGGGTCGGGGTTGATCTCCTTGGACACCACGGCGCCGTCCGTGGGCCGGGGCTCCGGCGAGCTGGTCAGCTGCGTCAGCTGGTCGGGGATCCGCCCCGTCTGGACGGACGACCCGCCGGAGGGCTTGCTGGACGGTGAGGACTTCTCCACCACTGCTCCGGTCTGCCTGGCGGCCTGGTCGAGCCTGCCCGCCGAGGCGGCCGCCGCGACGGAGACACCACCGACGATGATCACGCCGACGACCGCCGCGGATGCCCACATCTTGCGGGTCTGGTCCATGAAGGCTCCCTCCTTGCCTCTCCTACTATGACGCATCCGAAGGTCATCGGGTTCCTCGGCGGGAGCGGGTGGATCAGCCGGAGGAGCGCAGCCGTACGAGGTCGGGCTTGCCGTTCGGCAGCAGGGGGAGATCGGGCACGAGGCGCAGCTCGCGTGGCGCGGCGTAGGCGGGGAGCCGGTCG
Organism: Nonomuraea lactucae; assembly: GCF_003313395.1. Taxonomy (GTDB): domain Bacteria; phylum Actinomycetota; class Actinomycetes; order Streptosporangiales; family Streptosporangiaceae; genus Nonomuraea; species Nonomuraea lactucae. The sequence goes on along the minus strand of NZ_QNFZ01001032.1, from coordinate 16,717 downwards.
CCCGCGTAGGCGCGCAGCTGGGAGAGGGTGGGCGGGCCGGCGGGGTCGGCGGGCACCACGACGGCCACGACGATCTCGCCCCACTCGGCGTCGGGACGGCCGACGACGGCGACGTCGGCCACCTCCGGATGGCCGGCCAGCACCGCGGCCACCGCGCCGGCCACGACCTTCTCGCCGCCGGTGTTGATGACGTCGTCGGCCCTGCCGAGCACGCGCAGCCTGCCGCCGGACAGCTCGCCGAGGTCGGAGGTGACGAACCACTTCCCGTCGCGGGGGACGGGCTCGCCGGAGCGGTAGCCGGTCAGCAGCACCGGGCCGGCGATGCGGATCAGCCCGTCGTCGCCGACCTTCAGATCCACATGGTGAAGGGGGCGGCCGTCGTACACGCATCCGCCGCTGGTCTCGCTCATGCCGTACGTCGTCACGACCCGGGCGCCGAGGTCGCGGGCGGCGGCCACCAGACCGCGGCGCGGCGCGGCGCCGCCGAGCAGGATCGTCCGGAACACCGACAGGTCCGCGCCCAGCTCGACCAGCCGGTGCAGCTGCGTCGGCACCAGCGACACGTGGTCGGCGCCCGAGGACAGCACGAGGCCCGGGTCGAAGCGCGGGTGGACGATCGGCTCGCTCTCGCTCAGCAGCGCGCGCACCAGCACCTGCAGCCCGGACACGTGCGACGGGGGCAGGCAGCACAGCCACCGCTCGCCCTTGGCCGCCTCGATCCGCCGGAGCGACGCGGCCGCCGACGCGCGCAGCGCGGTCGCCGAGAGCATCACGCCCTTGGGCACCCCCGTGCTGCCGCTGGTGGCGATCACCACGGCCACGTCCGGCGGCACGCCCTCGCCGCCGTCGCACCGCACGCCGTTCGCATGGGTCGGGCGCAGGGCCGCGATGGCGGCGTCCGCGTGGTCGGGGGAGAGGGGGAGCAGTGCGGGCCCGTCACCGGACAGCGCATCGCGAACCGCCGCGAACAGGTCAGGGCCAGGAGACGCCACAACGGCATGCAACGGGCGAACCGGGTGCGACCGCGTGCTGGGCATGCTCGTAAGGTTAGTGGCGGCACAATGGTTGCGGCATGGTCGGCGACGGGGCGGGAGGGTCGTGGCGCGTTCTCCCGGGATCTTCCGGAATCCCGTCGGCGGTGTGCCGGTCGGCAACGTCGTGTCCCTGTCCGCACCCGAGATCCGATCTCCCTCGTCGCTCCGCCGGATGCAGGAGGCCGCCCAGTGAACCCCGCCACCGCGCTGGCCAAGGTGCTCGTCGACGAGCTGGTGCGCTGCGGCCTGACCGATGTCGTGGTGGCGCCCGGCTCGCGTTCGGCGCCGCTCGCGCTGGCGCTGCACGCCGAGTCGCGGGTGCGGATGCACGTGCGCGTCGACGAGCGGTCCGCGTCGTTCCTGGCGCTGGGACTGGCCAGGCGCGCCGAACGGCCGGTCGCCCTGGTCTGCTCCTCCGGCACGGCCACCGCGAACTTCCACCCCGCCGTCATCGAGGCGAGCGAGGCCGGGGTGCCGCTGCTGCTGCTCACCGCCGACCGGCCGCCCGAGCTGCGCGGCACCGGCGCCAACCAGACGATCGACCAGATCAAGCTGTACGGCTCGGCGACGCGCTGGTTCGCGGAGGTCGGCGTGCCGGAGGAGCGCCCCGGGCAGGTGGCCTACTGGCGCTCGCTGGCCTGCCGGGCCTACCAGCGGGCGGCGGGACCCGCCGATCCCGGCCCGGTCCACCTCAACCTGGCCTTCAGGGAGCCGCTGATCCCAGACGGCGACACCACGTGGTGCGAGCCGCTCGACGGCGACGTGACGGGGCCGTGGGTGCGCGCCCGGGTGTCGCCGCCGCCCGTGGCGCTGCACCTCCCGCCGACCAGGCGCGGTGTGCTGGTGGTCGGCGACGGCGCGGCCAACGTGCGCCGCTACGTCGCCGCGGCCGGGATGGCCGGCTGGCCGGTGCTGTCAGAGCCGAACGGCAACGCCAGATACGGCGACCACGCCGTCTCCGCCTACCACTACCTGCTGTCCACTCCCGACTTCGCCGACGCCCACCAGCCCGACGTGGTGGTGACCCTGGGCCGGCCGGGGCTGTCACGGCCGCTGCTGTCGTGGCTGAGGCGCGCGCCGGAGCACATCGTGGTCTCCACCGGCCTCGAACGCTGGCCCGACCCCACCCGGTCGGCCACCCAGGTGGCGCAGGCGGTGGAGATCCCCGTCGCCTCGGGCGACGACAGCTGGCTGCACGCCTGGCGGCAGGCCGACCTCGCCGCCCGTTCGGCCCTGGACGAGGTGCTCGACACCGCCGGGATGACCGAGCCCCGGGTGGCGCGCGACCTGGCGGAGGCGCTGCCCAACGGGGCGCTGCTGTTCTGCGGGTCGTCGATGCCGATCCGCGACCTGGACCAGGCGATGCGGCCACGGCGCGGGCTGCGGCTGCTGGCCAACCGGGGCGCCTCCGGCATCGACGGTGCGGTCTCGACCGCGATGGGGGCGGCGCTGGCGCACAACGGGCCCTCGTACGCGCTGCTCGGCGACCTGTCGTTCCTGCACGACCAGAACGGCCTGATCCTCGGGCCCCGCGAGCCCCGGCCCGACCTGTGCCTGGTGGTGGTCAACAACGACGGGGGCGGGATCTTCTCGCTGCTGCCGCAGGCGGCCCTGCGCGACGCGTTCGAGCGGGTCTTCGGCACGCCGCACGGGGTGGACCTCGGCTACGTGGCGGCGGCCACCGGCACGCCGTACACGCTGGTGGAGGAGATCGGCGACCTGCCCAAGGCGATCCGCGGGCACGGGCCGCGGGTGGTGGAGGTCCGCACGGACCGCGAGGCGAACGCCGCCGTGCACGCCCGCCTCCGCGAGACGGCCCAGGCGGCGGTCCGCGCGGCCCTGCCCTGACCGAACCCGTCCCCATCCGGAGGCCGTCCCGCCCGGAGGCCGTCCCCGCCCGGTACCCGTCCCCGCCCGGAGGCCGTCCCCATCCGGAGGCCGTCACCGCCCGGACGGCGGGTGCCTCATTCCGGGGATGCCAGCCACGCCGTCGTGTCGGGCGGCAGGGCGGCGCCCTCCAGGGGGCCGCTGGCCAGCAGGACCTCGCCCGGCGGGAGCGGCACTGGGACGGCGCCCAGGTTCGACACGCAGATCAGGCCGGAGTCACGGCCGAAGGCGAGCACGTCGTCACCGGAGGGCAGCCAGCTCAGCGTGCCGTCGCCGAGCAGGTCGCGGCGCAGGCGAAGCGCCGAGCGGTAGAGGTTGAGCATGGACCCGGGGTCGGCGAGCTGGGCCTGCGCGGTGAGCCCGTGCCAGCCCTCCGGTTGCGGCAGCCAGGGGCGCGGCCCGCCGAAGCCGTACGGAGGCTCGCCGCCCGTCCAGGGCAGCGGCACGCGGCAGCCGTCCCGGCCCGGGTTGGCGCCGTCCGACCTCGCGTACATGGGGTCCTGGCGGGCGTCGTCAGGCAGGTCCTCGACCTCGGGCAGACCGAGCTCCTCGCCCTGGTAGACGTAGACGCAGCCGGGCAGGGCCATCGCGAGCAGCGCCGCGGCCCTGGCCCGGCGGCGGCCGAGCTCCAGGTCCGACGGGCTGCCGTGGAGGCGTCCGCCGTGCTCGAACGCGGTGTCCGCCCTGCCGTACCTGGTCACCGGGCGGGTGACGTCGTGGTTGGAGAGCACCCACGTGGGCGGCGCGCCGATCGGCAGGTGCGTGGACAGCGTCAGATCGATCACCCGGCGCAGCTCGGCGGGCCGCCAGGGGCAGGACAGGAAGTCGAAGTTGAAGGCGGTGTGCAGCTCGTCGGGCCGCAGGTAGCGGGCGAAGCGCTCCTGGTCGGGCAGCCAGACCTCGCCGATCAGGATCCGCTCGCCGTACTCGTCGGCGATCTCGCGCCAGCGCCGGTAGACGTCGTGCACGTCGTCGAGGTCCTCGTAGCCCGTGGCGGACTTGAACAGCAGGGCGGCCGAGTCGATGCGGAAGCCGTCGACGCCCCGGTCGAACCAGAAGCGCAGGACGTCCTCGAACTCCTGGTGGACCTCCGGGTTGTCCCAGTTGAGGTCGGGCTGTTCGGGGGCGAACAGGTGGAGGTACCACTGCCCGTCGGGAACCTGCGTCCACGCCGGACCGCCGAAGATCGACGACCAGTCGTTCGGCTCGTCCCGGAACCAGAACCGTTCCCTGGCCTTCCGGTCCACGAGCGCCTCCTCGAACCAGGCGCTGGCGGTGGAGCTGTGGTTGGGGACGACGTCGATGATGACCCTGATGCCGTGGTCGTGCGCCTCGGCGATGAACTTCTCGGCCTCGGGCAGCGTGCCGAACACCGGCTCGATGTCCCGGTAGTCCGCCACGTCGTACCCGCCGTCGGCCATCGGCGACGGGTACCAGGGATTCAGCCAGACGGCGTCGATCCCGAGCTCCTTGAGATACCCCAGGCGCGAGCGCAGCCCCGCCAGGTCGCCGCAGCCGTCGCCGTTGCCGTCGGCGAAGCTGCGCAGGTAGACCTGGTAGATCGCGGCCCCCCGCCACCACGTTCGCGACATGCTCATCCCTTGATGCCTCCGGCGGTCAGGCCCGCCATGATGTGCCGTTGGAACAGGAAGAAGACGACGATCGTCGGCACGCCGGCGATCACCAGACCGCCCATGATCACGTTCTGGGGCACGGCTCCGGCGGTCTGTGACAGCCCCACGCCGACGGTCATCCTCTCGCTCTCTGTCATGACCAGCAGCGGCCAGACGAAGTCCTTGAACGAGGTGACGATCGTGAAGATGGACACCACGCCGAGGATCGGCCTGGAGACGGGCAGCACCACCGACCACAGCACCCGGAGCGGTCCGGCGCCGTCGATCCGAGCGGCCTCGATCAGCTCCCTCGGTATGGAGTCGAAGAAGCGCTTGAGCAGGAAGATGTTGAACCCGTTGGCCGCCGCGGGCAGCCAGAGGCCCCACGGGTTGTTCAGCAGGCCGAGGTCCACGATCGTGACGTAGAGCGGGATCAGCACGACCATCGGCGGGATCATCAGCGTCGCCAGCATGGCGCCCAGGATCACGTTGCCGAGCACCGGTCTCAGCTTCGACAGCGCGTACGCCGCCGTCACGTCCACCGCCATCGACACCAGCCAGCCGCCGAAGGCGTAGTACGCGGTGTTCCTCAGCAGCAGCCCGATGTCGAACAGGCTCCACGCCTCGGCGAAGGCGTCCGGCGTGGGAGCGGCCGGGAGGAGGGTCGGTGGCATCCGGGCGAGCTCCGGGCCCGACTTCATGGCGCCGGTCACCATCCAGTAGAGCGGGAAGACGAAGGCCAGGGTGGAGCCGGCCACCATCGCCACCAGGACGGCCCAGTAGACCCGCCGCCCCCACCTGCTGTTGAGCTGGTGCGGAGAGACGATGGTGCGGAACCGCACGTCGATGCGCCTCGGCGGCCTCCGCTCCCGCGCGTGCCCGGTCGCCGTCCTGGCGCCGGCGGAGATCATGCCTTGTCCTCGCGGGTGAGCCGGAGCTGGAAGGCGGCGAAGACGAGCAGCGCGAGCATCAGCATCATGCCGAGCGCGCCCGCCTGCCCGTACCCGTCGCCGTAGGTGAACGCGAACTGGTACATCAGGTAGGCGACGGTGACGGTGGAGTTCTCCGGGCCGCCGCCGGTGAGCATGTACGGCTCGATGAACACCTGCATGGTGGCCACGACCTGGAGCATCAGCATGAGCAGCAGGATGAGCCGGGTCTGCGGGATCGTGACGTGCCTGATCCGGTTGAGGATGCCGGCCCCGTCCAGCTCGGCCGCCTCGTACAGCTCGGGCGGGACGTTCTGCAGGGCCGCCAGGTAGATCAGCGTCGCGCTGCCCATGTTCATCCAGGTCGACACGATCACCAGGGAGATCAGCGCGGTGGCGGAGGAGTCGAGCCAGGCGAGCGCGGGCAGGTGGAGGAGGTCCAGGATCTGGTTGAAGAGTCCGGGCCCCGGATCGAAGAACCACCTGAAGAGCAGCACCGCGACGATGGGCGGCAGCATGACCGGCAGGTAGACGACGAACCGCAGGTAGGCCCGGGCGTGGCGCAGCTCGTTGAGCACCAGTGCCGTGACGAACGGCACGGCGTAGCCGCAGAGCAGCGCCAGCCCCGTGAACTGCAGGGTGTTCAGCCACGCCGTGCCGAACGCCGGATCCTGGACGACGGCCTTGAAGTTGTCCAGCCCGGCCCAGGTGGGCGGGTCCACCAGGTTGGTCCGCTGGAAGCTCAGGACGAACTCCCTGACCATCGGATACCAGGCGAACAGCGCGAAGCAGAACAGCGCCGCGCACAGGAAGCCGTAGGCCGTCAGGTTGCGCCTCAGTACGCCCATGTGGGTCAGCCCTTGGTGGCCAGCATCGCGTCGGCCTTGGCCTCCGCGTCGGAGAGCAGCCTGCCGAGGTCGGCGTCCCGGCGGCTCAGCACGCCGGACATGGCCACGTCGAGGATCGCGTACAGCTCCTGCGCGTGGGCGGGCTCGGCCCTGGGCGGGACGGCGGCGGCGGCCCGCACGTACGGCGCGTAGTTCTCGACCGGCAGCGAGGCGTGCCTCTCGCGGTCGGCCTGGATGGCCTTGCCGGTGGGCGAGTCACCGTAGACGTCGTTGTCGGGCACGCCGACGGGGTTGCCGATGGCCTTGCCGCGGGCGAAGTCGAAGCGCCCCTTGCCCACGGTGTTGAAGCGGAAGTCGATCCACGCCAGGGCGGCCCGGGCCTGCTCGGGGGTGGCCCGGGGGTTGATCATGAACGCCTCGCCGCCGCTCAGCGACGCCTTGGCCTCCGGGAAGCCGGTGATGCCGTAGTCGGCGACGTCGCCACCGAACTTGTTGACCACGTCGGTGATCACGTCCGGGGCGCCCAGCATCATCCCGACCTTGCCGCCGCCCATGGCCATCATGAGCGACTCCCAGCCGACCAGGAGCTTGGTGCCCATGCTGCCGTCCACCCAGCGCATGTCGTGCAGCGTCTGGAGCACGGCCAGGCCCTCGGGTGAGTTGAACGCGGCCTTCTTTCCGTCGCCGGTGAGCACGCTGCCGCCCCTGCCGTAGAGCGCCTGGGTGAAGTGCCAGCCGCCGGTGTTGCCGCCGGAGTACTCGCCGTAGCCGACGTGGCCCGGGCCGAGCGCGGCGATCTTCCTCGCGGCCTCGCGGATCCCGGCCCAGGTCGTGGGCGGCGTGTCCGGGTCGAGCCCGGCCTGGGCGAACAGCCTGCGGTTGTAGACCAGGCCGACGCCGTAGTGGACGTTGGGCACGCCGTACACCTTGCCGTCCTTGGTGACCAGCGCCCTGACGTCGGGGCGCAGGTCGTTCCAGTTCCTGATCGCGCCGATGTGCCGGGAGAGGTCGAGCGCCTGGCCCCTGCGGATGACGTCGTCGTAGGTGGTCACCGGCACCACGAACGCCGTCTCCATCTGGCCGCCGGCCAGCTTGGGCCCGAACGTCTTGGGGTCGAAGCAGGGCTGCTGGTCGGTGCTCCTGACCGTCACGCCCGGGTGCGCCTTCATGAACGCGGCGACGTCGTCGTCCCAGGCCCGGCGTTCCTTGGGCGCGGACTTCGCGGGCCGGCAGGCCACGGTGATCGTGACCGGGGCGGCGCCTCCGCCTGCGGGTGCGGCCGGCCCGCTCGATCCGCAGGCGGAGGCGGAGGAGGAGAGGCCGAGCACGGTCGCGAGAAAGAGCCCTGTGGATCTGTGCATGGGTCTGACCCTTCTGATGCGAGGTGCCCACACCATAAGATCAGCGACCCATGACTGCAATATTTCGACTAGAAGCCGCAAGATAACGACTGCATTACGAGCGTGCTCGCGCGGTCGAGGCCCGGACGACCAGCTCCGGCTCGAACAGCAGCTCGTCGGCGGGCACCACGGCCCTGCCGATCTGCGCGACCAGCAGGTCCACGGCGGCCCTGCCCATGGCGTCGATCGGCTGGCGCACCGTGGTCAGTGGGGGCTCGGTGCAGTTCATCAGCGCGGAGTCGTCGAAGCCGATGACCGAGACGTCGGAGGGCACCGCCAGCCCGGCGCGGCGGGCGGCCCTGATCGTGCCGAGCGCGAGCAGGTCGCTCGCGCAGATCACACCGGTGACACCGCGCCGGACCAGCCGGGCCGCCGCCGCGTGCCCGCCCTCCAGCGAGAACATCGTCTGCTCGACCAGCGCCGGGTCGCCGCCGCACGTCAGGAACGTCTCCAGCTTGCGCCGCGAGGGGATGTGGTCCTTCGGGCCGAGCACCATGCCGACGTGCTCGTGGCCGAGCGCCCGCAGGTGGGCCAGGGCGATCTCGGCGGCCACCGCGTCGTCGCACGACACCTGCGGGAAGTCGAGGCGCCCGACGGCCGCGTTGACCAGGACCGTGGGCAGCCCGCGCTCGTGCAGCAGCTCGTAGTGCCCGTGCGAGGCGTCGGCCTGGGCGTACAGGCCGCCGGCGAAGACCACGCCGCTGACCTGCTGCTGGAGCAGCAGGTCGACGTAGTCGGCCTCGGAGACGCCGCCGACCGTGCGGGTGCAGAGCACGGAGGTGAAACCCTGCTGGGCCAGCGCCCCGCCGACGACCTCGGCGAACGCGGGGAAGATCGGATTCTGCAGCTCCGGCAGCACCAGGCCCACCAGGCGGGCCCGGTCGCCGCGGAGCTGGGTGGGACGCTCGTAGCCGAGCACGTCGAGAGCCGTCAGCACCGCCTCGCGGGTCGCCTCGGACACCCCTGGCTTGCCGTTGAGCACGCGGCTCACGGTCGCCTCGCTCACTCCGACCTTCTTGGCCACCTCTGCAAGTCGTCGCGTCATGCGCAAACTATAAGGCCGTCAACGCAAGCGCTTGCAACTGCTTGCGTTGACATGACGCCGCGCCTTACAGCCCGTTCAGGAGACTCTGCCGCTTCCCCGGCGGTCCTGACCAGCGGCGGCGACTGAAACCGCGTCCCGCTGGTCAGTCGATTCCTTGCGCAATCTCGTCGAAATATTGCCGACATCTGCTCGGCACCTTATGGTGCGGCTATCCGTCCTCGCCGAAGGGCCACCCCCATGAGAGCCGTCTTAGCCGCCCTTGCGTTAGTTCTCGGACTCCTGGCCGCACCCGCACCCGCGCGCGCGGTGGCGGCCCCCAACCTCGCGGCCGGCAGGCCCGCCGCCGCCGGCAGCTTCACCGACGTCTACCAGGCCGCCAACGTCACCGACGGCGACCAGGCCACCTACTGGGAGTCGGCCGGCAACGCCTTCCCGCAGTGGGTCCAGGTCGACCTCGGCGAGGCGGCGACCGTCACCGGGCTCGTGCTCAAGCTCCCCGGCGGCTGGCCGAGCCGCACACAGACGCTGACCGTGCAGGGCAGCGCCGACGGGACGGCCTTCTCCACGATCGCCCCGTCCGCGAGCCACACCTTCGCCCCGAACGCCACCATCGCCCTCACGCCTGCCATCGCCCGGTACGTCCGGCTGTCGATCACCGCGAACACCGGTTGGCCGGCCGCCCAGCTCTCCGAGGTCGAGGTGTACGGCCAGGGCGGCGGCGACGGGACGAACCTGGCGACCGGCAAGCCCATCGCCGCCTCCTCGCACACCCAGACCTACGTGGCGGCGAACGCCAACGACAACGACGCGCGGACCTACTGGGAGGGCGGCGCCTACCCGAACACGCTGACCGTCAAACTGGGCGCCAACGCCGACGTGACCTCGATCGTGCTCAGACTCGACCCCGCCCCGGCCTGGGCCAGGCGCACGCAGGCCATCCAGGTGCAGGGCCGCGAGCAGAGCGCCGCCGGCCTGACGACCCTGGTGCCGCAGGCCACCTACACCTTCGATCCCGCCTCCGGCAACACGGTGCGGATCCCGGTGCGGGCCAGGGTCGCCGACGTGCGGCTCACGATCACCGCCAACTCCGGGGCACCCGGCGGCCAGATCGCCGAGTTCCAGGTCTTCGGCGCCCCCTCGCCCAACCCCGACCTCACCGTGACCGCGCTGACCTCCAGCCCGGCGGCCCCGCTGGAGACCGACACGATCACGCTGTCGGCCACCGTCAGGAACTCCGGCACCGCACCCTCGGTCGCGACCTCGGTCGCCTTCACCGTCGGCGGCTCCAGGGTGGGCGCCACCGACCTGGGACCGCTGGCGGCCGGAGCCTCGGCCACCGTCACCATGCCGATCGGAACCCGCGACGCCGACACCTACCAGGCCGGCGCCACGGCCGACGACGACGGGAGGGTCATCGAGCTGGACGAGGCCAACAACACGCGCACCGGCAGCCTTACCGTCAGACCGGTCGACTCGGCCGACCTGATCGCCTCGTCCGTGACCTGGACGCCGGGCAACCCCGCCCAGGGAGACAGCGTCACGTTCGCGGTGACCGTCAGGAACCAGGGCACGCTGGCCTCCAGCGGCGGTTCCCACGGCATCACGCTCACCGTCGCGAACGCGTCGGGCACCGTCATCAGAACGCTGACCGGCTCCGCCGGCGGCCCGATCGCCCCCGGCGCGAGCGCCGCCCCGGTCACCCTGGGCCCGTGGACCGCGGCCGACGGCACGTACACGGTCAAGGTCGTGCTGGCCCCCGACGCCGACGAGCTGCCGGTCAAGCGGGCCAACAACACCAGCACGCACCGGCTGTCGGCCGGGCGCGGCGCGCGGATGCCGTACGACATGTACGAGGCCGAGGACGCGGCCGTCGGCGGAGGCGCCACCCGCCTCGGCCCCAACCGGAAGGTGGGAGACCTCGCCGGCGAGGCGTCCGGCCGCAGGGCCGTGACGCTGGGCACCCCCGGCGCGTACGTCGAGTTCACCACGCGCGCCGACACGAACACGCTGGTCACCAGGTTCTCGATGCCCGACGCCCCGGGCGGCGGCGGGATCGACTCGACGCTGAACGTCTACGTCGACGGCGTCTTCCTCAAGCCCGTCCCGCTGACCTCGCGCTACGCCTGGCTCTACGGCGCCGAGGCGAGCCCGAACAACTCGCCCGGCTCCGGCCCGCCACGGCACATCTACGACGAGGCCAACCTGCCGCTCGGCACCACGGTCCGGGCGGGCAGCAGGATCAGGCTGCAGAAGGACCCGGCCAACGACTCCACGTACACGATCGACTTCGTCAACCTGGAGCAGGTGTCACCGGTCGCGAACCCGGACCCCGCGCGCTACGCCGTCCCGGCCGGCCTCACCCACCAGGACGTGCAGAACGCCCTCGACCGGGCCCGCCAGGACACCACGCTCACCGGCGTCTACCTCCCGGCGGGCGACTACCAGACGTCCGGCAAGTTCCAGGTGTACGGCAGGGCCGTCAAGATCGTCGGTGCCGGGCCGTGGTACACACGCTTCCACGCCCCCCGGGGGCAGGAGAACACCGACGTGGGCTTCCGCGCGGAGGCGTCGGCGAACGGCTCGTCGTTCGCCGGGTTCGCCTACTTCGGGAACTACACCTCGCGCATCGACGGGCCGGGCAAGGTGTTCGACCTCTCCAACGTGGCGGGCATGGTGATCGACGACATCTGGGTGGAGCACCAGATCTGCATGTACTGGGGCTCCAACACGGACGACATGACGATCAGGAACTCCCGGATCCGGAACGTCTTCGCCGACGGGCTCAACATGACCAACGGCAGCACGGACAACCGGGTCACCGACGTGGAGGCCCGCTCGACCGGCGACGACAGCTTCGCGCTGTTCTCCGCGACCGACAACAACCCGGGCGAGCAGACGGGCAACGTCTACGAGAACCTCACGTCGCTGCTCACCTGGCGGGCCGCGGGCGTCGCCGTCTACGGCGGGCGCGGCAACACGTTCAGGAACATCTACGTCGCCGACACGCTCGTCTACCCCGGCGTGACGATCAGCTCTCTGGACTTCGGCATCCCGATGCACGGCTTCGGGGCCGATCCGCCCACGCGCTTCGAGAACGTCTCGCTGGTCAGGGCCGGCGGGCACTTCTGGGGCGCGCAGACGTTCCCGGCGATGTGGCTGTTCTCCGCGTCCAAGGAGTTCCAGGGCATCAGGGTCGCCAACCTCGACATCGTCGACCCGACCTACCACGGGATCATGTTCCAGACCGGCTACGCGGGCGGGCGGCCACTCAACACGATCAGGGACACCGTCTTCACGAACGTCTCGATCAGCGGCGCCAGGAAGAGCGGCGACGCCTACGACGCCAAGTCCGGCTTCGGCATCTGGGCCAACGAGCTGCCCGAACCCGACCAGGGCCCCGCCGTCGGCTCCGCCACGTTCAACGGCCTGCGGTTCGCCGACAACGCGCAGGACATCAGGAACACGACGTCCACGTTCGCCATCACCGTCAATCCACAGAGCCGTTAGCGGCCCTTCGGGGCGCGTGGGCGGGTGTCCGGGGCCGGTGCGCGGGTTCAGCGTTCGATGAGGGTGACTTCGAGGGAGTAGTGGGAGGCGCGGTAGATGTGCGAGCCGTGCTCGACCGCCCGGCCCTGGTCGTCGTACGTGGTGCGGATCATGGTGAGCAGCGGTGCGCCGCGCCGCTCGTGCAGCAGCCTGGCCTCCGCCTGGCTGGCCGCGCGGGCGCCGATGCGCTGGTTGGCCACCCGCATCCGCACCCCCGCCCCGCGCAGCAGCTCGTACAGGCCGCGGTCCTCGAGCTCGGCCGCGCCGATCTGGGCGAGCCCCAGCGGGAGCCAGTTGTGCAGCACCGCGAGCGGCTCGCCGGCCGCGAAGCGGAGCCGTTCGAGGTAGAGCACCTCGACGCCCGGCTCGAGGCCGAGGATGGGGGCGATCTCCTCGTCGACCGGGCGCGGCTCCAGCGCGAGGACCTGGGTGGCGGGCTCCTGCCCCGCGCGGCGCAGGTCGTCGTAGAGGCTCGTCAGCTCCACCGAGCGCTTGACCTGCCCGTGCACCACCTGGGTGCCGACGCCGCGCTTGCGCACCAGCAGGCCCTTGTCGACCAGATACTGGATGGCCTGGCGGATGGTGGGTCTCGACAGGCCGAGCTTGTCGGCCAGGAGGATCTCGTTGTCGAGGCGGGAGCCGGGCGCCAGGTCTCCCCGCCGGATCGCTTCGGCGATCTGCTCGGCCACCTGGAAGTAGAGCGGCACGGGACTGGATCGATCCAGATCGATCGCCAGGTTCGCGGTCATGCCGATCAGGGTACCGAGGTCAGAATGTCCTGACAATTGCATGGCGGGGGCAGGCTTGGGCAACCTCAGGGGTGTTGTTCCCGTGTGGTCGGAGGGGACGCCCGAGGAGAGGCTGGAGGAGACATGGACGAGACGCGAGGCCCGGACGCCGCGCCCTCGGACGCCGAGCTGCTGCTGGAGACGGCGAGCGAGGCCGCCCGCGCGGTGGGGCCGCGGCTGCGCAAGGCCTTCCGGTCCCGGCCGCCGGTCGCCACGAAGCGGGACTTCCACGACCCGGTGACCGAGCACGACAGGGCCGCCGAGGAGACCATCCGCGCGGTGATCACCAGCCGCTGGCCCCGCAGCGCGATCGTGGGCGAGGAGGGCGGCGAGACCGGCTCCGGTGACCTGTGCTGGTACGTGGACCCGATCGACGGCACCGCCAACTTCGCCGCCGGGCTGCCGTTCTTCTGCGTCTCCATCGCCGCCGCCGTACGAGGTGAGCTGGTGGCGGGCGTGATCTACGACCCGGTGCGCGACGACGAGTTCACCGCCTCGACGGCGGGCGCGTGGTGCAACGGCACCCCGATCCGCAGCACGGGGGCGTCCCGCGACCGGGAGGCGATGCTGCTGTCGAGCTATCCCACGCCGCTCGACCTGGAGACCCACGGTGAGGAGGCGCTGCGCCGCTACGGCCGCTTCCTGGCGTCCTTCTCCGCCGTGCGCCGGCCGGGCAGTGCGGCGCTCAAGCTGGCGCACGTCGCCGCCGGGTGGGCCGACGCGGCGTACGGCACGCGCTCCCAGCCGTGGGACGTGGCCGCCGGCGCCCTGCTGGTGCGTCAGGCGGGCGGCGTGTACCTGGGTGATCCGCTGGCCGAGGGCGACTACCTGGCGTTCGTCGGCGGCTTCGACCTGGGCTCGTCGGCCCTGGCCGAGGTGGCCCCCTGAGGAGCCGGCGCGCGTGCCTCAGCCGTTGCGGCGGTAGTCCCCGGCCTGCCGTACGTGCTCGATCATGATGTGTTCGGCGGTCGCGCCGTCGGCGCTCGCCAGGGCGTCCAGGATGCGCTCGTGCGCTTCGAGCTGCGGCCGCACCTGGGCGTCGTCCAGCCAGAGCGAGGCGGCGGCGGGCACCGGGAAGCTGTTGCGCACCGCCCTGGCGTGCCGGCCGAGGAACGCGGGCCCGCCGATGTCGGCGATGAGCAGGTGGAAGTGCCGGCTCTGCTCGCCCAGCAGGTCGTTCCTGCCCTCCTCGGCGTCGTGGACCATCGCGGCGTGCACCTCGCGCAGCCGGTCGAGCTCCTCGGCGGTGATCCGGGCGGCGGCCAGGCGCGCGCCGAGGCCCTCGACCACCGCGCGCAGACCGTAGAACTCCTCCAGCGCGTCGTCGCCCAGGTCCACCACCGTGGCGCCGTGATGGGCCTCGTAGCTGATCAGCCGGTCGTTCTCCAGCCTGCGCAGCGCCTCGCGCACCGGCGTCACCGACACCCCGAGCCGGCGGGCGACCGCACCCGCGCGCAGCGCCGCGCCCCCCGGGATGCGGGCGGTGCGGATCTCGTCCAGCAGCACGCTGTAGACGTAGTCGGCCTTGCTCATCGGCGGGCGCGGATCGCTGCTCTGCATGGCCCTCAGTGTCCCGCAAACCACGACGGATTGACCTTTTCCTATTTCTTATATCTTATATGTTCATGCCAAGTCTCGCCGGGCTGAGGGTCATCGACGCCGCGACGCTGTTCGCCGGGCCGTCCGCCGCGATGATGCTGGGCGACTTCGGCGCCGACGTCGTCAAGATCGAGCACCCGCGGCGGGGCGATCCGTCACGCGGGCACGGCGCCTCGGCGGACGGCGTCGGCCTGTGGTGGAAGACGCTGTCGCGCAACAAGCGCGCCACCGCGGTCGACCTCTCGCATCCCGCGGGGCAGCGGATCCTGCGCCTCCTGGCCGGGCGATCCGACGTGCTGATCGAGAACTTCCGGCCCGGCACGCTGGAGCGCTGGGGCCTGGCGCCCGGAGACCTGCTGGAGCTGAACCCGCGCCTGATCGTGGCGCGCATGACCGGGTTCGGGCAGCGCGGGCCGATGGCGTCGAGGCCCGGGTTCGGCACGCTGGCGGAGGCCATGAGCGGGTTCGCGGCCATGACCGGCGAGCCTGACGGCCCGCCCACGCTGCCGCCGCTCGCCCTGGCCGACGGCATCGCCGGCCTCGCCATGTCGTACGCGATCATGGTGGCGCTGCGCGCCCGCGAGACGACCGGCCGCGGGCAGGTCGTCGACGTGGCGATCATCGAGCCCATCCTCGGCCTGCTCGGCCCGCAGATGACCGCCTACCAGGCCCTGGGCGTGGTGCCGGCGCGCACCGGCAACCGCTCCGGCAGCAACGCCCCGCGCAACACCTACCGCACCCGCGACGGCCGCTGGCTGGCCGTCTCCACCAGTGCCCAGCCCGTCGCCGAGCGTGTCGTGACCCTGGTCGGCCGCCCCGACCTGGTGGAGCAGCCGTGGTTCGCCACCGGCGGCGGCCGGGTGGAGCACGTGGACGAGCTGGACGAGGCCGTCGCCGCGTGGATCGCCGAGCGCGACGCCGACGAGGTCGTCGCCCGCTTCGAGGAGGCCCAGGCCGCGGTCGCGCCCGTCTACGACGTGGCCGACATCGCCAAGGACCCGCAGTACGCGGCGCTCGGCACCTTCGTCGAGCTGCCCGACGAGGAGCTGGGCACGGTCACCATGCAGAACGTCATGTTCCGCCTGTCCGGCACGCCGGGCGAGGTGCGCTGGCCGGGCCGCCGCCTCGGGCGCGACACCGACGAGGTGCTCGGCGAGCTCGGCTACGGCGCGGAGGAGATCGCGGCGCTGCGGGAGGGCGGGGTGATCGTGTGACCGGGCGGGTCCGCTGGACAGGGCGGCTCCGGGAGACGGGGCGGCTCCGGGTGACCTGGCTGTACGTGCCGGGCGACCGTCCCGAGCGGTTCGCCAAGGCCGTCGCCTCGGGGGCCGACGTGGTCATCATCGACCTGGAGGACGCGGTCGCGCCCGCCAGGAAGGACGAGGCCCGCGCCAACGTGGCCGCCTACCTGGTCGAACGGACCTCCTACCTGCGCGAACGGGCCGCCATGGGTGACGGGTGCGGCCCGGGGGGCGGTGTGGAGGTGCACGTCCGGCTCAATGATCTGGCCACCCAGCGGGGGCTGGACGATCTGAGCGAGCTGGCGGGACTTCCCGGTCTCGACGCCCTCCGCCTGCCGAAGATCGAGTCCGCCCGGAGCCTGGACCTGCTCGACCACTTCCCGGTCCCGGCGTACGCGCTGCTGGAGTCGGCCGCCGGTCTCGTCGAGGCCACCGCCATCGCCGCGCACCCGAGGGTCGCGGGCGTCGCGCTCGGCGAGCAGGACCTGGCCGCCGAGCTGTCGATCACCGGAGAGAGCGCCGTGAACCACCTCAGGCTCCAGGTGGTGCTGGCCGCGGCGGCGGCGGGCCTGCCGCCCGTGCCCATGTCCGTCCACCCGAACGTGCGCGACGAGGCCGGCCTGGCCGCCTCGTGCGCGGCGGGGCGGGCGCTCGGCATGTTCGGCAGGGCGGCGATCCACCCCCGCCAGCTCCCCGCGATCAGGCGCGCCTTCACGCCCACGGAGGAGGAGACGGCCCGGGCCGCCGAGATCCTCCGGGCCGCCGAGCGGGCCGAGCGGGACGGGGC
>NZ_QNFZ01001033.1 GCF_003313395.1 Nonomuraea lactucae | reverse complement strand
GATCTCTCCGAAAAGGGCCTCTTACCTGGCTGGTCGGGGTGGCGGGATTTGAACCCACGACCTCTTCGTCCCGAACGAAGCGCGCTGCCAAGCTGCGCTACACCCCGGCGCACGCCATCTTGCGCGTGCTTGGGAAAGTCTAGCGGACTTCCTGTGTGCTCGTGACCCGTCAGCGCCTGGGAACCAGGGTCAGCAAGGAGGCCTCCGGGAAGCAGGCGAAGCGGACCGGGGAGTACGGCGAGGTGCCGAGGCCGGCGGAGACGTGGAGCCAGGCCGAGTCGTGGCGGCTCAGGCCCTTCACACGTGCCCGGTCGATGCCGCAGTTGGTGACCAGGGCGCCGTAGAAGGGGATGCAGAGCTGGCCGCCGTGCGTGTGGCCGGCGAGCAGCAGTTGGTAGCCGTCGGCGGCGAAGCGGGTCATGTTGCGCGGCTCCGGCGAGTGCATGACGCCGAGGCGCAGGTCGGCGTCGGCCGGGGCGGGGCCGGCCACCAGGTCGTAGCGGTCGCGGTCGATGTGGGAGTCGTGGATGCCCGCAACCGCCACGTCGAGGTCGCCGACCTTGACGCGGGCCGTGGTGTTGTTCATGTCGAGCCAGCCCTCGGCGGCCATGCCGGCGCCGAGCTCTTCCCAGGGCAGGCTGGGGACGTGCTGGCGGCGGTCGTTCTTGGAGGTGCGCCAGAGGTAGCGGGCGGGGTTCTTCGGCCGGGGGGCGTACAGGTCGTTGGAGCCGTAGACGAACAGGCCGGGGCGGGACAGCAGCGGCTCCAGCGCGTGGAGCAGCGCCGGGACCGCGTCGGGGTGGGCGATCGAGTCTCCGGTGTTGACGACCAGGTCGGGTTCGAGCGAGCCGAGGGAGCGCACCCAGTCGATCAGCATGCCGCGGCGCGGCGTCAGATGCAGGTCGGACAGGTGGAGGATGCGCACGGGACGCTGGCCGCGCGCCAGCACGGGGACGTCGAAGCGGCGCAACCGGAACCAGTTGCGCTCCACGACCGAGGCGTAACCCAGCCCGGCCAGGCCGAGACCGAGCATGGACAGTGGCAGTGCGACGGCTTTCCTCACGTACTCATGATGCCCGACGCCGGACACGGGTGGCCCGCCCAGACGGCAAGATGGACGGCATGAGCGCATTGAAGGAAAAGCTGAAGGCCGATCTCACGGCCTCGCTGAAGAGCCGGGACGAGGTGCGTCTCCGGACGATTCGGATGGCACTGGCCGCGGTGAACGTCGAGGAGGTCGCCGGCAAGGAGGCCAGGCAGCTCTCCGACGACGAGATCATCAAGGTGCTGACCAAGGAGGCCAAGAAGCGGCGCGAGGCCGCGGAGGCGTTCGGCAACGCGGGGCGCGCCGAGCAGGCCGAGGCGGAGCTCGCAGAGCAGGCGGTGCTGGAGGAGTACCTTCCCGCGCAGCTCTCCGACGAGGAGCTCCAGGGGCTCGTCGAGGAGGCCGTCGCCGAGACGGGCGCGTCGGGGCCGCAGGCGATGGGGCAGGTCATGAAGGCCCTCAACCCGAAGGTGGCCGGGCGGGCCGAGGGCGGGCGGGTCGCGGCGGCCGTCCGCGCGCGCCTCTCGCGGTAGCCGCTGTCCGCGCGTCTCGCGGTAGCCACTAGCCACTAGCCACTAGCCGCTGGCCACAAGCCGCTAGCCACTAGCCGCTGGCCGCTGGCCGCTGGCCGCTCCCAGGGTGTCGATGTCGCCGTCGGCACCCTGCGCCGTCTTCGGGTCGCCTGTGGGTTTTTTCGGGTCAACAGCGGATATGTCATGTGACAAGGGGCTTACAAAACGTGACATAGGGGGATTCGATGGACCCGTACCCGCTGATCTCGGATCATGGACTGATCGGCGACCTGCAGACCTCGGCACTGGTCACGACGGACGGCACGATCGACTGGTTCTGCTGTCCGCGCTTCGACTCGCCGAGCGTGTTCGCGTCGCTGCTCGACAGCCGGCGCGGCGGGCGGTTCCAGATCGCCCCCACGCGCGACGACTACGTCAGCAGGCAGCTGTACTTCCCCGACACGGCGATTCTGATCACCAGGTTCATGACGCCGGACGGCGTCGGTGAGGTCCTCGACTTCATGCCGATCGAGGCTCCCGAGCGCGCCACCGAGCGGCACCGGCTCGTCCGGCTGGTGCGCGTCATCCGCGGGCAGATGGAGTTCGCGCTCGCCTGCGAGCCGCGCTTCGACTACGGCAGGGCCACGCACGAGGTCGAAGGCAGGGGACGGCACGTCGTGTTCCGTTCGCCGGACCTGCGGCTGTCCCTCCAGGCGACGATGGACCTGGAGGTCAGGGACGCTGACGCGCACGCGACCTGGAGCCTTCGCGCGGGCGAGATCGGCGGGGCGGTGATCGAGTCGGCGGCTGAGGAGAAGCCACCCCTGCTCGACCGGCACGATGTCGTCACGATGTTCAACGCGACCGTTCGCTTCTGGCGTGACTGGCTGGGCCGCTCGACCTACCGCGGCCGCTGGCGGGAGATGGTGCGCCGCTCGGCGATAACGCTCAAACTCATGACGTACGCGCCCACCGGGGCGCTCGTGGCGGCGCCGACCACGAGCCTTCCCGAGCAGATCGGCGGCGAGCGCAACTGGGACTACCGCTACACCTGGATCCGCGACGCCTCCTTCTCGGTGTACGCGCTGCTCGGGCTCGGCTACACGGACGAGGCGGCGGCGTTCGCGACCTGGCTTCGCGACAGGGTGGGCGAACGGGCGGGCAACGACTCCGGGCCGCTCCAGATCATGTACCGCATCGACGGCACGCCCGACCTGGAAGAGGAGATCCTCGACCATCTGGAGGGCTACAAGGGCTCGCGTCCGGTACGGATCGGCAACGGCGCGTACGACCAGCTCCAGCTCGACATCTACGGCGAGGCGATGGACTCGGTGGACCTGGCCGACAGCCGCGGGCTCATGGTCGCCCACCAGGGGTGGCAGAACCTGTGCGAGGTCCTCGACTGGCTCTGCGACAACTGGGACCGGCCGGACGAAGGCGTGTGGGAGACCCGCGGAGGCCGCCAGCACTTCGTCTACGGACGCCTCATGTCCTGGGTGGCGATGGACCGCGCGCTGCGCATGGCGGACCGCCGCGGCCGTCCGGGCGACGTCGACCGCTGGAGGGCGGCCCGCGACGACATCTACCGCCAGATCATGGAGAAGGGCTGGAACCAGAAGCGCGGCGCGTTCGTCCAGCACTACGCCACCGACGTGCTCGACGCGGCGAACCTGATGATGCCGCTGACCGGGTTCATCGCTCCGCGTGACCCGATGTGGCTGTCGACTCTCGACGCCATGCGGCACGAGCTGGTCGAGGACAGCCTCGTCTACCGCTACGACCCCAGCGCCTCCCCTGACGGGTTGCGCGGGCACGAGGGCACGTTCTCCATCTGCACGTTCTGGTACGTGGACGCGCTCGCCCGCTCGGGGCGCCTCGAAGAGGCCCGCCTGACGTTCGAGAAGATGTTCACCTACTCCAACCACCTGGGCCTGTACTCCGAGGAGATCGGCCCGTCAGGCGAGCAGATCGGGAACTTCCCGCAGGCGTTCACTCACCTGTCGCTGATCAACGCCGCGATGAACCTGGACTTCCAGCTCGACCACGGGCCGGGCTGGGTCGATCTGACCGCCGAGACCCTCACCGCCGGACCACGGTGACGCGCCCCGAGGCGTGACGGTCAGTTGGCGGGCTGCTGCATCTGATCGGTCGGGGTGCCCTGGCCGGGCCGGTTGCGACGGTTGTCGCCCCGGCCGCGACGGCCGTCGCCGTTGCCCTGGTCGTCGGTCGGGTCGCCGAAGTCGTCGAGCTGGTCGTCGAGCTTCGGATCCTCGTCCTCCTTCTTCTTCGGCTTGGGCGCGCAGTTGTCGCCACAGCCGCCGAAGCGCTCATGGTTGACGGGGGTGAACTCGGCCGGCTCGACGCCCTTGAGCGCCGAGATCATCGAGTCCTTCCAGATGCGGCCCGAGATCGACGCGCCGTACACGTAGGGGTAGTACTGCCCGCCGATCCTGATGCCGATCAGCTTGTGGGTGAACGCGCCGCGCGGGTCGCCGAGGCTGACCGCGCTGGCCAGGTTGGGGGTGTAGCCGGCGAACCAGGCGGCCGTGTAGTCGTCGGTGGTGCCGGTCTTGCCGGCGGCGTCGCGGCCGATGCCGCCGACCTCCCGCATGGTGCCCTTGGTGAACACGCCGGACAGGATGCCGGTCACCGCGTCGGCGACCTCCGGGTCCATGACCTTCTCGCACTTCGGCTTGAACTGCTTGACCTGGCCGTTGCGGTCCTTGATCTCCGTGATCGCCAGCGGCTTGCAGTATTGGCCGCGGGAGGCGAAGACGGCGTAGGAGTTGGCCACGGTGACCGGGTCGACCTCGTTGATGCCGAGCGTGAACGTCTCGAACTCGCCGAGCTTGTTGCCGTCGGCCCGCTTGAGCCCGAGCCGCTTGGCCAGCTTGACGGTCTCGCAGAGCCCGACCCGCTCCTCAAGCTTCATGAAGAAGGTGTTGACCGAGCCCCAGGTGCCGGACTCCAGGGTCTTGAAGCCGCCGCCGCCCTCGCTGGAGTTGCGCACCGGATGCTTGGGATCGCCGACCCGGTTGCCCTTGCAGTCGCGGAAGGAGCTGTAGCCGGGCGCGTAGTAGGTGGAGCCCGACGGGAAGCCGTCGCCGTACTTGAGCCCCGACTCCAGCGCCGTGGCCAGTGTGTACGCCTTGGCGGTCGAGCCCTGCTGGAAGCCGGTGCCGCCGCCGTGCCTGCTGTCGGCGACGACGTTGTAGCTCATCTCGTTCTTCTTCTTGCTGTTGCCGAACTGTCGTGAGGCGGCCATGGCCTTGATCTCACCGGTGCCCGGAACGATCATCGCCTGGGAGGCGACGGGCTTGTCCTTGGAGCTGACGAATTTCTTGATCGCCTTCTCGGCGGCCCGCTGCATCTTGGGGTCGATCGTGGTCTTGATCTCCAGGCCACCGCGCTGGAGCAGCTTCAGGCGCTCCTGCGGGGTCTTGCCGAAGCTCTCGTTGCTGAGCATCTCGTGCTGGACGTACAGGCAGAAGTACGGGAACTCGCTCTCCTCGCAGCCGCCCCGGACCGCGGTGTCCTTCCAGCCGAGCTTCTGGGCCTTCGCCTCGGCGGCCTGCTGTTGCGTGATCTTGCCCAGCTCCGCCATCCGGTCGAGCACGACGTTGCGCCGGTCGAGCAGGAGCTGCCGGGACTTCTTGCTCACGTTGGGGTCGGTGCGGTTGGGGTTCTGCACGGCGCCGGCGAGCGTGGCCGCCTCGACGAGGCTGAGCTCGGAGGCGGGCTTGTCGAAGTAGCGCCTGGCCGCCGCCTGGATGCCGTGCGCGCCCGCGCCGAAGTAGGCGATGTTGAAGTACTTCTCCAGGATCTGGTCCTTGGCGTACTTCTTCTCGATCGCCATGGCGTAGCGCAGCTCTTTGATCTTGCGGGAGACGGTCGGCGCGATGGCCGCCGCCTGCTCCTCGGGCGTCTCGGCCGAGTTGAGCAGCACCTGCTTGACGTACTGCTGGGTGATCGACGAGCCGCCCTGGGAGACGCCGCCGGACGACATGTTCTTCAGCAGGGCGCGGGCCGTGCCCTCGACGTCGATCGGGCCGTGCTCGTAGAAGCGGAAGTCCTCGATCGAGATCAGCGCCGTCCGCATGATGGGCGCGACCTTGTCGAGCGGCACCGACTGGCGGTTCTCGTAGTAGAACTGCGCGATCGTCTTGCCTTTGGCGTCGCGCAGCAGCGTGCGCTCGGGCAGCGGAGGCTCGGGGAGATCCTCCGGCTTGAGATTGAGCTCCTCCATCGCCGCCTTGGCGGTGACGCCCGCGCCGCCGACCGCCGGTAGGGCGATGGCCGCGGTGAGCACGCCGGCGGCCGCGCCGGCGGCGATCAGCCGCGCGATGTTGAGGACGGCGGAGGAACGATCTTTGTCCTGAGCTTGCACAGGACCAAGGGTACGTCGAAAGAGTGACCTTATCGGTAACGAAGCACCATTTCGCCTTGACTGGTGGGGGTGACTAGTCATTCCCGGTCAACACTGCCACGAGAAATTGGTCCTCTGGGGTCTGTCGGCCCGAACGTCTCGTTGCGTACGTTCTCCTCTGCGGCAACTGAATACGGAGGCTCGGCGCCCGCGCCCGTCGGCCCCAAATGACGACTGACCACCTAAGGGGAGTGGGGTCGAAAAATGTGGATCACGGATTGGACCTCCCGTGCCGCCTGTCGAGGTGCGGACCCGGACGCTCTGTTCGTCCAGGGGGCCGCTCAGAACAGGGCCAAGCTGATCTGCCGAGGATGCCCGGTCCGTACCGAATGCCTCGCCGATGCGCTGGACAACCGCATCGAGTTCGGGGTGTGGGGCGGTATGACCGAACGCGAGCGTCGAGCGCTGCTGAGGCGCCGGCCCGACGTCGAATCGTGGCGCGACCTGCTCGAGTCCGCCAAGGAAGAGTACGAGCGCACCAATGAGCTGATCGCGGGCTGATCGGCCCGCGAGCACGGCCGGCGGACCTCGCCGGCCGTACTCATGCGCTCGCCAGGAGCTCCCCGATCCGGCGCAGGCCCGTCAGGTCGTGGACGTCCTCCGTCATGGCGCGGACCTGGACGACCGGGACCGTCGGATGCGCGGAGACGAAGTGCTCCTGCTCCCGGTGCTCGCGAGCCGCGAGCTGCATCCTGCCGGAGTGCAGCCGCAGCACGGCGGCGGTCAGCTCGTGCTCGCCCCGGGACTCCAGGTCTTCGGCTGCGGCGGCGCTGCGGGCCGCGGACAGCCTCGGCGCCGGAGACTCGTGCACCCGGTTGACCACCAGCCCCGCGAGGGGCATGCGCTCCTCGGCGAGCCGCTCGACGAAGTAGGACGCCTCGCGCATCGCGTCGCGTTCGGGCGCCGCCACCACGACGAACGCGGTGCCGGGCGCCTGCAGCAGCTTGTACGTCATCTCCGCGCGCTGCCTGAACCCGCCGAAGACCGCGTCGAGCGCCGACACGAACGTCTGCAGATCCTTGATCACCTGCGCGCCGAGCAGCTTGGTCATCGCGCCGGCCACGAGCCCGAACCCGGCGTTGAGCAGCCGGAACGCGCTCCGCCCGCCGGCCTTGGCCGGAGCGGTCAGCAGCCGGATGAACTTGCCGTCGAGGAACCGCCCGAGCCGCTCGGGCGCGTCGAGGAAGTCGAGCGCGGAGCGCGACGGCGGCGTGTCGACGATGATCAGGTCCCACTCGTCGGAGCGGCGGAGCTGGCCGAGCTTCTCCATCGCCATGTACTCCTGCGTGCCCGCGAAGCTGGACGACAGCGACTGGTAGAAGGGGTTGGACAGGATCTGCGCGGCGCGTACGGGGTCGGCGTGCGCCTCGATGATCTCGTCGAACGTGCGCTTCATGTCGAGCATCATCGCGAAGAGCTGCCCGCCGCTCTCGTGCGAGCTGACCAGGCGCGGCGTGTTGTCGAGCTCGGTGAGCCCCATCGACTGCGCCAGCCGCCTGGCCGGGTCGACGGTCAGCACGACCGCGCACCTGCCGCGCTCGGCGGCCCGCAGGCCCAGCGCCGCGGCCGTCGTGGTCTTGCCCACGCCGCCGGCGCCGCAGCAGACGATGATCCGGGTGCCCCTGTCGTCGATGATCGGGTCGATGTCGAGGAGGGTGGGCTTCTTCACGCTGCTCCCTGGGTGCGGATGCTCTCGGCCAGCTCGTACAGGCCGGCCAGGTCGACCCCGTCGGCCAGCAACGGCAGCTCGTAGCGCGGCAGCGACGCCTCCTCCAGCGACTCGCGCTCGGCGCGTTCGATCTCGGTGCGGCGGGCGTGCTCGACGACCTCGTCGGCCAGGGCCTCGGCGACGGCGTCGGCGTCCGCGCCGTTGGCCAGACCGGCCGCTTTGAGCCCCAGCGCCAGCTCGGCGACGTCGAACCGGCCTTTGACAGCCGTGTCAAGAACGGCCTGCGGAAGCTGGGACTCCCGCACCATGTTGATGAAGACGCCGCCGGTCGGCAGGCCCGCCGACCGGAGCTCCTCGATCCCGTCGAGCGTCTCCTGCACCGGCATCTCCTCCAGCAGGGTGACGAAGTGCACGGCCGTCTCGGGGGACTTCACGACGCCGCTCACCAGGTCGGAGTGGTTCTTGATCGGCCCGACCTTGGCCAGGCCCGCCACCTCCTTGGTGACGTTGAGGAAGCGCGTGATGCGCCCGGTCGGCGGGGCGTCCAGCACCACCGCGTCGTAGACCCGCCTGCCGTTCTTGCCGCGCCTGCGCACGGCCTCGGTCGTCTTGCCCGTGACGAGCACGTCGCGGAAGCCGGGGGCGACGGTGGTGGCGAAGTCGACGATGCCCATCTTGGTCAGCGCCCGGCCGGCCCGGCGCATGCCGTAGAACATCTCCATGTACTCGAGCATGGCCTCTTCGGGGTCGACGGCCAGCGCGTAGACGTCGCCGCCCGACGGGGCTACGGCGATCTTGCGCTCCTCGTACGGCAGCGGCGGCAGGTCGAAGATCTGAGCGATGCCCTGCCTGCCCTCCACCTCCACGAGGAGCACCTTGCGGCCGCCCGAGGCGAGCGCGAGGGCGAGGGCGGCGGCCACCGTCGTCTTGCCGGTGCCGCCCTTACCAGTGACGACGTGCAACCGCACGCCGTCCCAATCGGTGTCCCGAGACTCCACGTTTTCGAGGCTACCCAACGGTCACTTGCAGCCACCCGACGCCCACCTTTTGAGATTGCTCACACTATGGTGAGGCCCATGAAGAAATGGGAGTACCTCACGGCCCCCGTGCTGATCCACAACACCAAGATGATCCTCGACAACTTCGGTGCGGACGGCTGGGAGCTGGTCCAGGTTCTGCAGGGTGCCACCCCCGAGCAGCTCGTCGCGTACTTCAAGAGGGAGAAGCAGTGACTCCGGAAGAGAAGATCGCCGAGCTGGGCCTGGTCCTGCCCGGCGTGGTGCCGCCACTCGCCGCCTACGTGCCCGCCGTCCGCACCGGCAACCTCGTCTACACCTCGGGGCAGGTGCCCATGGTCAGCGGCAAGCTGGCGCAGACGGGCAGGCTCGGCGCGGACCTGTCCACCGAGGAGGGGGCCGCGCTGGCGCGCATCTGCGCGCTCAACGCCCTCGCCGCGCTGAAGTCCGAGGCCGGCGAACTGTCGTCCGTCAAGCGCGTGGTGAAGGTCGTCGTGTTCGTGGCCAGCGATCCCGACTTCACCGACCACCCTCAGGTGGCCAACGGCGCCAGCGACCTGCTCGCCGAGGTGCTCGGCCCGGCCGGAAGGCACGCGCGCAGCGCGGTGGGCGTCGCCGCCCTGCCGCTGAACGCCCCGGTCGAGGTGGAGCTGATCGCGGAAGTCATCTAGCGTCCAGATATGACCGGATATGTCACGATGACCGAGTGATGTTCTAGAAGGAGGTCATGTGACTGGTCTGCCGCTCCCGGACGGCCTCGCCGGGCGGGCGAGGGACATCCTCGCCGGACGTGCCGATCCGGTGCCCCCGCACGACGCCGCCACGGTGGTGATCCTGCGCGAGGGGCCGCCGGGCGGCGTGGAGGTCTACCTGCTCCGGCGGAAGTCCACGATGGCCTTCGCCGCGGGGGCGTACGTCTTCCCCGGCGGCTCGGTGGACCCGCGCGACGCCGACCAGGCGGTGGCCTGGGCCGGGCCGTCGCCGGCCGAGTGGGGCAAGGTCTTCGGCGCCGACGAGCGGGTCGCGCGGGGGCTGGTCTGCGCGGCCGTGCGGGAGACGTTCGAGGAGTCCGGCGTGCTGCTCGCCGGGTCCGGGCCCGGCTCCGTCGTCGCCGACACCACCGGAGACGACTGGGAGGCCGACCGGCTCGCGCTCCTCGACCGGAGCCTGGCCTTCGCCGACTTCCTGGCCAGGCGTGGTCTCGTGCTGCGGTCCGACCTGCTCAAGCCCTGGGCGCACTGGATCACGCCGGAGTTCGAGGACAAGCGCTTCGACACCAGGTTCTTCGTCGCCGCGTTGCCCGAGGGGCAGCGCACCCGCGACGTCGACGGCGAGGCCGACCACGTCGTCTGGCAGCGCCCGGCCGAGGCGATCGAGCTGGCGCGCGCGGGCTCCATCTTCCTGATGCCGCCCACCTACCGCACGCTGGACGAGCTGGCCGCGTACGACAGCGTGGGCGCGGTGCTGACGGCCCGGCGCGAGATCGTCACGACGATGCCCAGGGCCGTGGAGGTCGAGGGCGAGATGCGGCTGGTGCTCCCGTGAGCGGGCTGCACATCCCGGTGGGCGGCCCCGACGGGTCACGCACGTCCCACGCCGAGAGCCTGCTCGCGCCCAACCCGTCGCCGATGACCCTCGACGGCACCAACACGTGGATCATCGGCACGATCGACGCCGTCGTCGTCGATCCCGGGCCCGCCGACGAGAGTCACCTGCGCAGGCTCGCGGGCCACCTGAGCGGGCGGCGGGTCACCCAGATCCTGCTCACGCACGGCCACCACGACCACAGCGGCGGCGCCAGGCGGTTCGCCGAGCTCGCCGGCGCGCCCGTGCGAGCCCTGGACCCCAGGCACCGGCTGGGTGAGGAGGGGCTGGGCGAGGGCGACGTGGTGACCGTCGACGGACTCGAGATCCACGTGTACGGCACGCCGGGTCACTCGTTCGACTCGCTCTGCTTCTGGCTTCCCGCGGACCGCGCCATGCTGACCGGCGACACCGTGCTCGGCAGGGGCACCACCGTGATCGCAACCGACGGGCACCTGGCCGACTACCTGCGCAGCCTCGATCGGCTCAGGGCCGCGGCGGAGAGCCTGGAGGCGGTGGCGCTGCTGCCGGGCCACGGGCCGGTGCTGCCCGACCCGATCGGCGCGCTCGACGGCTATCTCGCCCACCGGCGGCAGCGGCTCGACCAGATCAGGGCCGCCCGGCGGGAGGGCGCGCGGACGCCGCGCGAGATCGTGGAGATCGTGTACGCGGACGTGGACCCGGAACTCTGGCCCGCCGCCGAGATGTCGGTGCGGGCTCAGCTCGACTATCTGGAGCGGTTGTAGAGCCGGTCCATGTCGAGGATCACCACGGCCTTGGCCTCGATGCGCAGCCAGCCGCGCTGCGCGAAGTCGGCCAGCGCCTTGTTGACCGTCTCGCGGGAGGCGCCGACGAGCTGGGCCAGCTCCTCCTGGGTGAGGTCATGGTGCACGCGCAGGCCGTCGTCGGTCTTGGTGCCGAACCGCTCGGCCAGATCGAGCAGCTGCTTGGCCACCCTGCCGGGCACGTCGGTGAACACCAGGTCGGCCAGCACGTCGTTGGTGCGGCGCAGCCGCTGGGCCAGCGCGCGCAGCAGGTGGAGCGCCACCTCCGGCCGTCCCGTCAGCCAGGGACGCAGGTCGTCGTGGCCCAGCCCGGCCAGCCGCACATCGGTCAGCGCGGTCGCGCTGGCCGTACGTGGCCTGGGGTCGAAGAGCGACAGCTCGCCGAACATCTCGCTCGGGCCGAGGACGCTGAGCAGGTTCTCGCGGCCGTCGGGAGACTGGCGCGAGAGCTTGATCTTGCCTTCCAGCACGACGTAGAGCCGGTCGCCCGTCTCGTTCTCGTGGAAGAGCGTCTGCCCCTTGGACAGCTGGACCTCCGTGATGCTCGTGCGCAGCGCCGCGGCGCTCTCGCGGTCGAGCGCGGCGAACAGGGGGGCCTTGCCCAGCACATCGTCGGTGTTCACTCTGCCTCCTCTGCTGCCATTGTGACGCACCCCACTTCGGGCGGCGCACATAGGCTATGGGAATGCCCCAAGAGTCAAGGCTCGCCCTCGTCCGTCGCGCACGCCGGATGAATCGCATCCTTGCGGAAACTTATCCCGACGCCCACTGCGAGCTCGACTTCGGTACCCCACTTGAGCTGCTCGTCGCGACGATCCTTTCGGCACAGTGCACGGACAAACGGGTCAACATGGTGACTCCTGTCCTTTTTGCGAAGTATCCCACCGTCGCCGACTACGCCGCCGCCGACCCGGCGGAGATAGAAGAGATCATCCGCTCGACCGGTTTCTACCGCGCCAAGACCAACAACATCATCGGCATGGCGCAGGCGGTCCGCGACCGTTATGGCGGCGAGGTGCCCGGCAAGCTCAAGGACCTGGTCGGGCTTCCCGGCGTCGGCCGCAAGACGGCCAACGTCGTGCTCGGCAACGCCTTCGGCGTGCCAGGACTCACCGTGGACACCCACTTCCAGCGGCTGGTACGCCGTTTCGGCTGGACCGACGAGACCGATCCGGTCAAGATCGAGCAGTTCGTGGGCGAGCTGATCCCCAAGCGCGAGTGGACGGTCTTCTCCCACCGGGTGATCTGGCACGGCCGTCGCATCTGCATCGCGCGCAAGCCCGCCTGCGGCGCCTGCCCGCTGGCCGCCCTCTGCCCCTCGTACGGCACCGGCCCCACCGACGCCGCCGAGGCGGCCAAGCTCGTGAGATCCGGCCCGTTCTCGTAGCCTTCAGCCCGTTCGCGTTGCCCGTAGAAGCGCGTAGCCCGTAGAAGCGCGTAGCCCGTAGAAAGCGCGTAGCCCCTAGGAAGCGCGCAGCCCGTAGGAAGTCCGCGTGCCCCGCCCCTCCCGTCATGACCGGGAAGCCCTCGCGAGGCCGGCGTGTTGGAGATCTCGTGACCATGGTGCCCGACTGGCTCGACAGACTGGCGGCGCAGGCCGTACGTACCTCCGTACCCGACGGGCTGCGCCCGCCCGCCGACGGCGGGAGGCTGGCGGCGGTGCTGCTGCTCTTCGGTGAGGGGCCGCTCGGCCCCGACGTGCTGCTCATCCAGCGCAGCACGCGCGGGCGCAGGCACGCGGGCCAGCCCGCCTTCCCCGGAGGCGGCGTCGATCCCGACGACGGCGGCCCGGTCGAGGCCGCGCTGCGCGAGGCGGCCGAGGAGACCGGGCTCGACCCCGGTGGCGTGACCGTGCTGTGCACCATGCCCGAGCTGTACGTCTGGCGCAGCGACAACCGCGTCACGCCGGTCGTCGGCTGGTGGCGCGTGCCGTCCGCCGTGCATCCGGCCTCGCCCGACGAGGTCGACTCCGTCGAGCGGGTGCCGATCTCCGAGCTGGTCGATCCGGTCAACCGCCTCACGCTCCGCCATCCGAGCGGCTTCGCCGGGCCCGCGTTCCGGGTGCGGGGGATGCTCGTGTGGGGGTTCACCGCGACGCTGCTCGACCGGGTGCTGCACGAGGGCGGGCTGGCGCTGCCGTGGGACGCGAGCAGGGTGGAGCAGATGCCGCCCGACGTCCTCGACCTGGCGGGCCGCGGATAGCCTCTCGCGAGCCGACCCTCAGACGCCCTCAGACGCCCTCCGAACGCCCTCCGAACGCGCTTCGGACGCCCGGGGCTTCAGACGGGGCGGCCGGTGGTCAGGGCGACGCCGAGCGAGGCCCAGTCGGCCACGTCTGAGTCGCTGTCGGCCGCCAGCGTCCGCAGCGCCTCCAGCCCCGCCCGGTCGGGCGGGTCGCCGAGCACGTGCTGGAGCGCGTACGCCGCGCCGTACCTCACCCGGGAGTCCTCGTGGGCGGCGAGCGCGATCACCGACGGCAGCGACCGAGGGTCGCCGAGGTGGCCGAAGGCGATGAGCACCGAATAGAGGACCATCGCGTCGCCCTCGCTGGCCGCCATAAAGCGCAGGACGGGCAGCGTGCGGTCCACGAACGGGCCGAGCATGCCCATGATGTCCACCCCGAGCAGGCGCTCCTCGACCCCCTCAGCCGCGCACAGCCTTCTGGCCTCGATGAACGACTCCAGGTCGGCCCGCTCCCGCAACACCGAGATCACGTGCCACCGCACCGGCCCGTCGGGATCCGTGTCGGCCAGAGCGGCCTCGACGAGACTGCGCACTGATCCATCGGGTGACGGCATACGGCCCAAGGTAGCCAGCAGGGTGACACCATCCTGGCCGAAGACGTGCACACTTGACCCTGTCGCTGGCTACCTTTGAAGCGTGCGCGGTGATCTGCTCGACCTCATATTGATCGGCCTCGTGATCGCCTTCGGCATCTCCGGCTACCGTCAGGGCTTCATCATCGGCGTGATGAGCTTCGTGGGGTTCGTGGGCGGCGCCGTGCTCGGCGTGTTCATCGCACCCCCGATCTCCAAGGCCGTGGTCGACGGCGACACCCCGCAGGCGCTGCTCGCGATCGTGATCGTGTTCCTGTCGGCCACGATCGGCCAGTTCGCGTCCTCGACGATCGGCGCCGTCGTGCGCAGCCACGTGACCTGGGAGCCCGCCAAGGTCGCCGACGCGGTCGGCGGCACGTTCGCCAGCGCGCTGTCCGTGCTGGTGATCGCCTGGCTGATCGGGTCGCTGATCGTCTCGACGTCGTTCACGCCGCTGGTCGAGCAGGTGAAGAACTCCATGCTGCTGACCACGGTCGACGACGCGATCCCCACGGCCGCGCGCAACTGGCAGCAGCCGTTCAAGAAGTTCATCGACCGCTCGGAGTTCCCGCCGGTCTTCGACGCCATCGGCGCCGGCCAGCTCGGGGGCGACGTGCCGCCCGCGCCGCGCAGCATCCTGCAGGGCGCCAGGCTGGGGCGCGCCCAGCGGGCCATCGTCAAGGTGCAGGGCAACGCCGAGAGCTGCAACAAGCACATCGAGGGCACCGGCTTCGTCTACGCCAAGGACCGGATCATGACCAACGCCCACGTGGTGGCGGGCGTGACGCGCGACCTGCAGGTCCTCGACTCGGAGAACAAGCGCCACCCGGCCACCGTCGTGCGCTACAACCCGCAGCGCGACATCGCCATCCTGTACGTCCCCGGGCTCGACCTGCCGCAGCTCAGCTTCGAGGCCGACGCCGACAAGGGCGACAACGCGATCATCGCCGGGTTCCCCAAGGGGCAGGGCTTCACCGCCGAGCCGGCCCGCATCCGCAGCCGGCTCGACGCCGAGGGGCCCGACATCTACCGCAGCACCAACGTCACCCGCCAGGTCTACGCGGTCCGCGGCAAGGTGCTGCCGGGCAACTCCGGCGGGCCGCTGCTCACGGTCGACGGACGCGTGTACGGCGTGATCTTCGCGGCGGCGATCAGCCAGGAGGAGACCGGCTACGTGCTCACGGCCGCGGAGGTCAGGCCCGACGCCGACCAGGGCCGCAACGACACCTCACCGGCCAGCACCCAGGTCTGCGACTAGCCCTCCGGACCCACGGTCAGGCCGGGAGCCTGTCCAGGATGAGCTCGATGGCCTGCCGGGGTTCGCTGTCGTGCCCCAGGGCCGAGGCCGCGCGCCCGACCGCGTCGTACGGCTCGCCGTACGACTGCACGCGGGCGGCGCCCCTGCTGAAGAGGGTCAGCGCCCCGCGCCCGTTGCCGCGCTGCAGGTGGGTGAGGCCCACGCAGATCTGGGCGAGGCCCTGCCACAGTTCGCGCTCGTCCTCGG
Organism: Nonomuraea lactucae; assembly: GCF_003313395.1. Taxonomy (GTDB): domain Bacteria; phylum Actinomycetota; class Actinomycetes; order Streptosporangiales; family Streptosporangiaceae; genus Nonomuraea; species Nonomuraea lactucae. Next base: position 4,567 of record NZ_QNFZ01001033.1, on the reverse strand, counting down.
GCGCGCACTTCCAGCGGCCCTCGAACACCTCGTGCGCGTTGAACGGCAGGCCCTCGCCGAGGAAGCGGCGGCCGTCGGCCAGTGCCTGCTCGGTGGTTGGGGCGTAGTCGTCGGGAACCCTGGGCACGCCGGGGGAGCCGTGCGGCAGCGGCCTGCCGAAGGCGTCGCGCGGCCTGGCGCTGCGCGGCCTGCCCTGGGGATCGCGGTCTCTCATCGGTCGGGCTCCGGGTCGGACAGCCAGCCGATCAGCTCGGCGTCGAACGTGTCGGGAAGCTCCTCGTGCGGGAAGTGGCCGGCCCCTTCGAGCAGCCTCCACCGGTAGGAGGCCGCGACGTGGCGGCCCGAGCCCTGAGCGGTGCGCGGCAGGATGCAGGTGTCGAGCGCGCCGTGCAGTTGCAGGGTGGGCGCCTCGATCTCGGTGCGCATGATCCTGGCGTAGCGCCGCCCGTCGGGCCGCAGCTGCGAGCGGCCGAACCAGCGGTGATACTCCAGCGCGCAGTGGGCGACGGTCGGGATCCGGAACGCCTCGCGATAGACGCTGGCCGTCTCGGGATCGGGCCAGCCCGGACGGGACCACTCGCCGAGCAGCCTGCCGACCATCAAGGCGCCCTTGCGGGTGAGCCTCGACTCAGGCAGCCACGGCAGCTGGAATCCCAGCCGGTGGCTGCTCGCCTTGAGCTGGCCGAACGGGTCGGTGAGCAGCGCGCCGCGCATCCGTACGGGATGGGGGGCCGAGACCGTGACCAGGCGGCGCACGCACTTGGCGTCGAGCACCGCCATCGTCCAGGCGAGCAGCCCGCCCCAGTCGTGGCCGACCACGATCGCCCCCGTCTCGCCGAGCGCGCGGATCAGCCCGGTGGCGTCGCTCGCCAGCGTGGGCAGGTCATAGCCCCGGGGCGGCTTGTCGCTGCCGCCGTAGCCGCGCAGATCGACCGCCACCGCCCGGTAGCCGGCCGCAGGGAGCGACTCCAGCTGGTGCCGCCAGGTCCACCAGAACTCCGGGAACCCGTGCAGCAGCAGCACCAGCGGCCCGTCACCCGCCTCGACGACGTGGAAGCGGGTGCCTCCGGCGTGCACCTGCCGGTGCTTCCACGGGCCGTCGATCTGGACGACCGACTCGTCAGGTGCCATCACGGACCACCGGCTCCCGATGGAGCCCCACCTGCCCTGCCCCGGGCTCCTCCGGTGAGGCGATCTCCCTGAGACCCTTGATCGACCTGGTGGTGCGCTTCATGCCGGCCAGGCCCTTGAGCCTGCGAACCCCCACGAAGACGAGCAGACCCGCGACCAGCAGGTAGAAGACGGTCACGATGAGGAAGGCGGCCCAGGCGGGCAGCCACTGGGCCAGCGCGTACGCGATGGTGAACGAGGCGAGGATCAGGCACAGGTGCGCCATGAACGCGGCGGCGGCGAACAGCCCACCGGCCGTGCCGACCCGCTTGGCGTCGAACCTGAGCTCGGCCTTGGCCAGCTCGATCTCGGAGCGGACCAGCGTCGAGATCTGATCGCTCGCCTGGGCGACCAGGGAGCCCAGAGATTCTTCCTCGGGAGTCTGCGGCATGAACGTCTCCTATCGAGGCCTGGTGGCCCTGTCAAACATCATCCAGCGTATTTGCGCCGATTGCGCACCCGCGGGCCGTATGTGCTCGCGGTCCGCGCTTTGGGGGCGCGGGCGCCTGGTGTGGGCGCCTGGTGTGGGCGCTCGGTGTGGGCGCTTGGTGTGGACGCTCGGTGCGGGTGCTCGGTGTGGGCGCCTGGCGCGGGCGCCGTCCGGATCGGTCGCGCGTCCCCGCCGCTGTGCTCGCCGGACGATCTCCCGTTCTCCCCGGCTCTTCGCTGGTCGGGAACTTCCCGAGCGGCGGCGCCGCCAAACGAACAGCCCATGCAGCCTGCTCCGACCACAAGGGCCGCCTACCCGGACTCTCGGGATAAGCGGCCCTTCGACGTGCGGGCGTCAGTCCTCGGATTTGGCGCTGGGGAGCTTCTCCGAGATGAGGTTCATCACGGTGCTGTCGGCCAGGGTGGTGACGTCGCCGATGTTGCGGTTCTCGGCCACGTCGCGGAGCAGCCGCCTCATGATCTTGCCGGAGCGGGTCTTCGGCAGCTCGGGCACGACCAGGATCTGGCGCGGCTTGGCGATCGGGCCGAGTGTCTTGGCCACGTGGTTGCGCAGGTCGGCCGCGATGTCCTCGCTCTCCTCAGCGCTGCCGCGCAGGATCACGAACGACACGATGGCCTGGCCGGTCACCGGGTCGGTCGCGCCCACGACCGCCGCCTCGGCCACCTTCGGGTGGCTGACCAACGCGCTCTCCACCTCGGTCGTCGAGATGTTGTGGCCGGAGACGAGCATGACGTCGTCAACCCGGCCGAGCAGCCACAGGTCGCCGTCATCGTCCTTCTTGGCGCCGTCGCCGGGGAAGTACATTCCCTCGAACCTGCTCCAGTAGGTGTCGACGTAGCGCTTGTCGTCGCCCCAGATCGTGCGGAGCATCGACGGCCACGGCTCGCGCACCACGAGGAAGCCGCCGCCGCCGTCGGGAACGCTGTTGCCCTGCTCGTCCACCACGTCGGCGACCACGCCGGGCAGCGGGCGCATCGCGGCGCCGGGCTTGCCGTGCGTGACGCCGGGCAGCGGGCTGATCATGATCGCGCCCGTCTCGGTCTGCCACCAGGTGTCCACGACCGGGCAGCGCTCGCCGCCGATGTGCTCGCGGTACCAGACGTACGCCTCGGGGTTGATCGGCTCGCCCACCGAGCCCAGCAGGCGCAGGCTCGACATGTCGAACTTCGCGGGGATGTCGTCGCCCCACTTCATGAACGTCCGGATCGCCGTCGGCGCGGTGTAGAGGATCGTGACCTTGTGCTTCTGGACGATCTCCCAGAACCTGCCCCGGTGCGGGGTGTCGGGCGTGCCCTCGTAGATGACGCTGGTCGCGCCGTTGGCCAGCGGGCCGTACACGATGTAGGAGTGCCCGGTCACCCAGCCGATGTCGGCGGTGCACCAGTAGATGTCGGTCTCGGGCTTGAGGTCGAAGACCGCGTGGTGGGTCCAAGCGGTCTGCGTCAGGTAGCCGCCGGTGGTGTGCAGGATGCCCTTCGGCTTACCGGTCGTGCCGCTGGTGTAGAGGATGTAGAGCGGGTGCTCGGCGTCGTGCGGCTCGGCGGTGTGCTCCTCGCTCTGGCGGTCGACTAGGTCGTGCCACCAGACGTCCTTGTCGCCGACGGCCACGTCCTGGCCCGTACGCCGTACGACGAGGACCTTTTCCACCTGCGGGCACTCGGCGACGGCCTCGTCCACCGTCGGCTTGAGCGCGCTCGGCGCGCCGCGGCGGTAGCCGCCGTCGGCGGTGATGACCAGCTTGGCGTCGGCGTCGTCGATCCGGCTCTTCAGCGCGCTGGCGGAGAACCCGCCGAACACCACCGAGTGGATCGCGCCGATGCGGGCGCACGCCAGCATCGCGATCGGCAGCTCGGGGATCATCGGCATGTAGATCGCGACCCGGTCGCCCTTGCCGACGCCCAGCTCCTCCAGCGCGTTGGCCGCCTTCGACACCTCTCTCAGGAGGTCGGAGTAGGTGAGCGTACGGGTGTCGCCCTCCGGCTCGCCCTCCCAGCGGTAGGCGACCTTGTCGCCGCGGCCCTCCTCGACGTGGCGGTCCACACAGTTGTAGGCGACGTTGAGCTCGCCGCCGACGAACCACTTGGCGAAGGGGGCGTTCCATTCCAGGGTGGTCTCCCACCGCTTGGACCAGGCGAGCCGGTCGGCAGCCCGTTCCCAGAACGCGAGACGATCGGCGGACGCCTCGTCATATGCCGCTTCGGTCACGTTCGCGGCCGAGGCCAGCTCGTCCGGTGGTGCGAACCGGCGGTTCTCCTGTAGCAGGTTCGACAGCGCCTGGGGTTCGGTGCCAGGTGTCTCCGGGGCCACCTCGTGCTCCTTCATTGTGCCGGATTGGATCGGTCGTGTCCCACTTCACCAGGTCACAACCCCTGCACACAAGAGGTCTAGACAGGTCCGTACCGAGATCGTTGGGGGCACGATCCCCTTATCGGATTGACGTGACAATGGCTGCGCAACCGTTGTCAACTCGAAATACAGCATTACTGGAACGGGCCAAAATGGAGTCCGCTGGAAGAGCCATTTATGCGGCTCTCGGTGGCGCGCTCGTTCACGCTAAGCAGCGGCCTCCTGCTGGAGCCTCCCCTACCCGCGGGTAAGGTCGGGTCCGTGAGTGACCCACTGGCCGTCATCGCGGAGCTCCCCGGCGTGCCCGAGGCGGTGGAGGAGGCGCGGAAGGCCGTCGACGGGCTGTACCGTCACCGGGTGCTGCGCCGGGCCAGCCCAGCCGTCTCCGCGGAGTCGTCCCTGCGCGGGGCCCGCGCGTCGGCGGCCATCGAAGGCGCCGACTTCCCGCTCGACGCCGTCAGGCGGGACGAGGTGCGCGACCCGGTCGTCCAGGGCGCGCTGCGCGCGTCCGCCGAGCTGGGACGCTTGGGCCCCACCTGGCGCAAGGCCCCCCGGCAGGTGCTCGCCCGCCTGCACACGGTCGCGGCCGCCGGCCTCGCC
>NZ_QNFZ01001031.1 GCF_003313395.1 Nonomuraea lactucae | reverse complement strand
GGCGGTGGTGGCCGCGGCGAGCGCGCCCGCCGCCTTCGCCGACCGGCGGCCCGCGGCGGCGCGGATGCTCATGGGGGTACGCCGGGAGCAACTGCTCGGCCCGCGGTTGCCGCAGGAGCTGGCCGAGGCGATGTTCGCGCTGGACGAGCGGCTGGTGAGGCTGCTGGTCCGGTTGGCGCGGGCGCTGTGGGGCCGGGCCGACGGGGCGAGCGTCGAGGTGATGACGCTCTGCGTGGTCGACCTGCCGACGGCCGTGTTCCGCAGGGCAATGACCGGGCCGTCCGCCGACGGTCAGGTCGTGATCGGAGCCGACAGCCGCGCACGCCTGGAGGCCGCGGTCCGCGCGGTGCTCACCCTCCCACCCCCAACGGTGGGGAAGGCCGGAAAGGATGGACCATGCCCGCATTGACCATGCCCGCACTGCGCCACGAGGACACCGTCTTCGTCCTGCACCTGGGAGACTCGGAGAACCGGCTCGCGCCGGACTGGATGAAGACCGTCCACTCCCTGCTCGACACCGTCGTGGACCATCCCGGACCGGCGGCGCTGGTCACCACCGGGCAGGGCAGGTTCTTCTCCAACGGGCTCGACCTGGACTGGCTCTCCGACCACGGCGACCAGCTCGTCCACTATGTCGCCGACGTGCAGGCGCTGCTGGCCAGGCTGCTCACCCTGCCCGTCCCGACGGTCGCCGCGGTCAACGGCCACGCGTTCGGGGCCGGCGCGATGCTCGCCATGGCCCACGACTTCCGGGTCATGCGGGCCGATCGCGGCTACTTCTGCTTCCCCGAGGTGGACATCCACATCCCCTTCACCTCCGGCATGGCCGCGCTCATCCAGGCCAAGGTGCCCCCCGCCGCCGCGGTGGCCTCGATGACCACCGGGCGGCGCTTCGGTGGCGTGGAGGCCCGCGACCTGGCCCTGGTCGACGACGTGGCCGACGAGGCGGGCCTGGTCGAGGACGCCGCGGCCCGGGTCCGGCCGCTCGCGGGCAAGGACCGCGCCACCCTCGGCGCGATCAAGGCCACCATGTACGCGACGGCCGTGACGGCGCTCACGACCCCCGGAAGTGGTACGTAACGGCGGCATGCGGGGTAGGGGGTCGGGATGAGCACCGCGATGCCCGGGAACGGCCCCCGCTACCTGCCGATCGCCGACCACGGCCTGATCGGGGACCTGCGCACGGCGGCGCTCGTGGGCGCGAACGGCACGATCGACTGGTACTGCAGCCCGAGGTTCGACGCGCCGAGCGTGTTCGGCTCGCTGCTGGACAGCGACCGCGGCGGGTCGTTCGAGCTGGCCTCCAGCGTGCCGGCGACGACCAAGCAGTTCTACTTCCCCGACACCAACGTCCTGATCACCCGGTTCTACACGGAGGACGGCGTGGGTGAGGTGCAGGACTTCATGCCCGTCGCCGAGGAGGCGGCGGAGCTCGACCGGCACCGGCTGATCCGCCGCGTGTCGTGCGTGCGCGGCTCGCTTCCGTTCCGGGCGCGGGTGACGCCGCGCTTCGAGTACGGGACCCAGCCCCACACGCTGAGCCTGGCCCAGAACCAGGCGGTGTTCGAGACGCCCGCCCTGTCCCTCGCGCTGAGCTCGACCGTGCCGCTGGAGGCCGACGGCGCGGACGTCTGGTCGGACTTCAAGCTCCGGGAGGGCGAGCGGGCCGTCTTCGCCCTCGACCGGGTCGGAGACGGGGTGGTGCCCCGGGCGTGCGCCGCCACCGAGGCGGAGGAGCAGTTCACCGCCACCGTGGCCTTCTGGCGGCGGTGGCTGTCCGCGTCGCGCTATCGCGGGCGGTGGCGCGAGATGGTGCACCGTTCCGCCCTCGTGCTGAAGCTCCTCACGTACGCGCCGACCGGGGGCATCGTGGCCGCGCCGACGACCAGCCTGCCGGAGGAGATCGGGGGCGAGCGCAACTGGGACTACCGCTACGTGTGGGTCCGTGACGCCGCGTTCTGCGTGTACGCGCTGCTCAGGCTCGGCTTCACGGAGGAGGCCGAGGCGTTCATGCGCTTCCTGACCACGAACGTGTGCACGAGCACGCCGTGCGCGTCGGGACCGTTGCAGATCATGTACGGCATCGACGGCCGCGGCGACCTGCCCGAGATCCAGCTGGACCACCTCGAGGGCTACGAGGGCTCGTGGCCGGTCCGGATCGGGAACGGCGCGGTCGACCAGCTGCAGCTCGACATCTACGGGGCGCTGATCGACGCCGTCTACCTCTACGACAAGTGGGGCAAGCCCATCTCCAGTGACGACTGGGACTACGTCGTCAGCCTCGTCGAGTGGGTCTGCGACAACTGGGACCAGCCCGACGAGGGCATCTGGGAGACGCGCGGCGGGCGCAAGAACTTCCTGTACTCGCGGCTCATGTGCTGGGTGGCCATCGAACGGGCCATCCGGATGGCCAACCGGCGCGGCCTGCCCGCCGACCTGGCTCACTGGCAGCGGTCGCGCGACACCGTCTACCGGCAGATCATGCGGCGCGGCTGGTCGGCCGAGCTGCGGGCGTTCGCCCAGTACCTCGACGGCGACATCCTCGACGCCTCGGTGCTGATGATGCCGCTGGCCAAGTTCATCGCGCCCACCGACCCCAAGTGGCTGTCCACCCTGACGGCGCTCGGCGACCAGCTGGTGTCGGACTCGCTGGTCTACCGCTACCGGCCCGAGTGGAGCCCGGACGGGCTGCGGGGCGAGGAGGGCACGTTCTCGATCTGCTCGTTCTGGTACGTCGAGGCCCTCACCCGCGCCGGGCGGCTCGACGAGGCCCGGCTGGCCTTCGAGAAGATGCTCACCTACGCCAACCACGTCGGCCTGTTCGCCGAGGAGATCGGCCACACCGGCGAGCAGCGCGGCAACTTCCCGCAGGCGTTCACCCACCTGGCGCTGATCAGCGCGGCGTTCAACCTCGACCGCGCCCTCGGCTGATCAGCACTGATCAGCTCTCCTGGGAGAGCAGGCCGAGCTCGTAGGCGATCGGGAGCGCCTCGGCGCGGTTGCGCACGGACAGCTTGGAGAACAGCCGGGCCTGGATGTTCTCGACGGTCTTGCTGGTGATGCCCAGGGCCAGCGCCGTCTGCCGCACCGAGTGTCCCAGCGCTATGGAGCGCAGGATCTCCAGTTCGCGCTTGGTCAGCGTGGAGCGCACCGCCGCTCGGGCGTCCCTGTCGCGGTGCGCGGCGAGCATGACCGCCTGCGCCACGTCCTGGAAGGGGACGACGGCGGCCGTGCAGTGCGGCGTCAGGCCGCCGGGCGCGGCGTCGGTGACGACCACGATCCGGGCGTCGAGCGCGTGGATGCTCTGCCAGTCCTCCGATCCGTCGACGAGCACCGCGACGACGGGCTTGCGGACGAGCATCGCCAGGTCGTCGTCCGCCCAGTGGTCGCCGGCGACCATGACCGGCATGGCCTGCCTGATCAGCGTCTCCACCACGGCGTCGCGCCGGGCGCCGCGCGGGCCGAAGACGATGACGAGGTTGGCGGTGAAGGCGTCGGGCCGCGGCGCCCGCCACAGCAGTCCCAGGCGGGCGGCGAGCGACACGGCGTGCGCGCGGTTGTGCGCGTTGGTCTTGGCGAAGATGCGGCGCATGTGGTTCTCGACGGTCGACGGCGCGATGCCGAGCATGCGCCCCATCTCCTTGACGTTGTAGCCGCAGGCCGCCAGCGCCACGATCTCCAGGTCGCGGTCGGTGAGCATGGGCGGGCGGCCGGTGCGCGCCCTGGGCGGGCACCGGCGGATCACCTCCAGGACCGCGGTGATCCCTCGTGAGTACGGAACGAGCGCCAGCCCGGCGTTGCTCGCCGTCACCACCTCGCGCGAGGTCAGGTTCGAGTAGGTGAGCACGATCCCGTGGCCGCGCAACGCCGGGATGCTCTCCATCACCTCGTCGATCCCCCCGTCCACGTCGAGCAGGATGGCGTCCACCGGGCGGAGGCGGCACAGCCGCACCAGGTCTGGCAGGTTCTGCGTCAGTCCGGCGGAGCGGAGGTGCGGCTCCTGGTCCAGCGCGACGGCGAGGGACTCGCGCAGCAACCTGTTGGGGGAATGCACGGCCACCTGGATGGCCGGAGGAGGCATACGCGGAACTGTACTGACAGGTAAGCTTTCTTGTCGGTTAATTCCTCGTAACCGCATTCGTGTCTCTTTCGGCAACGGGCCCTCACTGCCCGCGGCTTGCCGGGTCCACCTTCGCGAAGGTGAGCAGGTCGACCATGGTGAACGTGCCGGGCGTGCGGCTGGGCAGGGTGGGCCGCCAGGACGGCTGGCCGTTCAGGTAGGAGCCGGGATCCTTCTGCAGCAGTCCCACGAAGACCTCGCCGACGAGCCGCGCGCCCACTCCGGCGAGCTGGATGCCGTCGCCCAGGGCCTGCCCCTCCTTGAGGACGTAGTACCAGAGCGGCGCGTTCTGCTCGAACCCGAAGGCGGCCAGTTCCGAGGTGTCGACCTGCGGGATGCCCATGGTCGCCGCCAGCCGCTGACCTGACGGCAACGACCAGGTCAGATGCCGCAGGAGGTTGCGCTGGGGGAGCGAGATCGGCGGGTCACCGCTCGGGATGGCCTGCAGCGGAAGCTGGAACAGCGGCGTGGAGATCCTGGTGTCCATGCGCTTGTTCGGCCGCACCTGACCGTCCCCGAAGTCGAAGAACGTCTGCCAGCCGATGAAGCGGCGGCGCGCCCGCGCGCCCCCGCGCAGGTCGACGGGGTCGGCCTGGCCCTGCCCGGCCGGGTCGAAGATGAAGCCGAAGAACGGCTGGCCGTTGTCGCCGGCCAGGTTGGCCCGGTACGAGGGCCGGACCATGCTGTGGCCGAAGCGGTAGGCGACCTGGAACTCGACGGGGATGACGGGCGCGCCGGCCGGCCGGTAGAACTGGCGGCCGAACCGGAAGATGTGGTCCACCAGCGGCCGGCCGACGATCAGCGGCAGGAACTCGTGGACGATGATCCACTGGTAGTGCCAGGTGACCGTGCGCCTGGCCGTGGCGAAGAGCAGGAGGGACGGGGTGCCCTGGGCGCGGAGCCGCTCGACCACCCGGTTGTGGAAGGACATGAACGCGGCGTGCATCCCGGCGATCATGAGGTGCTCGTCGTTGCGGCCGTCGGCGATGATCGCCCGGCCGTCGGCCGCGCGCGGCAGGTCCTCGAACAGCCCTCCGCTCTCCAGCCGGAACGTGACGCGGTCGGCGTTGTAGAACTGCGGGTTCGGCCCGGGACCGCCGCCGTAGACGGAGTCGAGGTCGAAGACGGGGGTGCGGCTGTTGGGGGAGCGCTCGGGCGGCGTCGGCACGCCCAGGGGGGAGGTCGTGTCGAACGTCATGTCGTGATCGAGGAACTGGCCGAGGAACGTGGTGCCCGCCGTGTGGAAGGGGTTGTCCCGGTTGTTCGGGCTGAGCTCCGGATTGGTGATCAGCCGGATGGGACCCTCGTGGAGCGGGTCCTTGGCGTCCATGATCCCGCCGAGCCTGCCCATCTCGGTCAGGGCCGCCTTCACCTGCGGTGTGGCCTCGGCGAAGGGCGGCAGGTTGAAGACTCGCCCGAAGTTGTTCGCCAGGGTGCCCTCGGCTCGCGCCCGCTGTGCCGCGGCGACGGCCGCGTCCAGGTCGAGCGCGACCACGGCCGCGCCCGCTCCCATCGCCCCCAGGAACGCCCTTCGGGTGAACCGGGCGGAGGTGCTGTCCGTCTTGGCGGTGGGGTGCATGACGTCCTCCTTCGGACGCGCGGGCTGCCGGATTGCACTACGCGTCGGGAGTGTGAGCCCGCACCAGGGGCGGCGCAATGCTCCCAAGGGTTCCCCCGCCTCCCAAGGGCTCCCCGGCCACCAGGGGATTCGGCCCTCCCACGGGTTTCACGCCCCCCAAGGGAGAAACGACACATGACGACACAGGACGACGGCAGGCGGGGGCGCGTCAGCCCGCCTGAGCGGTAGGACTAGCGGGCGAGCGCGGCAAGGATGCGGTCCTCGGTCACCTCGGTCCCGGTCAGCTGCTCGCTGATCGCCCCGTCGCGCAGGACCACCACGCTGTCGCAGTTGTCGACCAGCTCCGCCACGTCGGAGGAGATCAGCAGGATGGCCAGGCCGTCCACGGCCAGCTCGTCGATCAGCGCCTGCATCTGCAGCTTGGACGCCACGTCCACGCCCCGGGTGGGCTCGTCGAGCAGCAGCACCTTGGGGTGCATGGCGAGCCACCTGGCCAGCAGCACCTTCTGCTGGTTGCCGCCCGACAGCTCGCCCGCCGGCTGCCTGGGCGAGACGGCCTTGATGCCGAGCCGCGTCATGAACGTGGCGACGATGCCGTCGATGCGCGCGTCCGAGACGATGCCCGCGCGCGAGAGCCGTGGGAGGGCGGCCAGCGCGATGTTGTCGCGGACCGACAGCGTGGGCACGATGCCCTCGGTCCTGCGGTTCTCCGGCACCAGCCCGATCCCGGCGCGGACGGCGCTCCTGATCGACCACTTGCGGGCGGCCGAGCCGGACACCGTCACCTGTCCGGCGTCGACGGGCAGCGCTCCGGCGATCGCCCTGGCGGTCTCGCTGCGGCCCGCGCCCAGCAGCCCGCCGAGGCCGAGCACCTCGCCCGCGCGCATGGCCAGCGAAACACCGTCGAGCACGTGGTGGCGGGTCAGCCCCTTGGCCTCCAGGACGGGCCGGTCGCCCGGCTGGTCCGGGTCGCCGGTCCACGACGGCGCCTCGACCGGGTGGAACGGCCTGCCCAGCATGAGGGAGACCAGCCGGAGCCGGTCGAGCGCGGCGGGCGGCCCGGTGTGGACGACGCGGCCGTCGCGCAGCACCGTCACCCGGTCGCAGACCTCGTAGACCTCCTGCAGCCGGTGGGTGACGTACACGACGGAGCGGCCCTCGTCGCGGAGCCTGGACACGGCGGCGAAGAGCGTGCGCAGCTCGTCCTGCTCCAGGAAGGAGGCGGGCTCGTCCATGACGATCAGCCGGGCGTCGGCTGAGGCGGCCCGCGCCAGCGCGACGAGCTGCCGGGCGCCCTCGCCCAGCGAGCCGAGCGGGCGGCGCACGTCGATCCGCAGGCCGTGAGCGGCGAGCGTCTCGGCGGCGAGGGCGTGCATGCCCGCGAAGTCGATCAGTCCGAACCTGCGGCGAGGCTCCCTGCCGAGCAGCAGGTTGCGGGCGACGCTCATGGTGGGCACCAGGTTGCTCTCCTGGTGGATCGTGGCGATGCCCGCCCGCCTGGCCTCGGCCGGGCCGGCGAACCTGACCCGCTCGCCCAGGCAGCGCAGCTCGCCCGCGTCGGGCGGGTGGACCCCGGAGATCACCTTCACCAGCGTGGACTTGCCCGCGCCGTTGCCGCCGATCAGGCCGTGCACCTCGCCGGGGCGCACGGAGAGGGAGACGTGGTCGAGCGCGACGACGCCCTGGAAGGTCTTGAGAACGCCTGCGACCTGTAGCACGGTTGCCTCCGTCTCGATCGTGACCGCGAGAGGAAACAATGTAGTAACAGAAACGTCACATTCGATCAGATCGTGGCGACGTGCAGCCTGACCCCTCGCCCGGCCAGCTCGTCGAGCACGTCGCCGGGCGCGCCCTCGTCGGTCACCAGGTGGTCGATCCGTTCGGGCGGGACCGTCTGCACCATCGTGTCGACGCCCACCTTGGTGTGGTCGGCCAGCACCACCACCTCCTCCGCGGCGGCGGCCAGCGCCCGGTCGACCCCCGCCACCTGCACGTTCGGCGTCGACAGGCCGCGCTCGGCGCTCAGCCCGTTGCCCGAGATGAACGCCCGGCGCACGCGCAGGCCGGCCAGCGAGCCCTCCGCGGCGCTGCCCACCAGCGCCAGGATGGAGCCGCGCAGCGTGCCGCCGGTCAGCATCACCTCGACGCGCGGCGACCCCGCCAGCACCTGGGCGACCAGCAGCGAATTGGTCACCACAGTGAGCTCGGAGTGCCTGGTCAGGCGGCGGGCGAACTCCTGCGTCGTGGTGCCGGGGCCGACCACGATCGCGTCGCCCTCCTCGACCAGGGCGCACGCGAGGTCGGCGATCGCGCTCTTCTCCGCCGACTCCAGGGACACCTTGTGGGTGTAGCCGGCCTCGCGCGACAGCTCGCCGGGTAGGGTGGCGCCGCCGTGGTGGCGGTTGAGCAGGCCCTCGGACTCCAGCGCGCGCAGGTCGCGGCGGACGGTCACCTCGGAGGAGCGCACGGCCTGGGCGAGCTCGCGCAGCGACACGGCGCCGTTGGCGCGTACCAGGTCGAGGATGCGCTGCCTGCGCTCCGCGGCGAACACGGGCTTGCGGCTGTCACTCTGCGTGTCGCTCACGTCCCGATCATAGACGAACGGTCAACTCTGCTTCGCCTCTGACCGAATCAGAACGAATTTGATCGGATATCTTGACCGGCTCGGTCCACCGGTGCTTATTTTGGACCGAGGCGGAGTCCGAATCTGTCCGATCCGGATCGAGGGCCGCGCATGCGTTCCCCGCCCCCACCCCCCGCGGGAAAGGAGCCACTGTGCACAAGTCACTCGTGGTACTGATCGCCGTCATGCTGGCCGTGTTATGGCAGGTGCCCACGGCGGCGGGCGCCGCCGCCGAGCGGCACGGCCTGCGCGGTGACTACCACCTCTCCACAGGCCCGGGAAGGCTCGACTTCGGCCCGCTGAAGGCGAGCGTCGTGGACCCCAACCTCGACCTGTCCGACCTGAACCCGACGCTCAAGCTGCTCACCGGCAGGGACGACGACGTCTCGGTCCGCTGGACCGGGCAGATCCGGCCCGAGCACTCCGAGACGTACACCTTCTCGATCATCGGCGACAACGGTTTCCGGCTCTGGGTGGACGGCAGGCTGCTCATCGACCACTGGGTGGACGACTGGGACGTCGAGCAGGTCGGCACCCCCATCGCGCTGGAGGCGGGCCGCAAGTACGACATCAAGGTCGAGTACTTCGAGCACTTCGGCGGTGCCAACCTGCGGCTGCGCTGGCAGAGCCCGAGCGTGCCGAAGCAGATCGTGCCCAGCGAGGCGCTCACCCTGCCCGAGGGCTTCGACCCGCCCGGCCCCGTGGACGCCAGGGTGAACGCCGCCGGCGACACCGCCACCCTCACCTTCGCCAAGGACCTGCGCCCGCTGCCGGCCGGCCTGGCCGACCACCTCACGATCACGGTCGGCGGCACCAGGTGGCCCGTCACCTCCTTCGCCCTGAAGAACGGCAACCAGGTGGAGGCAGAACTGGAGCACAAGGTGCCGGCCAAGGCGGGCAGCACCCTGCGCGCCGCCTACGACGGGACCGGCCTGACCTACACCGACGGCGCACCGGTCGAGGCGTTCCCGTACGCGTTCGTGGTCAACGCCTCCACCTACATCCTGCGTACGCGCTGGGCCGACGACGTCGACCCGGCCAACCCGCTGCCCGAGTACCCGCGTCCCCAGCTCGTCCGCGACCGGTGGCGCAGCCTCAACGGCACCTGGCAGTTCGCCGCGGCCCGTCCCGGCGAGGCCGCGCCGATCGGCAAGGACCTGCGCGAGCGGATCGTGGTTCCCTACCCGGTGGAGTCGCAGCTGTCCGGCATCGGCAGGCACGAGGAGCGCATGTGGTACCGCCGGACCTTCGACGTGCCGCGCTCGTGGCGCGGCGACCGCGTCCTGCTGCACCTCGACGCCGTCGACTGGGAGTCCACGATCTGGGTCAACGGCGTCCAGGTCGGCACCCACAAGGGCGGCTACGACCGGATCACCCTCGACGTGACCGGCGCGCTCAGGCGCGGCGGGCCCCAGGAGCTCGTGGTCGGCGTCGTCGACCCCACGGACCGGGGCGCGCAGGCCGTCGGCAAGCAGCGGCTCGACCCGGGGGGCATCTGGTACACCCCGAGCTCCGGCATCTGGCAGACCGTCTGGCTGGAGCCGGTGCCCACCGACCACGTCGCCCGCGTGGACACCGTGCCCGACGTCGAGGGCCAGGCGCTGCGCGTCACGGTCAGGGGCTCGTCCGGCACCGCGGTCGTCACCGCCCGCGACGGCCGCCGCGTGGTCGGCCGCGTCACCGGACCGGTCGGCCAGGAGCTGCGGCTTCCCGTGCCCGGCCCGAAGCTGTGGTCACCCGACCGGCCGTTCCTCTACGACCTCACCGTCAAGGTGAAGCAGGACCAGGTCTCGTCCTACTTCGGGATGCGCACGATCTCCCTGCGGAACAACAGGATGCTGCTCAACGGCAAGCCCGTCTTCCAGCTCGGCCCGCTCGACCAGGGGTTCTGGCCGGACGGCATCTACACCGCGCCCACCGACGAGGCGCTCCGCCACGACCTGGAGGAGACCAAGAGGCTGGGCTTCAACGCCGTGCGCAAGCACGTCAAGATCGAGCCCGACCGCTGGTACCACCACGCCGACAGGCTCGGCCTGCTCGTCTGGCAGGACATGCCCTCCACGGTCAGGGCCGACGACCGGCGGCAGTTCGAGGCCGAGCTGCGCGCGATGGTCGACCAGCACCGCAGCAGCCCGTCGATCGTCATGTGGGTGCCGTTCAACGAGGGCTGGGGCCAGTACGACCAGGCGCGCATCGCCGACCTGGTCAAGAGCTGGGACCCGTCGCGCCTGGTCGACAACATGAGCGGCGTCAACTGCTGCGGCGCCGTGGACGGCGGCAACGGCGACGTCCAGGACTTCCACATCTACCCGGGCCCCGGCAACCCCGGCAAGCCGACGGGAGTCAGGGCGGTCGTGATCGGCGAGTTCGGTGGCCTCGCCCTGCCGCTGATCGGCCACACCTGGTCGGGATCAGGCTGGGGGTACGCGGTCGAGCCCGACCGGGAGTCGCTCACCAACCGCTACATCGGCATGGTGGACGCCCTCAAGCGGCTGCACGCCTGCGACCAGCTCAGCGCCGCCATCTACACCCAGACCACCGACGTCGAGAACGAGATCAACGGCCTCATGACCTACGACCGGGCGATCACCAAGCCCGACGTCAAGCGCGTCAACGACGCGAACAGGTCGCTCACCGGCAGGCTCGACCCGCCGTGCGCCTGACGGGCCTGACCGTGCGCCCGACGGGCCTGATAGGAAGGAAACCTCTATGACCCCCCACATCCGCACGGCGGCGCTCGCCGCGGCCGTGCTCCTCGCCGCAGCCGGCTGCGCCAAGGCGGAGGAGCCGCAGGGCGCCCCCGCCGCCACCAGCACGGCGGGCCGGCAGGTCGTGCAGTCGCCCACCGGCACGGCCGCCGGTCCCACCTGCACGCTCCAGCAGTTCGGCGGCACGGCGTTCGACCTCAAGACGGCCACCGTCGGCTTCTCCCAGTCGGAGAAGGAGGCCAACCCCTTCCGCATCGCCGAGACCAAGTCCATCAAGGACGAGGCGGCCAAGCTCGGCATCACCCGGCTCAAGGTCACCAACGCCCAGTCGCAGTTCTCCAAGCAGATCACCGACGTGCAGCAGCTCATCGCCCAGGGTGCGCGGCTGCTCGTCATCGCACCGCTCAACTCCGACGGCTGGGAGCCGGTGCTCCGGCAGGCCGCGGCCAAGAAGATCCCGATCATCACGGTCGACCGGAAGATCAACGCCAAGCCGTGCAGCGACTACCTGACGTTCATCGGCTCCGACTTCTACGAGCAGGGCAAGCGGGCGGCCGACCGGATGATCGAGGCCCTGTCCGGCAAGGGCAAGGTCGCCATCCTGCTCGGCGCGCCCGGCAACAACGTCACCACCGAGCGCACGAACGGCTTCAAGGACCGGGTCAAGGAGAAGGCGCCCGGCATCCAGATCTCGTTCGAGCAGACCGGCGAGTTCGCCCGTGAGAAGGGCCAGCAGGTCACCGAGCAGCTCATCCAGTCCAACCCCGACATCAACGGCATCTACGCGGAGAACGACGAGATGGCCCTCGGCGCCGTCACCGCGCTCAAGGGCGCGGGCAAGGAGCCGGGCGCCATCAAGATCGTGTCGGTGGACGGCACCCGCAGCGCCGTCCAGGGCATCGCCGACGGCTGGCTCCACTCGGTCATCGAGTCGAACCCCCGCTTCGGCCCGCTCGCCTTCGAGACCGCGCGGAAGTTCCTCGACGGCCGGCCGATCCCCGACAAGGTCATCATCTCCGACCGCGAATACGACCAGAGCAACGCCAAGTCCTCCCTCGGTGAGGCGTACTGAGGTGGAACCCGTTCTCGAGGCCAAGGGGATCAGCAAGAGCTTCCCCGGCGTGCTCGCTCTCGACGGCGTGTCCCTCGCCCTGAACCCGGGCGAGGTGCACGCCCTCGTGGGGGAGAACGGCGCGGGGAAGTCCACGCTGATCAAGGTCTTCACCGGCGTGTACCGGCCGGACGGCGGCGAGCTGCGCTACCTGGGCGCGCCCGCCGCCTTCGGCACGCCCCTGGAGGCGCAGCGCGCCGGCATCTCCACGATCTACCAGGAGGTCAACCTCGTCCCGATGATGAGCGTGGCGCGCAACCTGCTGCTCGGGCGCGAACCGCGGGGCCGCTTCGGGGTCATCGACGCGGCCCGCATGTACGGTGCGGCCGAACAGGTCCTGGCCGGGTACGGCGTGGACGCGGACGTGCGCCGGCCGCTGCGGACGCTCGGCGTCGGGGCGCAGCAGATGGTCGCCCTGGCCCGGGCCGTCTCGGTCGACGCCCGGGTGGTGATCATGGACGAGCCGACCTCGTCGCTGGAGCCGCGCGAGGTCGAGACGCTGTTCGGGGTGATCCGGCGGCTGCGCGAGACCGGGATCGCGGTCATCTACGTCAGCCACCGGCTCGGCGAGCTCTACCAGGTGTGCGACCGGGTCACGGTGCTGCGCGACGGCCGGCTGGCGCACACGGGGGAGCTCGCCGAGCTGCCCCGGCTGGAGCTCATCTCGCTCATGCTCGGCCGCGAGCTGAACGAGGTGAAGGCCGAGGGCGTGACCCGGTTCTCCCACGACCACGCCCTGGCGGACGGCGAGCCTGTCGTCGAGGCGCGCGGGCTCGCCAGGCGACACGTGCTCAACGGGGTGGACGTCTCCGTCAGGCCGGGCGAGGTGGTCGGGCTCGGCGGGCTGCTCGGCGCCGGCCGTACCGAGACCGCGAAGGCCATCGCCGGCGCGCTGCCGATCGACGGCGGTCAGGTGCTCGTGGCCGGGCTGCCGCTGCGCGGCGGCTCCACGACGGCGGCGATCAGGGCGGGCGTCAGCCTGCTGCCCGAGGACCGCAAGGCCGAGGGCATCATCCCGGGGCTTTCCGTGCGGGAGAACATCGCGCTGGCCGCGCTGCCCTCCCTGGCGAAGGCGGGCGTCGTGTCGGAGGCCAAGATAGACGCCGTGGTCGAGATCTTCATGCGGAGGCTGAAGATCAAGGCCGCCTCGCCCGGCCAGCCGGTGGCCGAGCTGTCCGGCGGCAACCAGCAGAAGGTGCTGCTCGCCCGCCTGCTCGCCGTGCGGCCCAAGGTGGTGCTGCTCGACGAGCCCACCAGAGGCATCGACGTCGGCGCCAAGGCCGAGGTGCAGGCGCTGATCGACGAGCTCGCGGGGGAGGGGCTGGGCGTGCTGCTGATCTCCTCTGACCTGGGCGAGCTGGTCGAGGGGGCCGATCGCGTCCTCGTGCTGCGCGAGGGTGCGGTCGTCGGGGAGCTTGCCGGCGCAGAGGTGACCGAGGAGAGGATCATGGCAACGATCGCGGAGCAGGCCGGCGCGGAGCAGGCCGGTAGTGACCAGGTCGGCGCGGAGCAGGCCGGTAGTGAGCAGGCCGGCGCGGAGCAGTCCGGTGGCTGAGCTCAAACCGCGCCTCTACGCCTGGGTGCAGGACTACGGCGTCTACGCGGCCGTGCTCGCGCTGCTCCTGTTCAACGTGCTCTTCACGCCGAACTTCCTGGACGTCTCCAACTTCCGCACCCAGCTCGTCCAGGTGACGCCCATCGTGATCGTCTCGCTCGGCATGGCGCTGGTGATCGGCACGCAGGGCATCGACCTGTCCGTCGGCTCGGTCATGGCCCTGGCCGCGGCGCTGGTCGTGCTCTACCTCGGGTACGGCTGGCTGCCCGCGCTGGCCGTCGCCCTGGTCGGCGGGGCCGCCGTCGGGGCGGCGGGCGGGGCGCTGGTCGCCTACGCCGGCGTCCAGCCGATCGTCGCCACCCTGGCGCTGCTGGTCGGCGTCCGCGGGCTGGCGAACGTGCTCGTCCCCCAGCTCGTCGAGTTCCGCAACCCCGACCTGATCGCGCTGGGCAGCAGCTCGGTGGCCGGGATCCCGGTCATCGTGCTGATCGCGGCGGCGCTCACGCTGGCCATGCTGTTCGTGGTGCGCCGCACGACGTTCGGCAGGCAGGTGGTCGCGATCGGCGGCAACCGGTCGGCCAGCGAGCTGTCGGGGCTGCCGGTGCAGCGGGTGCTGCTCCTGGTCTACGTGATCTCCGGGCTGCTCGCCGCGCTCGCCGGCGTGCTCGCCACGGCCAGGCTGCAGGCCAGCGACCCCACCTCGCTCGGCCTGTTCATCGAGCTGTCGGCGATCACCGCCGTGGTGGTCGGCGGCACGCCGCTGACCGGGGGCAGGATCAGGGTGCTCAGCACGGTCATGGGGGCGCTGCTGATGCAACTGCTGTCGGCCACGCTGATCAAGCACAACCTGCCCCAGTCCTGGACGCAGATGGTCCAGGCGGTCATCATCCTGGCCGCCGTCTACGCCACGAGGGAGCGTGCGAGCCGATGACCTCGCCGACCATGAACCTCACCGACCAGCCGTCCGCGAACGGCTCGGCCCGGCGGGAGCGGACGGGCCGCGTCCTGCAGCAGCACGGGGCGCTCATGGTGCTGGCGCTGCTGGTGATCGTGGGCAGCCTGGCCTTCGACTCGTTCGCCACGGCGGGGAACGCGGCCAGCGTCGTGGTGTCGTCGTCGTTCCTGGCGATCATCGCCATCGGGATGACGTTCGTCATCATCAGCGGTGGGATCGACCTGTCCGTCGGGTCACTGTTCGTGCTGGGCGGGGTGCTGGCGGCGTACGGCTCCCAGTACGGGACAGCGGTGGCGCTGCTGCTGCCGCTGACGGTCTGCGGTGTGGTGGGCCTGGCGCAGGGCCTGATCATCGCCCGTACCGGGATGGCGCCGTTCATCGTCACCCTGGCCGGTCTGCTGGGCGTCCGCGGGCTCATGCTGGCGATCTCGGACGAAGGGGCCACCACCTTCCTGGTGCGCGATCCCGCCTTCGCGGCCCTGGGCCAGGGCGACCTGCTGGGCCTGACGTACCCCGTGTACGTCACGGCGGCGCTCGCGCTGGCGGCCATGGTGCTGCTGCAGCGGACCGGTTTCGGCCAGAACGTCTACGCCATCGGCGGCAACGAGCAGGCGGCGGCGCTCATGGGCGTGCCGGTGGCCAGGACCAAGGTGCTCGTGTACGTCATGTCGGCCCTGCTCGCGGGGCTGGCCGGGGTGCTGAACGCGGCCCGCCTGTCGTCCGGGGTCACCATCCTCGGCATCGGCCTCGAACTCGACGCGATCTCGGCCGTGGTCATCGGCGGAACCCTCCTGACCGGGGGAGCGGGCGGCATCACGGGGACCGTGGCCGGGGTGCTGCTGCTCGGTGTGATCCAGAGCCTCATCAACCAGGTGGGCAACCTGACCTCGGCCTTCCAGCAGGTGGTCAGCGGGGCGTTCCTGGCCCTCGTGGTGGTGGCGCAGCGGCTGCTCAGCAAGGCCCAGCGCTTGTCGTGAAAGTCGTGAAAACGGTTGGCCGACGCTCGGAGGGCGGTGTTACCGTCGGCGTCGTGGAGAGCCCGGACCGGGCGGCCTCACCGCCGCCACCAGGGAGGCCCCCGATGATCACCTGGCGCCGGCTCACCGGGCAGGACTTCCCGATGCTGAGTCAGTGGCTGGAGCAGCCGCACGTTGCCCGGTGGTGGCACCACGAGACCACCGCAGAGGCCGTCGAGCGCGACTTCGGCCCGGCCGCCTCCGGCGAGGAGCCTTCGGAGGACCTCCTGGTGCTCCTGGACGGCCGGCCGTTCGGCCTGGTGCAGCGCTCCCGGTTCGCCGACTACCCCGACTACCGGGACGAGCTGGCCGCCGTGACCGAGGTGCCCGACGGCGCGGTCACCATCGACTACCTCATCGGCGATCCCGCCCAGGTCGGCCGGGGTCTCGGCACCCGGATGATCCAGGCCGTCGTCCGCGCCACCTGGACGGACCACCCCGCCGCCACGGCCATCGTGGTGCCCGTGCACGCGGCCAACCGCGCGTCCTGGCGCATCCTGGAGAAGGCGGGCCTGCGCCGCGTCGCCGAAGGCGAGCTCGAACCCGACAACCCGGCCGACGATCCCGCCCACTACGTCTACCGGATCGACCGGCCCCGCGCCCTCCCCACTGACGCCCTCCCCACTGACGCCCTCCCCGCTGACGGCTGAGGTCGACGGCTACGAGAGAGCGACCTCCGCGTCGCTGCTGAACGCCACGCGCCGTTACCACTCGTTGGACGGCATCTGGGTGCGGGCCGGCTCCGGCAGCGACGTCATCGAGGCGCCGCGCCCGACCTCGGACTCGTGGGCGTGCATGGCCGCTCACTTGCGGTCCGCCCACGGCGCGACGTCGAGGTGCGTGGTCACCTGGTCGTCGGAGACCCCCGGGAGCGTCTGGCCCGGGTCGGGGGGCACCCCGATCCCCGGCCCGCCGGGTCCCCTCGGCCAGGCACGATCCCCCTCCATGCTGATCAATGGCCGCTCATGGTAGAGCCGAGGCGCCCGTGCCGTTCCTGTCATTTCTACGTACGCGTTCGTTAAGAACTTGTTCGTAACGAACGCGTTCGTTATAGTGTTGGGCATGACAGTTCACTCCGGTAGGCCGCGCAGCCGGCGGGAGAGGCCGGCCAAGCCGGCCCTGACACGGGCGGGCATCGTGACGGTCGCGGTCGGCATCACGCGGGCCGAGGGCCTGCAGCGCGTCACCATGCGGCGCCTGGCGCAGGAGCTCGACACCGGGCCGGCCTCGCTGTACGTCTACATCCGCGACACCGCCGAGCTGCACGCGGCGGTCCTGGACGAGCTCCTCGGCGTGGTCGACCTCGGCCCGGCGCGGCAGGAGGGCGACTGGCGCGAGCGCCTGGAGGCGGTGCTCACCTCGTACACCATGGTGCTGTTCGAGTACCCCGGCCTGGCCCAGTCGGCGCTGGTGACCCACCCCAGCGGGGAGCACTACCTGACGCTGATCGAGGCACTGCTGGCGTTGCTGGACGAGGGCGGCGTCCCGCCCGCGCAGGCGGCCTGGGGGGTGGACCTGCTGCTGCAGTACGCGACCGCGACCGCGGCCGAGCAGGTCAGCCGCGACCACGCCGCCGACGCCGAGGAGGAGTGGAACGCCCTCACCCGGGCCCTGCGGGGCGCTTCCGGCCGGACCCACCCGCACATCGCCGCCCTCGCCGGCGAGCTGCTCTCCGGTGAGCCGGAGCACCGCCTGTCCTGGGGCTTCCGCGTGCTCATCGACGGCATCGCGCGCACCCCGACACCCGGAGCGACCCCTTCCCCCTGACCGGGCGTGCCTTCGCGCCCCTGATCACCCGAGGAATGACACCTTGAACACTCACCACCCCATCGCCATCGTCGGCGCCGGACTGGGCGGCCTCGCCCTCGCCCGCGTCCTGCACGTCAACGGCGTCGAGGCCGCCGTCTACGACCTCGAATCCTCCCCGTCGGCCCGCGCGCAGGGCGGCATGCTGGACATCCACGAAGACTCGGGCCAGGTCGCCCTGCGCGTCGCCGGTCTCCACGAGGAGTTCCGCGCGATCGTCCATCCCGGGGGAGAGGACACCCGGGTCCTCGACGAGCACGCCGCCGTTCACATGGAGGAATCGGGCCAGAGCGGCGGCCGTCCCGAGGTCGAGCGCGGCCGGCTGCGCGACCTGCTGCTCCACGCGCTGCCCGAGGGCACCGTCCGTTGGGACGCGAAGGTCGCCGGGGCCCGCCCGCTGGGCGGGGGCCGCCACGAGGTGACCCTCGCAGGCGGCTCTGCCTTCACCACCGACCTGCTGGTCGGCGCCGACGGAGCCTGGTCCCGCATCCGGCCGCTGGTCTCCGACGCCGTCCCCGTCTACTCGGGCGTGTCCTTCGTCGAGGCGAACCTGCTGGACCCCGACGCCCGCCACCCCCGCAGCGCCGCCCTCATCGGCGATGGCATGCTGTTCGCGCTCGGCGGGGGTAAGGGGTTCCTGGCGCACCGCGAGCCCGACAGCCTGCACGTCTACGCCGCGCTCCGGGTCCCCGAGGACTGGCTCTCCTCCATCGACTTCACCGACACCGACGCCGCCAAGGCCCGCGCACTTGAGCACTTCGCGGGCTGGGACGAAAGCCTGCGGGCGCTGATCGCCGACGCCGACGGCGCGCTGATCCCGCGGCCGATCCACGCGCTGCCGGTCGGCCACCGCTGGGACCGTGTGCCCGGCGTCACCCTGCTCGGCGACGCCGCGCACGTGATGTCCCCGTTCGCCGGAGAGGGCGCCAACCTCGCCATGCTAGACGGGGCCGAACTCGGGGAGGCCATCGTCGCGCACCCCGGCGACGTCGAGGCCGCGCTGGCCGCGTACGAGCGGGCGCTGTTCCCGCGCAGCGAGGTCTCGGCGGCCGATTCGGCCGCCAACCTCGACCTCTGCTTCCGGGCCGACGCACCCCAGGGCCTGCTCGACCAGTTCGCCGTATACCAGCAGGCGGGCTGACCCGTCTCCGGCGCCGGTCCAGGGTCCCGGCGCCGTCCAGGCTCGCCTGCGGCGGAACCGAGGCCGCCGTCGCAGTCCTCCCGTTCGGCCCGGACGCGCGCTCCGCCGAGGGGCGCCGTGAGACGGTCGAGCGGGTGGACGGGGACGGGCGGGCCCTACCTCGTCAAGCTGTCCAGGCCGCGCCACGCGGCACGACGAAGTACGTACACGACCACCTGCGACGGCATGGCGTCCGGTACCGGCAGGAGCGATCGCGCCGGCAGACGCCGGAACTCGCGGGACGCCGTACGCGTCACGAGCCGGTCCGACCAGGTGGAAGCCGTCCTCGGCGAGCGTCGCCGGCCACACCCGCCATGAGGTCCGGCCACTTCGCCCAGGTGACGTGGAGCGGTCCGCCCCCTGGTTCGGCCGACCAGTGGCTGGGGATCACCGGGTGGGCCGAGACGGCCGTGAGCGCGGCGGGGGCCACCAGGCGGCGGGTCGGCTCGGTGAGCGCGACGGCTATCTCGACGTCGTACGTGGCGCGAAGATGCCCCACCACCGCGGGCAGAGCCATGACCGACGGCGCCCGGTACCGATCAGGAGGAGCCGTCGTGGGGCGAGCGGCGGCCGGCTCATCGGGCGGGCTCGCACGACAGCGCGGCGGCGGTGCCGGACAGCACGCGGCTCAGTGCCTCGAACTCCGCGGCCGGCGTTCCCGCGGACCGCCACCACTGTCGCGTGCAGCCGGCCGAGTTCGCCGGGCGGACCGTAGACGAGCCGCCGGCGCGCCCGGGATGGC
>NZ_QNFZ01001029.1 GCF_003313395.1 Nonomuraea lactucae | reverse complement strand
CGAGCGGACGGTGACACGATGACGGTGCGGACGACGGCGCCGGCGGCGCCGGCGGCGCGCGCTCGCGGCGCGATGCGACTGGTCGGGGGCACGCCGCTCGTCGAGCTGACCACGATCAGCGCCGGGCTGCCGCACCGCATCCTCGCCAAGTGCGAGTTCGTCAATCCGGCGGGGTCGGTGAAGGACCGCATCGGCCGCCACATCGTCGCCCGGGCGGAGGAGGCCGGTCTGCTGGTGCCCGGGGTGAGCACGATCGTCGAGGCGACGGCCGGCAACACCGGCCTGGGGCTCGCCGCGGCGTCAGCGGGCAGGTATGGACTGGTCGTAGCGATGAGCACGAAGATGGGCCCGGAGAAGGAGGCGATGATGCGGGCCTGGGGCGCGCGGGTCGTGCGCTGCCCGTACGAGGTCCCACCGAGCAGTCCGGCGAGCTTCATCAACACCGCCCGCCGGATCGCCGCTGATCTGCCCGGCGGCTACTTCGTCGACCAGTTCGCCAACCCGTGGAACACGGAGGCGCACGAGCTGGAGACCGGCCCGGAGATCCTGGCACAGACGGGCGGCGAGCTGGCCGCCTTCGTCTCCGGGGCCGGAACCGGCGGCACGTTCACCGGTGTCGCGCGAGCGCTTCGCGCCGCTGGCAGCCGGGCGCTCCTCGTGCTGGCCGACCCTGTGGGCAGCATCCTCGCCGCCCGGGCGACGGGCGCGGGCGGCGCCGGACACCCGTACCTCATCGAGGGGATCGGGGGCGACTTCGTGCCGGACCTCCTCGACCTGACCCTCGTCGACCGGGCGTACTCCGTGACGGATCGGGATTCCATCAAGATGTGCCTGCGGCTGCAGCGGGACGAGGGGCTCTGGGTCGGCGGCTCGTCCGGCTGCGCGGTCGCCGCCGCCGTGCACCTCGCCGAGACCCTGCCGGGTCCGCGCTCGTCGGTCGTGGTGATGCTGCCCGACGGCGGATCCCGCTACCTGTCGACGATCTACGACGCCGCCTGGCGCGCCGCGCGCGGCCTCGACCAGCAGGTGCCGGCATGAGCGCGGGCTCCCGGCTGGCGCGGGACCTGCGCCTGGCCCGGCGGTTCGCCGCGGACCTGGCGATCGAGAACGACGAGACGCTGCTGCTCACGGGGTCGGCGACGCTGCCGTTCTCCACGGCGGGCGGCGACATCGACCTCACCCTGATCACCCCGCACGAATCGCGGGTCGAGGGGCTCGGCGCCCGGCGCTCCACCGAGCGGCTGACCGAGCAGATCGCGAACGGCTACGCGCTCTGCTACGTGCCGGCGAGCAGCGGCGAGGAGATCGACGTCGAGGTGTGGCCCACGCGACGGGTACGGGCCGCCGCGGCCGCCCTCGGCCCCGGCATCCGCGACCTCGCGGGCGTCGAAGCCGACTTCACCCGGGTCGGCGGCCTGGACGTGAAGGTCGGCACCGACCTGATGCACGCCCTCGGCTGGGGTATGCCGGTCGCGGGCGCGGAGGTCCTCGACCGGCTGCGCGAGGCCGTGTCGTGGCCCGCCTACCAGGCGTTCAAGCGGGACACCGCCCTGGTCAACGTCCGCGACGCCACGAAGGGGATCCCGGCCAGCATGCGCGACGGCCGTCTCGACGAGGCGTACCTGAAGCTGTGCTGGGCCGCCGACAGCCTGGTAGACGCGCTGATCTTCCACTCCGGACTGTCGATCACCCGGTGGAAGTGGCGGCTACGCTACCTGGACTCGCTGCCCGCCTGGGTCGGCGACTGGTACCACGCCGTCCGCTTCGAGCCGATCCTCGATGTCGCCTGGCTCACGGAGCAGGCCGAGGTACTACGCGACACGTGGCGGGCCCATGCCGGCTCCATACCCGGTCCCGTTCAGCGTCCGTCGCCCGCGTCGGCCGTGACCCAGTAGCCCACCCCCATCACCAGCGTCGGGAAGGAACCGGACCGTGGACATCATCGGGCACCTCGCCGTCATCGAGCACGCCGGCGTGAGCGGTGCGGAGGTCTGGGAAGACGACGCCGTGCTGGCGCTGTTCCCCAACCTCGCGCACTGCCACGAGTGGGCCTACGGCCGCCTGCGCCGGACGATCGACGGCCCTCCCGAGGACGCGGAGCCGTCCCGGACCGCCAAGCTGATCGAAAGCCACATCATCACCGACTGGGTCATTCACTACGGTCCGCGGCTGACACCGCAGCCGCGGCGCGTCGGCTGGGCCTACCGGGAGATGCACCAGGCCACGGAGGCGATGGACAGGTTCTTCGACGACGCGCTCAAGCTCGGGATCGCGACGAGCGACCCGCGCGAGCACGACACCCGCGAACACCTGGAGCGCGACTTCGGACACACCTCGGTCGAGTGCGCGCTCGACTTCAAGGTCGGCAGCC
The DNA here is from genome assembly GCF_003313395.1 of Nonomuraea lactucae. Taxonomy (GTDB): domain Bacteria; phylum Actinomycetota; class Actinomycetes; order Streptosporangiales; family Streptosporangiaceae; genus Nonomuraea; species Nonomuraea lactucae. The sequence goes on along the minus strand of NZ_QNFZ01001029.1, from coordinate 16,599 downwards.
ATGTGGCGGACACGGCCCGGGAGGACGGGCTGCGAACCAGCCTGGCCAGGCTGCACGACCTGGAGTGGGCCAGGGAACTGGCGTCGGGAGTGTTCGCCGAAACGGGCGGATACACGAAGGAAGGCGACGACAAGCTGTCCCGCACCATGTCCGAGTACGGGGAGTGGGCGCGCTCGATCAGGCACCCCGAGGACTTCGCCGCCCTGACCCTCTGCACCAGGTACGGCTGGGGCTACGACCGGCGCACCGTCGACTACGTCCTGGACTTCCTCCATACCGTGGAGCGGGGCTTGGACAAGGGGCTCGCCGACCAGCTCGTGGATGAGGTGGTGGCCGCCGTCGCCGACCCGCAGACCATGGCGATCTCGCGGTGAGTGCCACGCTCCCCGGCACCGTTCTCGACGTCTTCGAGGAGCGGATGCTGGACGTCTGGGAGCGCGGTCGCTTCGAGGTCAGCGATCCGCAGGGCACCGCGCGACTGATCCACCTGCTGCTGGAGCGCGAGGGGTTCACCACCACGGCGTCCGTCCTCGCCGAGTCGGGCATCCGATCCCAGTGGAATCGGGTGCTGGCCGAGGAGCGGTCGAACTTCCTCGCATCCTGGCTGCGCCCGTACCTCGAGGCGCCGGTCCTCGATGTGCTGGGCGGGGACTTCAGCGTCCTGCGCGCCCTGGTCACGGCGGGACTGCCGGCCGACGGCGTGGTCGGGTGTGAGCGGCTGCACGCGTACGAGGTGGACTGGGCCGCGCAGCCCTTCCTGGTGCACGACGTCGCGGCCGAGGTCGCCCTGCCGCAGGGGCCGTTCCGCTCGCTGCTCGTCAGCGCGGTCCTGCATCACGAGCCGGACCCCGGCCGGCTCCTCGATGCGGCCGCCCGCACCGGTGCGGGCCGCTGGGTGGTGGTCGAGAACTGCGTGGACGAGTCGAACACCGACGCGTTCCACCGCTATGTCGACGAATTCTTCAACCGGTGCCTCAACACCTTCGACGTCCCATGCGTGGACCAGCACCGGACCGCCACCCAGTGGCGGGAGCTGCTCGGCGGCTTCGGGCGGGTCGTCCACGAGGAGACCCGGGCCGACGTGCCCGGGATGCCCTTCCCCTACACGCTGCTGGTGGTGGACCGTTGACCCTTCGGGCACCCGGTGACCGCACGGGGTCACCGTCCAGCGCGGTCGGCGCCGCTCCGGACGGTCGCCGGTACCTCGACGCCCTCGCCGCCGAGCTGGCCGCCGAGTACCACGATCTCGGCATGTCGCCGCCGGCCCGGCTGCTGCGGGCCGTGCACGACCCCGTGGAGTTCGGTGACGCTTTCGCCGCGTACGAGGCGGCGTCGTCCGAGCTGGCCGCGGAGCTCGGGGCGGAGTTCATACCGGCGCGGGCGTACCGGTCGATGGAGGAGTTCTGGCGAGACGCGGACGCTCAGGCCGCCGGCGAGAGCCTCAACGCGTACTGGGACAGCTACGAGAACGGCCACCGGCGGCAGGCGGAACGCGTACTCGCCGAAGCGTTCGGCGCGGAACAGGTCGTCCTCGTCAACGCGGGGATGTCCGCGCTGGACGTGGCCCTTCGCTGCTCGGGGCTGACCCCGGGGCAACGGATCCTGGCGCACGACCGCATGTACTTCGAGTCACGGGACCTCCTCGACGAGCTGTACGCGCCCTGGGGGGTTCGTGTCGTCCGTGTCGACATGCGCGACCACGTGGCGGTGACCGAGGCCGTCCGCGCGCACCGTCCTGCCCTGGCGCTGGTCGAGCCGGCGCTCAACGGTCCGGGCTGTGACGTCCCGGTGATCGAGCCGTTGATGGAGCTGCGGGTACGGACGGTGATCGACGTCTCGGCCCTCGGCCACGGACTCTCGCCGGGCGAGCTCGCCGGCGGTTCGGACGTGCTCTACGTCGAGTCGGGCATGAAGTACCTCACCCGTTCCGCGGGAGTGGGTGTCATATACGGCTGGTCGGCGTGGGCGGACGCCGCCCGGCAGTGCGCCCGCCAGACCGGTCAGCAGCTCCAGGGGCGCGCGTTGCACTGGTTGCGCAGAGGCGAGATGCGTACCTGCCGGGAGCGGCTCGCCGTGCACTCCGCGCGCCGCCGCGGATTCGTCGCGACGCTGGGCGCCGCGATGCCGGACCTGTGGATCTCCGACGCCCGCACGGGAGCCGCCGACCGGGACGACGCGGTCGCGAGGGCCGTGCGCGACGGCGCCGACGGCTGCATGGTGTTCGTCCGGCTGCCCGAGGTGCCCGGTACCGATCCCGAGGACCTGCATCGCACGACCGTGGCCCGGTGGGCGGCCGACGACGAGATCCCCCGGGTGCGTGCCGGGTTCGGATGGACGCGGACGACCGGGCGCGCCTATGGCCGGGACGCGCTCAACTCGGCGCCGGCCGAGTGCTTCATCCGGATCAGCGTAGGCATCGAACCTCAACAGGAGATCGACGTGCTCGCGCTCCGCCTGGCGCGCGCGGCCGAGCAGACGATCGGAGAGGCGCCGACATGACCCACGGGACCTTCACCGACCTCGCGCCCCTGCTTCCCTGGCCGCGCGCGTTCACCTCCGTTCCGGGCGCGGAGCCGGAACGCAGCCGGAGCACCCTCGCCCGTCTCGCCAACGACGTCTGGGCGACCGTCAGGCTGCTGGCGGCGAGCGCCCTGGACGTGCCCGGCTTCGAGGCGAAGCTCGCGATCGGGGAGGCGCTGCACGCGCTGACAGAGGTCGCCGCGTCCGTCGAGGAACGCACGGCCGAGCTGGGCCGCCGTACGGCACCCGCCGACCGGGCTCCCGGCACCGGCACGCGGTCACGGCTCGCCGCGGCGCTGTCCTCCCCCGCCGGGGCGCGGCTCGCGGCGATGCCGGACGACTGGTTGCGCCCGCTGCTCGGCACGTTCGGCTCGGCGGCGTTCGATCCCCTGCTGGACGGGCCGTCCGAGCGGGTACGTCGACGCGCGCTGTTGGACATGGGCGATGCCTTCACGTGGTTCTTCGAGGCCGAGGGGCGGCTCGCGGAGGCGGCCGGTGAGGCGCCTCCGGCACCGGGGGCGTCCGGCTCGCCGGCATCGCAGGCGTCCTGCTCACCGGCACCGCGGGCCTCCGGCTCGCTTTCGCGGCCGACGATGGGGGTCCGCGATGCGCGGTTCCGGACGTTCGAGCACACCCGCGACTACCGCAAGGCCGCCGACTGGCGGTGCTCGGCCTCGGAGTACGAGGACGACCTGATCGAGCTGCTCCGCGTGAACCGCGACGAGATCGACGCGCTGGAGACCTTCGCACTCGCGCTGTTCGACCTGGTGGAGGAGGCGCCGCTGGAGGCGCTCCGGCATCTCGCCCGGCTGGCGTGGGACGAGGCCCGGCATGCGGCCATCGGTCACACGCTGCTCGCCGAGCGCGGCGTCGACCCGTACGGCTACGAGTGCAGCATGATCGGCATTCGGGTGCGCGGCGCGATGTCGGGATGGGACGCGTGGACGCAGATCACCCTCTTTGGCGAACTGGGGATCATCGGCCCGATGCGCGCGCTGGTGCGCGAGGCACAGAAGCGCGGCGACGACCGCGTGGCCGCGGCGTTCGGCTTCGTCTGCCGCGACGAGACGATGCACCTTCACGACTCGCGTCGCCTGCTCGCCGAACACCATCCGCTCGGCGACCTCTCCGCGGCGGGCGAGCGGGCTCGCGCCCATGCCGGCCGGACCCTCCAGGAACTCGGGCTCTTCGAAGCCGAACAGTTCGAGAAGCTCGACGGCCGCCAGATCTTCGAGCTGCTCGGTGAGTAGCGCCGGCGCGGCGGGTGCGACGGGCCTCACAGCGCCACCGGCGTGGCTGGACGGGATGAGCGGTGTCCAGTTCCACCACCGTTCCCTGCTCTGCTGGCCCGAACTGCTGACGGAGGAGGGCCGGCGGCGGATTCGCACGCTGCTGCACACCGGCGCGCGCGTGCTGAGCCTGGGCGCGCCGTTCCCCGCGACCGTCGTCGCCGACGTCCACACGGTGCCCCTGACGGTCTGGACGGTGGACGAGCGACCGGGCTCCGGAGGCGAGGGCGCATTGATCTTCGAGCCCGGCTTCGCGGAGTGGGCCGAGCTGACGGCGATGTCTCGGGAGGTCGGGCTGACCCCGCTGGCCGGCAGCGCGCGACGCCACCCCGAGTGGAGGCACGCGCGGGTCCGCCACGAGCATGGGCTCGTGGCCGCGGCCAGCGCGCAGGACCTGGCCGCCGAGGTCGCGGGCGGGCCCCGCCGCCTAGTGTGCTCGGTGATGTCGGCACCGGCTTTCCGGCACAGCGGCGCCGCGCGGCGGTGCGTCGATGCCGCTGTCGCCGGTGCGGGGGCCGCCGCGCTCGTCGAGCCGCGAGCCGATTCGGGAGGCTTCTTCGCTCGGCTCGGCTGGGCGCCGACCGCCACCGCCCACCTTTACCGCTACCGTTGACACGACGTGAGGACGTCCATGCCCAGAGATCACGCCGAGGTCCTGCCCATGCGCCGCCGGCTGAGCCTGAGCGGTGAAATCCCGCCGGCATCCGTGGTGGCCAAGTTCGACGGCATCGGCCTCATCCGCAGCGAGTACGTGCTACGCGCCGAGGGCCACTTCATCACCACCGCCCATGCGCAGCGAGTGCTCGCCGACTACCTCACCACCGTCATGGCCGTCTGCCCGGAGGCACCGGTCTGGTACCGCACCAGCGAGATGACGTCACAGGAGGCCAACACCCTCGTCGAGGTCGACGCGCGCTACCAGGAGGCCGACTTCATGAAGGGACGGCGTGGCATCCGGCGCGCGCTGGAGCTTCCCGGCGCCTTCGAGACCGAGCTCCGCGTCGTCGCCGAGGTCGCCCGGGACCATCCGAACCTGCACCTGTTGACGCCGTTCGTCCGTGACGCAGCCGATTTCGGCTTCGCGGTGGACATGCTCGACAAGGTCGGGTGGCCCAACCGGTTCGGGTCGATGGTCGAGATCCCCTCGCTGCTGCTCGACCTTCCGGACCTGCTCGCGATGGGCGCCTCCAACCTGATGCTCGGCCTCAACGACCTCTCCTCCCTGCTCACCGGAACGAGCCGCGAGTTCACCGCCATGGACATGAAAACGCACCCGAGCGTCTGGTGGACGGTCGGGCGGGTCCGCGAGCAGGTCGGCATGGCCTGCGAGTGGGGCGTCGCCGGCAACCTGAGCAAGGCGGTCCTCGAACGGGCCGAGCGCGCCGGGGTGCCGTACGCCAGCGAGCACTACAGCGAGCTGCCCGCCCTGCGCGGCCTCGACCCGGACGACCTTCCCGACCTCGACTTCGTCAGCCGCACCAAGGCGTTCACCCGCGAGCAGATCGCCCTGGACCAGAAGCGTGCCTGGCGCTCACGGCTCAGCGAGAGCGCCAGCGGTGTCACGGGCTGAATCCCCGGGGAGCGCCGGCCCGAGCCGTCCGGACGACCTGCCGGCGGAGCCCGACGTCCTCGCGCCGACAGGGTTCGACGCCTGGCCGGGCTGCGACGTTCACGTGGAGTGGGGAGTCACCGGGGCTGCGCTCGCCGCGGCACGCGGCGACGCGATCGTGGTCGTCGACGTGCTGTCGTTCTCGACCACGCTCGCCATCGCCGTGGCGCGCGGGTTCACGTGCCTGGTGTACAGCGGGGCCGAGATCGCTGAGATGGGAGGCCCGGAAGCGGCGGCCCGCCGCCTGGCGGCGCGCCCGCTCAGCAAGCAGCGCCGGGTGCCGCCGGGCGAACTGTCGCTCTCGCCAGGCAGCCTCCTGCGCGCCGACCCGGACCAGCGGGTGCTGTTCACCTCGCTCAACGGCGCCTCGGTCGCCGCCGCCTCGGCGTCCGCTCCCGCACTCCTCGTCTCCGGCCTGCGTAACGCCGCCGCTTCGGCCCGGACCGCTCGCGCCCTGCTGACCAGCGGCGCGGCACGGCGGATCACCGTCGTCGCCTGCGGCGAGCAGTGGAACTCGGTCGAACCCGGGGTGAGCGGACTGCGCCCGGCGGTCGAGGACTGGCAGGGCGCCGGCCTGCTCTGCCGGCGGCTCGGCGAGGCCGGCCTGTCGCTCTCGGCCGAGGCGGCCCTGGCGGCGGGCGCCTGGGAGAGCCCCGATGCGTTGCTCGACTGCGTCTCGGCCCGTGAGCTGGTGGCCGCCGGTTTCGCGGAGGACGTCGAGCTGGGGATGAAGGTCGACGTCAGCGACGTGGTGGCGGTGCGCGACAACACCGAACCGTCCGGCCGGGCGTTCATGGGCCGACGGTCACCCGGCTGAACCGAGCCGTCAGGCCGGGCGTTCACGAGCCGACGTCACCCGGCCGAACCGACCCGTTGGGCCGGACAGTCACGGGCCGGAAGGCAGCCGACTGAACCGACGCCCGCGTGTCGTCCTCCGACGGCCTCAGCCGACCGGGAACGACAGGGCGATCCGCAGCGTGTGGCGCTCCCACGGGTTGAGGAACAGGTCGTGCGTGTGGAAGGCGGACTCCACCGCGAGGCCCGTGACGGCGTCGTACCGCTCCGGAGCCAGCAGCCGCCGCAGGACGCCGTGAAGTTCGGGAAGTGCGCCAGCCCGGCCGCGCGGCGGCCCGGGAGCGGGCCGAGGCGGCGACGGGAGTCGTACCGCGAGCATAGAGGCGGCGGACCACCAGGCGTCCGCGACCGATCCAGGCGGAACGACGCCGAGCTCGTCGCGGACGCGCTCGGTGAGATCCGCGAACTCCGTCCACTCCCGGCTCGGCACCGTGGCGTGGTCGTACGCCAGCACGGCGGCCGCGCGCACCAGGCACCGGATCACGACGTCGTAGGGGTGTGGCGCCGCCCGTAGCTCGCTTGGCATGCGCAGCCTCCGAAGCCGGTCGAACCGGCACCGTTCTGGCGCGTCCGAGGAGACCACCTCCTCCAGCGTCTCCTCGCCGAGCAGAGCGACGACGTCCTTCGCGGCCTGCTCTGCGTTGTCGGGGGTGTGCAGCACGGAGTGGCAGCGGTGTGCCGCCGGCGCCACCGACCGCAGGTCCCCCGGTCGGCGCCGGCCGAAGGTACTCGGTCCCTTCCAGGCGTCCAGCAAGCCGGGAAGGTCGACATCGAAGGGCGTACGCACCACCGCCGCCACTGACGAGTCCAGCTCCGCGGCCGCGTGCGACAGCCAACTGCTTGTCGCGCGTCCCGGTCGCGGCTGTTTGAACGTGCCGTGCGCGTAGAGCGCCGAGAGCAGCGGGGGCCTCAGGACCAGCGACGACGCCGCGAGCACCTGCAGGCGCAGCGGACCCATGCGGGTGGCCAGCGCACCCCACAGGTCCTGCGCCATCGCGTCAGGCATCACGACGACGAACGCCGTGTTGCGGGGCAGCGCGAGCATGCCCCGAAGCTACCAGCGACACGGCCGAGAGCGGCGACCGAAGCCGCCGGCGCGCTCGCGCACCAAACGGCGGTCGGCAGCTTGTCGGGTGGTCGGCTGGGACGCGCTGCGAGAGGAGCCGCCGGGCACGCCGCTGTGCCGCGGCACCAGCCATCCAACCTAGGGGCGGACGGCGCGGACGTAGTGGAGCAGCGGTCTGAGGCCGCCCGTGGACTCGACGCGGAATCCGGCCCCGGGGACCAGGGCGGCGAGCAGGTCCGGCATGGTCGGCCGCGCGGCGTGCCCGGCCAGGACGCCGGCGAGCCGGGCCGCGAGCGGGTTCTCCGGCAGGCGGAACTCGGCGATCAGGAGCCGCCCTCCCGGCCGCAGCACCCGGAACATCTCCCCTACCGCCTCACCGCGTACGGACGGGGGCATGTGGTGGACGGCCAGGCTGGAGACGACGAGGTCGAACGAGCCGTCGGGAAAGGGCAGCGCCTGGCTCTCCCCCACCTGATACGAGCAGTTGCGGGGCGCCCGGCTCCGGGCGTGGTCGATCATGGGCGCGGCGGGGTCCACCCCTGTCACCTGCCCTTCGGGGCCGGCCAGGGGTGACAGGATCCGCGTCAGGTAGCCGGTGCCGCAGCCGACGTCCAGCACTCGCTCCCCGGGCCTGATCCCGGCGAGCGCGGCGAGCTGGGTGAAGACGAGCCTGCGGCGACCGGCGAACCCGAGCTCCGCTCCGACCTCGTAGAGGCGCGGGTGGTTGATCGGGCCACCGCCCTCGGCGTGGTCGTGCCCGGCGTGGTGGCGCATGAGATCCGCGAGTTTCATGGCTCTCCCCTGTTTCCGAACAATCTGTTCTGATAAATGTTCTGTTCACGTGAGCGTGCGGGTCAACGAGCAGATCCGGCGGAGTGTGCCGTACGGAACAGGACGGTGAAGGTGTCCGACAATGTGGGCAAGGGCGGCAGGGGTGACGTCGATCGGCGCGTACGGCGGTCGCGGCTGGCCGCTCGCGAGGCACTGATCGAGCTCATCCTGGAGAAGGGCTACGAGGCGGTGACGGTGACCGACATCATCGACCGCGCCGACATCGGCCGCACGACCTTCTACGCGCACTTCACCGACAAGCAGGCCGTCCTGTTCAGCAACCTGGAGGAGCTCTCGGACATGCTGCGGCTCTCACCGGGGTCCAGGCCGGGGACGCTGTTCTCGTTCAGCCTTCCGCTGTTCGAGCACGCCCAGGAGCATCGCCGCCTGGTCAGGGCGCTGCTGGGGCGGCGCGGCGGGCCCACCGTGCTGGCGCGGGGGGAACGGCTCCTGGCGGCCATCGTGCGCGACGAGCTGCTCGCGGCGCTCCCGCCCGGGCGCGTCCCGCCCGCCTCGCTGGACCTGGTGGCAACCTGCGTGGTGGGGGCGGTCATGGCGCTGCTCCGCAAGTGGGCGGACGGTGAGCTGACCGCCACGCCCGCGGAGATGGACGCCGCCTTCCGCGCCGTGGTGACGCCCGGGGTGTCGGCGATGCTCAACGGCGGTTTGCTTCGTGGAGACGAACATGGTGAAGTCCTCTGACCGGCTCCCGCTCGCCGCTCTCGACGCCAGACCCCTGTCTGTGCTGTCAGCGAGGCGATCGCCACAGTTCGCCTCGGGGATCATGGGGCAGCGACTCGAGGCCATGGAGGACTAGAGCCACTCCACGCCGGTCCCCGCTGCACCGCATGGTGTTCAGCCCCTGTAAGAGCAGCTCCCTTGCGCAGTCCACATCGTTCATCTCGAGGTAGGTGCGCGCCAGCCAGTAAAGCGCGTGCCCCAGGATGGGCATGCTCGAATGAGCGCGTGCAATGGTGAGCGCTTCCTCCAGGGCGGTCAGGGCGAGATCCGACCGCATCTGTTTCAGGTAGATCTGTCCGACATTGCGCAGGACGTGTGCTTCGACAATGGGCTCGTCCAGGGCCGCCAAATCTTCTCGTGCTCGCAGCAACAGCTTCAACGCTTCGTCCAGCCGGCCCAGGCGTCGCTGGGTTACGGCGAAGCCGATGAGAACCATGGCCAGGCCACGGCGGTCCCCCACCTTCCGGAAGATGCCGTCAGCGCGTTGCAGAAGATCTAGCGCCTCGCCGTACTCGCCCTGGAAAACACGGAGTCCGGCGACCTGCTGAAGGACACAGGCCTCTCCCCGGTGGTTGCCCGCACGCCGTACGACCTCCAGCGCTATGTCGTGACTCAATTCCCAGTCGTCGTAGTAACCACGGACGGCGTACAGGCCCGTGCTGGTCACCGTGAGGTCCCAGCACAGCTCGTCCAAGCCCACGTGCGCGGCCTGGCGGATCGCTCTGCCGAGGTTGAGCCGTTCGGCCTCGAACCAGGCGAGCGGATCCAACAGCAGTCGGTTCACCAGGTCGCGGGGCAGGGGCCAGCGAGGCGCGTCGCCGTGACTGATCATGTGGTCACCGCCGAGCAGCCTGCGGTGCGCCTGTTCGGCTAACCCGAGCCAGGCGCCGAAGGCCCTTTCCAACACCTGCCGGCGAACCCTGACGTCCATGGTCAGCCGCATTCTCTCGCCGGCATGGCACCGCACCAGGTCGTGGAAGCGATAGCGAACCGTAGGGCCTGCGAGGTCGTTACGCACCGGTTCCAAAAGATGTACGTCCACGAGTTCGTCGAGAAGGTCCTCGGCACGGTCAACGCGAATATCGCTCAGGGCGGCCGCCAGCCAGGCGGGGTAGCCGTCGACGTCCAGAAGCGAAAGTAGGTGGAATAGGTACCGGGCGGGCTGCCCCAGCGCCTGATAGCTCAGTTCGAGGCTGGCCCGCACCTGCAGCCGACCGTGGCGTAGCTCCCTGAGCCTGTGCTTCTCATCGGTCAGGCGTGCCACAAAGGATGCCAGCGACCAGTGAGGACGTGCTGCCAGCCGAGCAGCGCAGACACGTAACGCGAGCGGGAGGTTGCCACACAGGCGAGTCAGTTCGTTGGCCGCCTCGGGTTCGGCGTCCACCCGGCTGTCGCCGATGGCCCGTGCTATCAGGGCTCTCGCCTGCTTTCCCGGGAGCACGCCCAGTGTAAAGACCTTGGCGCCCGCCATGGCGGTCAGACGGGCACGGCTGGTGACGATGACTGCGCTGGAGGTGCTTCCGGGCATCAACGGCTCGATCTGCGTCTCGTCCGCCGCGTCGTCCAGAATGATGAGCATGTGTCGATGAGCCAGCAGGCTGCGATAGAGCTCGGCCCGCTCATCAACGTCCGCGGGTATCGCGGTGCCCTGAACACCGAGAGCACGCAGGAAGCGAGCGAGCACCTCAGCCGGGTTGACCGGATCGGCTTCAGTTCCTCTTAAGCGCACGAAAAGCTGACCACTCGGAAAGTCTTCCTTCATGAGTTGGGCGATCTGCACGGCCAGTGTCGTCTTGCCTACGCCGGCCATCCCCTTGATCGCACAGATCACCAGATGGGTGTTCTGCTCCCTCTGCCGAAGCATGCTCGTGACGCTGTCGATTTCCTCCCGCCTGCCGGTGAAATCGCCGATCGCCGGGGGGACCTGCCAGGGGACGGCGCCACTCGGTTCGTACCGGGGTTGGTCGGTGCGGCCCTGGTCATCGCCGACGAGAATCTCCTGTTGGAGTCTCCTGAGAATCGGTCCTGGGTCCATGCCCAGGTCATGGGCCAGCTTCGTCCGGGCATCCTGATAGGCCAGTAATGCATCAGCACGCCGCCCCGATGCGCTCAGAGCTTCGATGAGCAGCTCCCACAGCCGTTCACGGTAGGGATGTTCGCTCACAAGAGCACGCAGCCGCCCTATGGAAGGACCACCTCTCCCGAGAGGGATCGCCACGCTCAGGTACTCCTCAAACGCCTGAATCCACGTTTCCTCCAGCCGCCTGGCTTCCGCGGCCAACATCGGGGTGACCGGTACATCAGCCAACGGCGTCCCACGCACAAGCAGGAAACATTGCTCGTACAGGTCAGCGGCTTTTCCATGCAGACCGTCCGCAGCGAGCACACGCGCCTGGGTGGTCAACGCTACGAAGCGATTCGCGTCTACCTGCTGCGAAGCGATCTGCAGAACATACCCGAGTGATTGCTTCACCAGCACCTCCGGCGTCGCGCCGGAGAGAAGTTTGCGCAGTCGCGACACCAGAGAGTAGAGGGTGCTACGCGCCGACGACGGCGCCTGCTCGTCCCACAGTTCTTGAACCAGACAGTCCACGGACAGCGTCATATTCGCCCTACTGGCCAGAAGAGCGAGCAGAACCCTTTGCTTGGGCGCGGCGACGGATACGTTCTGGCCATTCACCTTGACACGAAGTGGTCCGAGGATCCCGATTTCGATGTCCGCCATATCACTCCACGAGCAGGAGGCATTGGAGTTCACCCGCGCAAGGTCCACGCAAGGTCGCCACAAGGAACATACGATACTCTACCGATCACGTTCTGAAGAATGCCCGCAGATGCGTGAGCGGACATCAGCAGACAGATCCTTGCACCCGAGAAGGACCGAGCATATCGAGCTGTGCCAGGGGGTGCCGTGAAAGGGTTTCACCGTCGCCGTACGGACCTGCATCCGCGCCGGTACTCGCGGTTACGCAATTGGAGCATATTCGGGTCGGCCCTCATCGTCGTGTTCTCCGTCGTGCAACCGATACCGCAGGCAGAGACATATCCTGCACATCGTCCCGACACCGTAGCAGCCCGGCACGACCCGCCCGCTGTGGCCGATCTGAACGACGTCTCACCGACCTGGTGGAAGGGGACAGATTTCATCGTCACAGGACGAGGTGATACCGCTGGTTACAGCATCTACATCGGACGGGAGAAGGACAAGTACGTCTTCCGGCCGCTGGCCACCATCCAACCCCACGGGTACGCGGAGGATGAATGGCTCGGTTACCAATGTGTCGCAGGTGACCGGAAGTCCGTCATCGTCACCGTGTTACCCCGGTGGGCCGTCAACAAGCCGATTCTTCGCGATCGAGGAGCACTCGCCTACAGCGTGTCCTTGGTCGATGGCACAGTGAAGCCGGTCGCCAATGGGGTCGCCTTCAAATACCACGCTTTGGGCTGCGGAACAAGCTCCGTCGTCGTGCTGCTACGACACCTCGCCACTGATCAGGCGGCCACGGAAATCCTCGCCTACGACCTCGATACGGGCCGGACCACCTCCTACGCCACCGTACATACGCAATTGACCTCTCCAGTCCCGGTGGCCGGGCGTGTTCTAGCCCTGCGGGGCACCCAGGTCGTCGAGGTGGGAAGAGATGCCTTACAACCCAAAGTCGTGGCGAGAACCACCGGACAGGCATTCCAACTTGCAGCGGGAGAGAACGGTACAGTCGATCTCTTGTCCATGGACGGCAAGGACGTCCGCGTACAGGTGCTCGAGGGCACGAGGCTTCGCGCCTTGGCCAAGGGGCCGGCCCACTCGGTCCAACTCTTCTCCGGGTTGGGCGGTCACAACACCGCGGTGGGGATCGAGTCGTCCGGGGATAGGGGCCCTGGGGACAAGGATGGAGTGCGCGTGGGCAGATCCCCCACCTCGAACGAGGCTCACCCGTCCCGTTTCGACGCCGTCAGCGTCGAGGGCAAAGTGGGACTTGCCGTCGCGCATCAGGCGGAGGCCACGGCCTCCCCGCCGCATGCCGATCATGCTCCAACAACACCCCGTCCGGCCAGCCCGTCAACACCACAACTGGTCTCACTGCTAAGCGGCCGGGTGCTGGCCGGCGATCCGCCTGTGGGACGCTCCGAGACCACGGTCACGACGGTACCCAGGGCGAGCGGAATCAGGGGGTCGAACGACAGACAGGTCACCGGCATGGCGCAGTTCACCACCCCGGCCTGCGGCGTGCCGCGAAACAATCCCCGGCGCACCGCTCTTTCCGCTACTCACCCTCAGGTCAACTGGGCGGTGGAAATGGCCTCTCGTAACCTGCTGACCGGGGCGCTGGGGCGCCCCGCCAACCATCTGGGATCAGGCCTGCCCGCTTTCAACCCGAGCTCAGACTTCCCCGTCCCGTACCTGAAACCGAATGGCGGGCACATTCCACCTGCCCTGATGAACGGGTTGCTCGCCCAAGAGAGTGCCTACAAGCAAGCCTCACGCCGCGTCCTTCCCGGGTCCGGCGGCAACCCCGTGATCTCCGATTACTACGGGGCGGCGGGAACGCTCGATACGATCGACTACAACAAGGCTGACTGCGGATACGGTATCTCCCAGATCACCACGGGTATGCGAGCGTCCGAAACCAGCATTTCAGCCAACGGCAGGGCGAAAATCGCCATTGACTACGCCGAGAACATCCAGGCTGGGATGAACATCCTGGCCAAGAAGTGGAACCAGCTATACGACGCAGGCATAAGGCTCAACGACAGCAACCCGGCCTACCTGGAAAACTGGTACATGGCCTTATGGGCGTACAACTCAGGTGTTCAGCCCGGCCCGCAGTTCGGTAATACTACCGGTTGCACCCCCAGCCCGACATGCACCGATCCCTACGGCAACTGGGGCTTGGGATGGACCAACAATCCCATGAACAACGACTACCCACCCAACCGGGCAGTGTTCCTCCAGCGGTCCTACGCCGACGCGGAGCGCCCGAGCGAATGGCCGTACCAGGAGCGCGTCCTCGGGTTCGCGGGCACACCGATCAAGAACTACAGAGGTCAGGATTCGTACCCGAAGGCGCAACCCGGGTCACAGGCGAGCGGACTGAGCATCTATTACCCGGGAAGCGACCTCTTCTGCAACGCCAGCAACAACTGTGATCCCACCACAGCCGATCGGTGTTCGAACGCGAATCGCCAGTTCTGCTGGTGGCACTCGTCCGTGACCTTCACCCTCTGCGAAGGCGGCTGTGGCGTCTCCGGTTTCGTCATGGCACCGGGAGCATCCGAACCACCACCGACCAATCCCTGGAAACCGGCATGTGACAGTGGTCTGGGGCCGGCGGCAATCATCGTGGACGATCTCAGTGATCCGAACGAGAACATCTTCTGCCCCACCCGCGATTGGGTATCGAGGGGAACGTTCTCCTACACCGTCGGGAAAACGGCCGGGGGAATGCCGCTAGGCGAGATCGACTTCCATCAGATTGCCACGGGTCTCGGAGCTCACAGCTGGATGGCGGGAAATCGGCTGGCGGCCGACACCGCTCACCACGTGACCGGGACGTGGACCCCCGCGAACCTTGCACGGGGTCCCTACGTCATCAAGGTCCACATTCCCACGGCTGGCGCCTCCGCCACGTCTGCGATCTACCAGATCTCCACTGCCGGCGGCGTGGTGAGCGAGCGTGTGATCAACCAGCACGAGCACTACAACCATTGGAAATCGCTCGGCGTGTTCCAACTGGACGAGAACGCCAAGGTCGAACTGACCAACGTCACCAGGAACGACACCAAGGGTGGCAGCGGGACCGTCGCATGGGACGCAGTGGCCTTCGTTCCCGCTCCAGGGACATACGTCGAACACACCATCGACGCGGTGGCCCTGTTCGACGAGGATACGAACCTCGACAGCGCCTTTCCGCTGAGCTGGGTGCCTGGCCCCATGAGCAGCATGCAGAAAGCCTACGACTGGGCGATGGGGCATACCGGCGATATTCTCGCGCTGCCCGGTTGCAACGACTCGACGCCTGCACACGCGTGCGTGAAACCTGCGACACGTCAAGTCATGCAGAAGTGGCGCGACGACGTAGTCGCCGCGGGTACTCACCCGACCGATCATCCCGATGGCAAGAGCGCGGCGGTGTGGATGGGTTTCGCGAATCCGTACACGGACCGTCCGGACAGCGACTCCATCCCTTCGTGGTTCGACTCCCAGGATCTCACGTACAAGATCCGCCAGAAGGTGACGGTGTCCTACGTCAAGGGAAGCGATGGCATCATCGTGCCCGGCAGCGCCGACGCGAGATACGACAACCGAACCGGCAACACCAAGGTTCCTCACTTCATTCTCGACTTCTTCACCTCCACAGCGGCCGAGTACGGGGCCCCCAGGCCGGATCTCCGTTACACGGTGGCCAATCTCAATGAATACGACCACAAGAGCAAAGCCGTCGACCCGGCGTCCACGGGGATAATGCTTGGTCAGGCATACCCGTTCGCCGGGAAGGACGGCGTTGTCACGGACTCCGCAGGCAACCCCGTGACGTCGGGAGGACGTTGCGTCGCGGCGCTCGGCGTGGCCGGCGGGATGATCGCGTGGAGACCGATGATCGGCGTCGCTTACGTCTCCACCCAGGTAGAAGGGTGGGCGCGATGGCTCAATCTCGAAAGCACCGCAGGACGGGTGCCTGCCGAAATAGCGGCACTGGCGTCGTCGATTCACGCCTACTTCTACAAGAACGGACAACCGCCGAACGGCTCCCTGTTCAACAACGCAGCCCCCATCTGGCAGGAACTCAACTTCAGGGCCTGCAGCGACGGTTCGATACGGAAGATAGCCGGGGACAAAGAGATTCTGCGCGCCAGCCACATGCCCGACCAGTACCTCTATCACAACGGCCGGGCGATGAACATGGACGGCACGCCGCGCAACGACGCGAAGCCGGTGCTCCACGGCAACTTCATCGACTTCAGCAAGCTACCCGCGCCCAACGACGGATATCCCCATTGGCCGCACCCATGGGGACCGTGCGACTACAACACCGGTCGCAGCGGCAATCCCTGGGATATGGTCCCGATCGCCGACGACGCCGGGGAGATTCCGTCGACCATCCACTTCTGCCTGGACAGGACCCTGCCCACAGACCCGGACCATAGTTAGGAGATAAGAATGGGTTTCAGCCTACTGAGCCTGTTCCTGGTCATCGCTCTCTGGGTGCTGTCCATCGTTCTCGCGATGCTGCCGCTCGGCGAGCGGCGACTCCGGGCACGGTCCAGTGAGGCTACCGGGAAGGGGAAGATGAAATGGGCCGCCGTTGACTATGCAAGGCTCGTGTACCTGGCCGTCTATATCGCCGGGTCGACGACGGTCGTCGTCTATCTGAATGGACAGGACGCCGGACAGCTCTCGCTCTACCTGATGATTTTCGCACCCGGCATCGTCATCGCCGTAATCCGTCTGATTACCCACATCCATCTTGCTGTGAGCGGCAGAGGGGGGAAGAAGAGCTAGCCGCATACGGCGATCCAGCCCGCGACGAACATTGCGAAGCATGCTGCGGAAACATGGCAGTGACATGCCGGTTCCTTACAGGCGAGGCCCTTAACAGGAAGGGGTTCATAGAGGCATTTTCATCCTCGCGCGAGCTGGTGATTCTGTAGGAGGGCGATGGCCTTGCACAGGTGTCCGGCCTTGCTTG
>NZ_QNFZ01001030.1 GCF_003313395.1 Nonomuraea lactucae | reverse complement strand
GTGATGATCAGCCCCATCGACGCCCGCTGAGCGTAGTACTCGGCGTTCAACTCGGTCGGCACCCCCTCAGGGGTGGACCGGTTGCGCGTCATCGGAGCCATCGCGAGCCGGTGTTCCAGACGGATGTCGCCCACGGTAACAGGGGTCCACAGCCGCATCGTCATCTGAGCCTCCAAGGGATTACGTGGCTGGCCACACAAAAATAGCACGAATCATGTGGCTAGCCAAGTAACATCCTCTGCGGAGGTCAGGCGACCGCCAGCGAGCGCAGTGCCGGCGCGACGTCCCTGGCGTACAGCTCCACCGAGCGCAGCGTCTGCTCGCTGGTGAGCGCGCCGAAGGAGAACCAGTTGAAGATGTTGCCGCAGCCGATCTCCTCAGCCTGCGCGACCAGCTGGTCGCGGACAGTGGCCGGGGAGCCGACCACGACCACGCCGGCGGCCTGCAGGTCCTCGAACCGGACGCCGCCCTCGGCCGCGAACGGCGCGAAGAACGACGAGTAGTGCTCGTACCCCTTGGCCATGTTCTCTATGTCGTCCGGCACCGCGGCCTCCTTGAACAGCCGGAAGACGTGATCGAGCGCGGGTTCGGCGAGGTCGCGCGCCTCCTGGTCGGAGCCGGCGACGAACACGTTGCGCAGCACCCCGATGTGGTCGGGCGACGTCTCATGGCCCGCCGCCCGCGCCGCCTCGTCGTAGGTCCGGCGGTACTGCGCCATCATCGAAGCCGGAAGGAAGGCCAGCGCCAGCCGGTAGCCCATGGTGCCCGCCCACGTGATCGTGCCCGGGCTGAACGCGGTCACCCACACGCGGGGCCTGTTCTTCGGCCGCGGGTAGATCGAGACGTCGTCATAGTGGAAGAAGCGACCGTGGTGGGTGAACCGCGGCTGCTCCCAGGCCTTGTGCATGAGTTCCAGCGACTCCTCGAACCATTCGCGGGTCTGCTCGAGCGGAAAGCCCTCCTTCTTGAACTCGAGGTCGTCGCCGCCACGGCCCAGCCCGACCTCGAGCCGCCCGTGGGTGAGGTAGTCCAGCATCGCCGTCTCCTCGGCGAGCCGTCGCGGGTTGTGGAACGCGGTGACGTTGCACATCACACCCATGCGCAGCGTGCTGGTCCGCTGGGCCAGCGACGCCACCAGCAGGTTCGGCGAGGGGCTCATGTTGTAGGCGGTGAAGTGGTGCTCGGAGAAGAACACCCCGTCGAGGCCCAGGTCCTCCGCGCGAACCCACGTGTCGAGGTGCCAGTCGTATTCGTCCTGGACCAGCTCCGGGTCAAGCCCCTCGGGCTTGGAGTCGTAGGGGTAGTTGAAGATGTCGAAAAGCCACGATTTGACCATGTCGGGAATGTTAGGAATTTCGGTCTCAGCTGCGATATCCGGCGAGCGCCGCTGTCCATCCGTTTTTCGACGGCGCCAGGCAGGATCATCCGCACAGGCCTCGACCAGGCCCGCGGGACAGCGTAGTTTGGACGCTCGACCGCGTGTTCCGGCTGTCCTCACGCGTACACCGGCTGTCCGGTGAGGATGCGGACACCGTAGCGTTACCGTCGCGAGAGTGAGGTGCATCACGCGATGGACGAGAGGGAGCCGGTCTACCGGAACGTAACCACGGAGCACGCCGCGCCCGAGGCCGGCCCCGCCCACCAGAGCAGCCCGTGGACCATCCCCCCCGAAGCCGACACCCCCGTCGGGCGCCTGATCGAGACCACCGATCTCGACGAGGCCACCTACGCGATCACCACGAACTACGCGCCGGGCCGGCTCAGCCTGGTGGACGCCCGGACACCGCTCGACCTGAGAATGTGGATCAACGAGCTCCCCGGTCTCGACCTCACCTACATGTCCTTCGGCACGGACGTCACCGTGGTCGCGCCCCCCGCCGCACGCGGTTACGTCGTCTGCGTGCCCACGACCGGCCGGCTGCGCATCGGGACCGGGGGCGAGCAGGTCGAGGCGTCCACCGACATGGCCGCCGTCATCAGCCCCGAGGCCCCCGCCTGGTTCGACTGCTGGAGCCCGGACAGTCGCGTGCTCACCGTGCGCATCGACCCCGCCGAGATCGAGACGCTGCTCAGCGCGCTGCTGGACCAGCCCCTCACCGGTCCGATCCGGTTCCGTCCCGGTCTCGACCTGCGGGATCCCGCCGCCCGATCGTTCGTCCGAACGCTCTCCCTGCTTCGCAGCGAACTCACGCACCCGGTCCACGACCCACAGGACTTGATCATGATGTCCGGGTTGACCCGGCTCGTCATGACCGGGCTGCTGCTGGCGCAGCCGCACAACTACACCGAACACCTGCGCCGTCCCCCCAGACCGGCCGCGCCCGCCAACATCCGCAACGCGATCGAGCTCATCGAGGCCCACCCGGCCGACATCACCGGCGTCGCCGACCTGGCGCGGGCCGCGTCACTGAGCGTCCGCGCCCTGGAGGAGGGTTTCCGCAGGCACGTCGGCATGCCTCCGATGGCCTACCTGAGGAAGATCCGCCTCGCTCGGGCCCACGCCGAGCTGCAGTCCGCCGACCCGTCCGCCACCACCGCCGCGGCCGTCGCCAGGCGCTGGGGCTTCTACCACTACGGCCGTTTCGCGAGCGCATATCGCCTGCGGTACGGCACGGCGCCCTCCTTCACCCTGCATCAAGCGGCGCCCGGCACCGGTCTCTGACGGGCGTCGCAAAGTGGCCGACCCGGCGCGGTCGGCGGCTCATCGGCGCGAGGACCCGGCTCTTACATTTCTTCAAGCGCCGACGCGCATTCATGCGATCGCCCTTAGCGCTGTCATGAGCCGTCACCCAACAAAGGCAGAGATCGATGAAGTTCTCCTTTCTGTGTTCGCAGATCTACGGTGATACGGAGCATTTCCGGAACGAAGCCAGCTGGCCGAGCCCACCCGCGGGCTACCGGGCGGCCATAGGCGAACGCTCCACCGATTTCGCCCTCGACCAGGCGGCGCTCGCCGAGGAACTCGGCTTCGACATGGTCAGCGTGTCCGAACACCACTACTGGCCGAACGTTCCGTCCCCGAACTGCGCCGTTCTCGCCGCGGCGATCAGCCAGCGGACGAGCAGGGTGCGCATCGGGTGGATGGGCCCGCTCGTGTCCATCAACAATCCGCTTCGGGTCGCCGAGGAAGCCGCGATGCTGGACCAGCTCAGTCACGGGCGGCTGGAGATGCTCTTCCTGCGTGGCACGCCGAACGAGTTCGTCTCCTACAACATCAACCCCGCGGAGTCCCGGGCCCGCACCCATGAGGCGATCGCGCTCATCACCAAGGCCCTGACCGAACCGCAGCCGTTCGGCTGGCAGGGCCGCTACTACCAGTTCCCGACGATCTCCATCTGGCCCGGCGTCACGCAGAAGCCACTGCCGCCCATCTTCGGGTCGGGGCAGAGTCACGAGTCGATCCAGTACGCGGTGGACAACGGCCACAAGATCGGCCTGTCGTTCTACCCGCCGAACCTCGTCGCCAAGCTCACCGAGTCCTACCGGGAGCGGAGCGCCGCGGCCGGGCGATCGGTGGACCCGACCGACATCCTCTACCGCGGCCACGCCGTGGTGGCGGAGACCGAGGAGCGGGCCCGCGAGCTCGAGGCCAGGTACTACAGCGGCGGCGCCGGCCTGGCCGCCGCGTTCGCCGGTCGCGCGGCGGCGGTCGCCTCCCACATGAAGCTCATAGACGGCGCCTCGATCGGCCCGGCGACCGACCGGGCCCCGACCGAGGTCGGCACCGACGCCGACGGCAAGAACCGCGACGCCGACAAGAAGGGCAAGGGCGGCTTCGCGCTCGGCCGGCTCACCTTCGTCGGCACCCCAGAATCGGTCGTCCAGCAGATCACCGACTTCCACTCCCAGACCGGTGTCGGCTACCTCGACCTCGGTTTCTCCGGTGGAGGTCTCACCGAGCAGGAACGCACGTCCAGCCTGACCCTTTTCGGCAGGGACGTGCTGCCGTACGTACGCCATCTCGGCGCGTCAACCGACAAGGCTCTCACCGATGCCCGCTGAATCCACCACGCACATCACGTTCACCGAGAACACCGTCACCGCGGACGGCTTCGACATCCGCTACGCCGAAGCCGGGCAGGGCGCGCCACTGGTCTTCCTGCACGGAGCCGGCGGGCTCGTCGTCGCTCCCGCGCACCGGATGCTCGCCCGCGAGTTCAGGGTCGTCCTCATCGAGATCCCGGGCTTCGGCGCCTCCGCGCCGAACAGGCGCAGCACGTCCACCAAGGAGCTGGCCACCACGGTCCACGAGGCGGCGCGCGGCGTCGTCGGCGACCGGTACACCGTCATCGGCACCTCGTTCGGCAGCCGGATCGCCTCCTGGGTGGCGGTCCAGCACCCCGACGAAGTCGAGGGCCTCATGATGCTCGCGCCGACCGGCATCCTGCCCGGCACGTTCGAACCGCCCACCGGCGAGCGCATGGTCAACGGGATCCGCCACCTGTACGCCCACCCGGAGACCGCGCGGCCCCTCGTCGATCTCGATCTGGAGACGGCGAACAAGCACGCCGAGCTCGTGGGGCGGCTGCTGACCCCCAGGGACGCCGAGCTGGAGGACGCCTACCGCACCCTCACCGTGCCGACCGTCGTCCTCATCGGCACCGAGGACCGGCGGACCCCGACCTCGCTCGGCCGCCGATACGTCGAGCTCAACCGGGAGATCGCGGTGCTGTTCGTCTACGACGCGGGCCATGTGCTCGAAGAGGAACGTCCGGAGGCGGTCGCGGACGTGATCGCGAACTTCGCCCGGCACAAGCTCGGCGTTCTCGTCAACAACGCCGACAACCGCCTCTTCCCGTGAACCAGACCTGACTTGGAGTTCCACTCGTGCGCATCGCCAACCTGAACGGCCGGCTGAGTGTGGTCCGCTCCCTCGACGGGACCGACACAGCCTTCGACGTTCACACAGCCAGCCGGGGACGGTTCGGCTCCGACCCGCAGGCCGTCTACGAGGACTGGGACGCGTTCACCGCATGGGCCTCCTCCGCCGACTGGACCGGCGGGACGCCGATCGACCCGGGCGACCTCGGTTCACCGGCGCCACGCCCCCGGCAGGTGTTCGCCGTCGGCCTCAACTACCGGGCGCACGCGGACGAGTCCGGATATGACGCACCCGACGCCGAGCCGCCCTGGTTCACCAAGTTCGCCTCCAGCATCACCGGCCCTCGCGGCGACATCGCGCTGCCGGCCGGCGGGCACACCGACTGGGAGGTCGAGCTCGTCGCGGTCATCGGACGCCGGGTGCATCGCGTCCGGGCCGAGGACGCGCTGAGCCACGTCGCCGGCTACGCCGTCGGCCAGGACATCTCCGAACGCGTCCTGCAGATGGCGGCCACGCCGCCGCAGTTCAGCCTCGGGAAGTCGTTCCCGCGGTTCGGGCCGATCGGCCCGTGGCTGGTCACCCTGGACGACCTCGACGACCCGGACGACCTCGAACTCGGCTGCGCCGTCAACGGCGAGACCGTGCAGAGCGCGCGCACCAAGGAATTGATCTTCTCCGTGCCGAGCCTGATCTCCAAGTTGTCGTCGACGTTGCCCCTGCTGCCCGGCGACGTCGTCTTCACCGGCACCCCGTCCGGAGTCGGCCTGGGCCGCGTGCCGCAGCGGTGGCTCCAGCCCGGCGACGAGCTCGTGAGCTGGATCGAAGGCATCGGTGAGATGCGACACCGCTTCGTCGCCGGCTGAACCTCGTCACAGGAAGCACAGTCAGGAAGCACACAGTCAGGAAGCACACAGCATGGAATTCGTACGGCGGTTCGCCCCCGACAGCCTGAAACCCGACGTCTTCGACCACCGGCCGCTGGCCGATCTGGAGAGCTGCCTGATCGAGGGCGTCCGCGCCCCGGAGGGCAGCACGGGCTTCCCGCGCCACAAGCACCCCGAGTCCGACCAGCTCTTCTTCATCCTCGAAGGGTGCATGCAGCTCGAACTCGACGGGGAGCAGCATGCGGTCCCCGCGGGGTCCACCGTGTTCATCCCGGCCGGCACGCCCCACCGGAACCATTACCCGCACCCGGGCACCGAGCTTCACCTCGACGTTCTCCTGCCGCCGCCCGCTCGCGGGCTGCCGCTCGCCGAGGCGGCGGACGAGGACGAGAGCGGCGGACCGGGCACCCACTACGTGCTGCCGCCCAGCGATGACCTCGGCATCGAGATCGTGCCCGGATTCCACGTCCGCGATCTGGCCCACAGCGGAACCGGCAGCTCGTACGCCTCCATGCGGCTCGCGCACGTCGACCCGGGCAACGACGCCCTGCCGTGGCACATCCACGAGTTCGACCAGCTCTATTTCATCCTCGACGGGACCCTGGAAGTCGAGGTCGCCAACCACCGTCACCGGGCCACCCGCTTCGACCTGGTCGTGCTGCCCGCGGGTGTCCCCCACCGCAACTGGAACCCCGGACCCGGCCGGGAGAGCCACCTGGTGCTCCTCGTCCCCGAGCCGGCGCCAGGCGTTCCCCCGGACCTCGGCGTCGACTTCCGCCTGAACGGCCACAGCTTCGGGTGACGGCCCCCCGACTTCAAGGAAATGAGCAGAACATGACGAAGGTAACCGTCGGAGAAGGCGTTCGACTCAACTACCGCGTCGCGGGCAGCGGCAGGACGCTCCTGTTCCACCCCGGTTTCGCCAACACGCTCGACGTCTGGAACTGGGTGGTGGCGGAGCTGTCCGCCACGCACCGCTGTGTGACGTTCGACCCGCGCGGCCACGGCGCCTCGGACGCGCCCGACAGCGACTACACCCTCGACGAGATGGCCGCCGACGTCATCGCCCTGATCGAGCGGCTCGACCTGACCGATGTGACGCTGGTCGGCCACTCCCTGGGCGGGGCCGTCGGCCTGCGGACGGTGCTGGAGCACAACACCGCCGGCCGGATCACCGGCCTGGCGCTCGTGGCTCCGGCCGTGCCGTGCTTCGTCAAGCCGGACGACCTGGAGATCGGCACGCCGATCGACGCCTTCGACGGGGTGCTGGCCGGCCTGTCCGAGAGCTGGGTCGAGTCGATCCTCGGCGCCGCCGGCGCCTTCTACCACCGGACCGACGCAGCCACAGCCGGCTGGCTCGCCGGGAAGTCCCTCGAGATGCCGGCCCACCTCGGTCTGCGGTACTTCAGGCAGCTCGCGAGCATCGACTTCCGGGCCCGGCTGGCCGACGTCACCGTCCCCGTTCTCGTCGCCTGGGGGGCACAGGACCAGATGGCCGACCCTCGCTGGGCCGGATGGCTGCGCGAGCGGAACCTGCCGCGATGGTCGGTGGAGCTGATCGAGGACGCCGGGCACGGGGCGATGGTCGACCAGCCCGCGCGGCTCGCCGACCTGCTGCGCGGATTCACCGCGACCGCCCCCGAGGACTCCTCCGAGCAGCCGCGTCAGCAGGGACGCCGTGAGGTGACCGCCGGCGCGCGGCTCGACGAGGAGCTGCGGGCCGCCTTCATCGAGGCGATGGCCGGGGTGTGCACGCCGGTGTCGGTCGTCACCGCCATGGACGGTGACCGGCCGCACGGCACCACGGTCAGCGCGTTCACGTCGCTGTCCGTGAGCCCGCCCATGGTGCTGGTGTCCCTGGACCGGAAGTCGGACCTGCTGCCCCTGGTCCGGGACGGCGGCCGTTTCGGACTGAACGTTCTCGGCAGCGACCACGCCCAGTTGGCCGGCAACTTCGCGCGCAAGGGCAAGGAGAAGTTCGCTGACGTCTCGTGGCGACGTGAGCACGACCTGCCACGGATCGCCGGAGCCGCGGGCTGGGTGGCGTGCACCGTCACCGACCTCGTCGACGGGGGCGACCACGTCATCGCCCTCGGCACCGTCGTCGCGGCCGAGACTACGGCCACGCAGCCGCTGACGTACCACGGCCGCGCGTTCGGCACCCACCGCGCGCTGGACGGCAGCCGGACATGAAGGAACGACGCCGCTACCGGGGCTACGGGCCCCGTCCCGACGGGATGTTCCCGCTGTACGGAGCCGTGATGGACGCCACCCCGATGCCGAAGGAGATCGTGGCGCTGTTCCCGCCGGTGCTCGCCGCCGCCGACGAGCCGTTCGTCGGCATCACGACCGACGGGGTCGTCGTACCGGACCTGTTCTCGCTGCGCGACACGGGATTCGAGCCGGGCCCCGCGGTCGAGGCCACGGAGGCGTTCCTGGCAGGGCTCAGCGAAGCACAGCGCGGCCTGGTCCGGTTCGACATCGACGCCAAGCAGTGGCGCACCTGGACCAACGCCTACCCCACCTGGGAGCCGCACGGGCTGCTGCTCGACGACATGGAGCAGGCACAGCGGAACGCCGCCCTCGCGATCGTCGAGGCGAGCCTGTCGGCGAAGGGCTTCACCGACACGCGGGCCGCGATGGCCCTCAACGGCGCCCTGGGCGAACTGATCGAGCAGTACCCCGGCACCCTCCGGGAGTACGCCTACTTCTTCGCCGTCTACGGCACGCCGTCGGCCACCGAACCGTGGGGCTGGCAGCTGTGGGGGCACCATCTCGACGTCCACTGCTTCATCGTGGGCGGCCAGATCGTGCTCACCCCCACGTTCATGGGCGCCGAGCCGGTCGAAGCCGACCGGGGCACATACCGCGGCACCCGGTTGTTCGACGCCGAACGCGCCGCGGGGCTCGCCGCCCGGCGAATGCTGCGGCCCGGCCAGACCGACCGTGCCGTGCTGCACCGGTCCATCCTGTCGCGCGACCTCCCGCCCGAATTGGTCAACTTCGTCGACGGCCGCCACAAGGCCGGCGCCGGGCGGGACAACCGCGTCATCCCGTACGAGGGCATCCGCGGCGACGAGTTGTCCGCCGGGCAGCGGGAGGTGCTTCTCGCGCTGGTCCGGCCCTACGCCGAGCGGCTGCCCACCGGTCCTGCCGCGGACCTGATGGCCTCGGTCGCCGCGCACCTCGACCAGACCCACTTCGCCTGGATCGGCGGCGACGGCGACGGCGACGCCTTCTACTACAAGGTTCACAGCCCCGTGATCCTGATCGAGTACGACTGCCACCAGGGTGTCTTCCTGGACAACGAGGAGCCCGAACCGTTCCACGTGCACACCGTCGTCCGGACGCCGAACGGTGGCGACTACGGCCGGGACCTGCTCCGGCAGCACCACGCCCGGCACCACCGAGCACCTCACTCCCGATGATCGCGCCGCGCCGCCCCGGTCGGCCGCCATGCGGCCGGCCAGGTCACTCCCCTTCGTTCTGCGCGCCCGCGAGACCGTGAACGACGAGGGAACCGCCCACGAGCTTGGCGACGATGCCGCATCCGACGAGCGTCATGTCGCGCACGTGGTGTCCTGGCGATGAGAGGTCTTGTCGATGGTCATGCGCATGCCTTTCCGCCGGTGCGACCTGCGAAGCGGGCGAGACCCGCCGTTCTCGGCCGACGGAGGACGGCTGAGCGGGACGATGACCAGCGCCCAGGCCAGCCTGGAGATCGCCGAGGGGTCGGTAGGCGAAGGCGAGGTCACCTGGCTGGCACGCAAGGCGGTCATGGGGATGAACATGCGTTTCACCGGCCTGCTGGACGGTGACGAGCTCTCGGGCAGGGTGAAGGTCGGCGTGCTGGGCTCCTTCCCCGCCCGCGCCGTGCGCGCCGTTCCGCATCCGATGGGCACCACGCTCTGGATGATCACCGGGTACGACGAGAGCCGGGCCGTGCTCAATGACACCCGCTTCTCCAAGCACCCCCGGCATGCGCCGCGGTGGATGCGCGATCTGGGGCTGTCCTCCGAGACCGAGGGCCCGACCGGGGTGAACATGCTCAACAGCGACCCGCCCGACCACACCAGACTGCGCCGCCTGGTGAGCAAGGGGTTCACCCCACGCCGCGTGGAAGCCCTGCGCCCGCGGGTACAGGAGATCACCGACGAGCTGATCGACCGGATGGCCCCTCTCGGACGAGCGGACCTGATCGACGCGCAGGGCACCCTGCGGGTGGCGGTGGAGGACGTGGAGGTCGGCGGCGAGACCGTCCCGGCGGGCAGCCAGGTGACGGTGGCGCTGGCCGCCGCGGACCGCGACCCCGGACGGTTTCCCGACCCGGACCGCTTCGACATCCTGCGCCGGGACAACGCCCACCTGGCGTTCGGTCACGGCCTGCACTTCTGCCTGGGCGCCCCGCTCGCCCGGATGGAAGGCCAGATCGCGTTCCGGACGCTGCTGGAGCGGCTGCCCGGCCTGGCGCTCGCCTGCCCGGCCGACTGGCTGCGCCAGCGGCCGGGGACGGGAACGTTGTTCCGCGGCTACGCCGAGGTGCCGGTGACGTTCGCTCCGCCCGGCGCCTGATCCATGTCCTCCGGCAGTGGCTCGGTGAGCAGGCGCTGGATGATCGGGCCCATCAGCGTGACGATCGTTTCCACGGAGGCCGAGGCCAGCGGTTCGACGCGCAGGTGGTGGCGGGTCACGGCGACGCCGACGAGCTGGACGCTGATCAGGCCGGCGCGCAACCGGGCATCCGGCAGATCCAGGTGCCTGGCCAGCGAGGGCGCGAACTCGTTCTCGATGAAGTCGCGCAGCAGGGCGGCCGGCTCGTGGTCGACCACCGCCAGCCGCATCAGGGCCGCCACCCGGTGGCCCGGCTCGTCGCCCTCGTTCACCTCCAGGAACCTGCGGACGAGGCGCTCGCCGAAATGCTCCAACCCGTCCGACAGCAGTTCGGCCACCGGGTCACGGACCGGCTCGTGCCTGTTCAGCACCGCGTCGTAGAGCCCCTGCTTGCTGCGGAAGAAGTAGTGGATCATCGCGGGATCCACGCCGGCGTCGGCGGCTATCGCCTTGACGGTGGTGCGCTGGAAGCCCTCGGCGGCGAATCGTTCCGCCGCGGCTTCCAGGATCCGTTGCCTGTTGACCGCGCCGCTGCGCCAGCGGCCACGCCTGCCGTTCGCGATGTCCGTACCCGGTCCTTCCGGCACGCGGCCACCCTACCCGCTGCCCGCATTTTCTCCATCTCCCACTGAAGTAACCGGCCGACCGGCCCGTTTCTTCATTCGATCAAGCCCCATTCGGACGGAGGACCATGAATGACAGCCGCCGCGTCCTGGTGGCCGGCGGAGGGCTGAGCGGTCTCGCCACCGCGGCCTTCCTCGCCACTACGGCGCCGCCATGCCTGCTCGTCGAGCGGAGGACCGAGGCCCCGCGGACCTCGCGCAACGAGCGGCTCAGCGTCCGGGCCGTGGAACTGCTGGACAGCCTCGGGCTCCGGGAGGCCGTCTCCGAGGCTGGATTCCATCCCGCCGAGCTCGGTGACATGCTCCGTGTCGACACCGCTACACCCAGGACAGGGTCGCGCTGGTGGGCGACGCGGCCTGCTCGATGCCGCCCACGCCGGGTCGGCGAGGAGCCCCCCGCCGACTTCCTGCACCCGCTCGTCTCGGCCGGTACGGCGTGACCTCCAGCGGAGCCGTGCTCGTCCGCCCCGACGGCGTCGTGGCCTGGCGGGCGCCCGCGACGACGACGTCTTCCGAACACGAGATCGAGAAGGTGTTCCGCCAGATCTTGGCGAGAGGGGATCAGTCATGACATTGCGCGTCATCATCGCCGGCGCCGGCCTCGGCGGCCTCACCCTGGCGCACGGGCTGCGCCGAGCGGGCATGAAGGTGACGGTCTACGAACGTGATCCCGGTCCTGGCGCCCGCGCCCAGGGCGCCCGCTTCCACATCGACGACAGGGGGGTCGGGGCACTGCGCGCCTGCCTTCCCCCGGCGCACTTCGAGCTCTTCCAAGCCACTCTCGGCGGGGCCGGCGACAGGCTCCTCGCCGCCTGGCCCGCCGGACCCGTGACCGTGCTGGGTGACGCCATCCACGCCATGCCGCCCAACCGCGGTTCCGGCGCCAACACCGCGCTGCAGGACGCCGAGCGGCATGGCCGACTTCCTCCTGAGGGGATGACGGCCTGGCCGGCGAGAGCTCGGGCGTGAAGGCGTACAGGGACGACCACATGCCGCGGGAACGCGTCAGGCCAGGGCGGTCGTGACGCGGTCGAGGATCTCCAGGAGGTTGGAGGTGCTGGTCGCGAAGTTGAGCCGGGCGAACGCGGCCGTGTCGACCGCGGTGTGCCGCGCGAACTCGGCACCGTCGCTGAGCTTGACCCTGGCGAGGCGTTCGAGGTGTTCGGCGGGCGCGGCTGCCCCGGCCGGGCTGCCGGTGAAGTCGAGCCAGCCCAGGTAGGTGCCCTGCGGCGAGTGGTAGCGCGCCTCCCACGGCAGGTCCGCCGCCCACTTCTCGACCAGGTCGCGGTTGCGCTCCAGGGTGCGCGTCAGGGCGGCCAGCCAGGCGTCCGACCGGCGCCAGGCGGCCACGGTGGCGACCCGGCTGAGGACGCTGGGCGTGCCGAAGAGGTCGAGCGGGGCCCTGTCGAGCGCGTCCCGCATCCGGCCGTGGCCGACGTGCGCGACGGCGCAGCGGAGCCCGGCGATGTTGAACGCCTTCGTCGCCGAGGTGGCGGTGACGGTACGCGCCGCGACCGTCCCGAGCGAGGCGAACGGCACATGCCGGTGCGGGGCGTACACCAGGTCGGCGTGGATCTCGTCGGCCAGCACCACCAGGTCAAGTTCCTCGGCGGCCTCGGCGAGGGATGCGAGCTCGGCGGGTGTGAAGACGCGCCCGGTGGGGTTCTGCGGGTTGACGACCACGAGCATGCGGCATCCCTGCTCCCGCAGGCGTCCGGTGAGTCCGGCGGCCGCGAAGCCCCAGCCGGTCTCGCCGCGCGTCATCGGCAGCGGCACGATCCTCCGGCCCGCGCGGGCGATGCTCGCCAGGAACGGCGGGTACGCGGGGACGTGGATCGCGACGCCGTCGCCCGGCTCGGTGGCGTACTCCACCATGACCTGGAGGATCTGCAGCAGGTCGGTGAACACGCGCGCCAGGCCGGGCTCCGGGCGCCATCCGTGGCGCGCGGCCATCCGCTCCTCGAACGCCTCGACCACCGGGTCCTCGCCCGGCCAGTACGGGTAGCCGAAGTCCTCGCGCTCCGTGACCCGCAGGAGGCCCTCGCGCACGGCGGGCGGGACCCCGAAGTCCATGTCGGCGACCCAGGCGCCGATGGTGTCCGAGCGCAGGGAGCCCCACTTGACGCCGTGCCCGGCGCGCAGCCGTTCGACGTCGACGGTCTCGAATGGGTCGGCGGGCGGGCGCTTCACGGCGTCGCCCCCTCGCGCTGCTCGGCGAGGATGGCGTCGCGAAGGATCTCCATCTGGCCGTGGTGCTGAGCAAGCTCCTCGTAGACGTGCAGCAGCGCCGCTCCCTGGGTCAGCTCTCGGCCGGGACCGAGGTAGGCCTGCGGCGGCGTGCCGCGCAGCCCGGCGCCGGGAACGGCGGCGCGCACGTCCTCGGCGAGCTGGGCGCGCACCACCGCCACCTTCTCCAGCAGCGGACCGACAGGACCCGTGCTGCGGAACTCGGCGTCGCGGTCGCGGACGACCCGGCGTCCCGCCACGAGCTCCCCGGCCCAGTAGGACACCACTCCCAGGCAGTGGGTGAGCAGTGCGTACGGCGAGTTCGCGCCGGGCAGGGGCGGCCGGGCGCCGGCGAGCCGGTCGCCGAGGCCGGCGATGATCCCGGCCATGCCGTCCAGGGCGCGGTCGACGTAATAGAGGTAGTCCTCGTCGGTGATCATGTATGGCTCCCGACCGATCGCGTGCTGCGTCACTGGCTTAGTGGGTGACGCCCACCTTGCGGCATGCTGGCGTCACCTGTCAAGATGGTGACGTGAGCTTCGTCTTCGTCAGCGGAAACCTCGCGCTCGACTTCATGGGCACGCTCAAGTGGCGGCGCGGCGTGCCGGAGGAGCTCCTCGCCACACCTCCCGACCTGGCCCGATGGGCGGTCGAGGCCGGGGTGACGACCGAGGAGCCGGCCGTCGACGCCGCCGGGCTGCGGCGGCTGCGCGCGCTCCGTGAGGCCGTCTACCAGCTCGTGACCGGCGCCATGGCGGGCAGTCCCTGGCCTGGGGACGACCTGCGCGTCGTCAACGAGGAGGCGGGCGGGGCGCCGCCACGGGTGACGCTGAGCCCCGCGGGGCTCGTCCGTTCCGGAGACGCCGCGGCGGTCGCCTCCAGCGTCGCCTGCTCCGCGGCGGAGCTGCTCAGCGAGCTCGGCGAGCTGCGCGTCAGGGAGTGCGCCAGGCCGGAGTGCACGCGCGTCTTCATCGACCGCTCCCGGGGCGGCAACCGGCAATGGTGCGGCATGGAGGAGTGCGGCAACCGGATCAAGGCGGCGAGCTACCGGTCGCGCAAGCGGAAGACGGCGACGCCCCCGTCCGGCCCCCCGTCCGGGCGCCCGTCTGGCGAGGGGCCCGGGACCGCGCGCTGACCTGCCGCCCGGACATGGCGTTCAGTGGTAGCCGTGCCTGCCGTGCAGCCGTACGAAGCTCGCGGGGCAGACATGGCCGCGCCGGACCAGCCCGGCGCTCGTGCGCTCGAACACCGTGACGTCCTCGACACCGCCGGGGCCGATGGGCTGGACCAGCCGCCCTCCGGTGCGGAGCTGGCCGACGAGGGGTTCGGGCACGGTGGGGAAGGCCGCGGAGACCAGCACGGCGTCGTACGGCGCGCGCGACGGCACGCCCTCCGTGCCGTCGCCGACGACCACCTCGACGTTGGCGATCCCCTGTCCGTCGAGGTTGGCGCGGGCACGGTCCGCGAGGTCCGGCAGGCGTTCGACGCTGATCACGTCGCCGGAGAGGCAGGCGAGGAGCGCGGTCTGGTACCCGTAGCCGGTGCCGACCTCCAGCACGTGTTCGGCGCCGGTGAGGGCGAGGGCCTCCACCATCCGGGCGACAAGCGACGGCTGGGTGGTCACCATCCCGCGGGGTATGGGCACGGGCGCGTCCCGGTAGGCCTCCTCGGCGCGCTCGCACGGCACGAACGCGGAGCGCGGCACGGCCCTGACCGCCTCCAGCACGGCGCGGTCGGTGACCCCGGCCCGGACGGCGGCGCGCACGAGCTTCTCGGTGTCTCGAAGGGTCATGGGTCCGTCCCCGGCAGCGCGTCCGTTCTCAGGTCGCGGCTACCCGCCGGAGGGCCCGCCTACCGTCACAGGAGCAAGCCCGCCGACTTCCTGGGCGCCGTCGGCGGGGCCGTCGGCGGGGTCGGCCTTGTGTGGCGTGTCGTACACCGGCGAATTTCGGTGCCTCTGACCAGCGATCATAGAGTTGGCCCCACATCGGGATCACTTTCGGCACACTAGATCTGTGGTGAGATGACATGATTACCCCGGGCAACGAGGGGATGGCATGCGGGAGATCGGCGGACGGTACCTCCTGAACGAGGAGGCCGGTCGTGGGGGTATGGGAGTCGTCTGGCGCGCGTTCGACCGGCTGCTCCACCGTGAGGTTGCGCTCAAGGAGCTGACCCTGACGGGAGAGGCGGAGATGGTGCGCCGCCGGGTTCTCCGCGAGGCCAGGATGGCGGCCCGCCTCGCTCACCCCAACATCATCACGGTCCACGACCTCATCGAGGAGGGCGGCAAGCTCTGGATCGTGATGGAATACCTCGACGGGCTCTCCCTGCACCAGTTGCTGTCCCAGGTGGGCACGCTGCCCCCGCAGTCGGTGGCCGCGATCGGCCAGCACCTGCTCACTGCGCTGCGCACCGCCCATCAGGCCGGGGTGCTCCACCGCGACGTCAAACCCGCCAACGTCATGCTGACCGGCGACCGCGTGGTGCTGACCGACTTCGGCATCGCCACGGCCGAGGGCGACATCCGGATGACCACCTCCCGCCGCCTGCGCGGCACGCCCGCGTTCATGGCCCCCGAACGGCTGCACGGGGGCCCGGCCAGCAAGGAGGCCGACATGTGGTCGTTCGGCGCCACCCTCTACAGCGCCGTCGAGGGGCAGCCGCCCTATCCCGGCCAGGACGCGGCGACCGTGCTCGGCATGGCCCGCAGCGGCCCTTTCCCGCCGCCGCGCCGGGCGGGGGTGATGCGGCCGCTCATCGAGGGCCTGCTGCACAACGACCCGGTGCGCCGCTTCACCTTGGAGCAGACCGCCGGGCTGCTGGCGGGCATGCGCGCCAGCAGCTACCCGACGGCCATCTAGCCGGCAGGACCGCCCCGCACCCGCGTGCGGGCGGCTGCTACTGCTGCCCCTTGGCGCGGGCCTCCGCCTCGGCGGCGTCCATGGCGGCGGCCTCCTCCGGGGTGGGCGCCGTACCGCCCAGGTGGGCGGGCTGCCACCAGGCGCCGGGCGTGATCTCCGGGTACGTCCGCTGCGCCCGGTCCACCAGCGCCGTGAGCCGCTCGTGCAGGTCCGTCGTGTGGGCGTTGACGTCCTCGCCCCGCTTGGGGTGCATCGGCTCGCCGACGATGATCGTGATGGGCACGTGCCGCTGCGTCAGCGCCTTCGGCCGGCCCTTGGTCCACAACCGCTGGCTGCCCCACAGCGCCACGGGGACGAGCGGGGTGTTCGTCGCCTGCGCCATGCGGACGGCGCCGTTCTTGATCTCCTTGACCGTGAAGGACCGGCTGATCGTCGCCTCGGCGAAGACGCCCACCACCTCGCCCGCCTTCAGCATCCGCAGCGCCGTCGCGTACGACCCGGCTCCGGCGCCCCGGTCGACGGGGATGTGGTGCATGCCGCGCATGAGCGGACCCGAGACGCGGTGGTCGAACACGTCCTGCTTGGCCATGAAGCGCACCAGCCGCCCGGACGGCCGCGCGGCGAAGCCGGCGAAGATGAAGTCGAGGTAGCTGATGTGGTTGCTGACCAGCACCGCTCCCCCGGTCCGAGGTACGTGCTCGGTGCCCTCGAGGTGGAAGCGGTAGTCGAGCACGCGAAAGAGGGTCCGCGCGGCGGCGATCACCGGCGGGTACACGATCTCAGCCATGTGCTGAAGGTAGCCTAGGTTCTCCCGCGCTGGGCAGCCCGATCGGGCCCCCACCTGCCCGCACCTCGCCGTCTCCCCTCCCGGGACGCTTGCGGCCGGGTGAAAACGGGCAGATGTTGTGACCATGAAGAAGCTCATCAACACGGCGCCGTCCGTGGTTGACGACGCGCTCAGCGGCCTGGCGGCGGCGCACCCGTCGCTGACCGTACGCGATCGGGTGGTCTACCGCGCGTCCGGGCCGCGCGTGGGAAAGGTCGGGCTGGTCTCCGGCGGAGGTTCCGGGCACGAGCCGCTGCACGTCGGGTTCGTCGGCTACGGCATGCTCGACGCGGCCTGCCCCGGCGAGGTGTTCACCTCTCCCGTGCCCGACCAGATCATCGACGCCACCAGGGCGGTCGACGGCGGTGCCGGCGTCCTGCACATCGTCAAGAACTACACCGGCGACGTGCTCAACTTCGAGATGGCCGCCGAGCTCTGCGACGACGTGGACGTGGCCAGCGTCCTCGTGGACGACGACGTGGCCGTCCAGGACTCGCTCTACACGGCGGGCCGGCGCGGCACCGGCGCGACGGTGTTCGTGGAGAAGATCGCGGGCGCGCTGGCCGAGGAGGGCGCCCCGCTGGCCGAGGTGGCGAGGGTGGCGGCCGAGGTGGACGACCGCAGCCGCTCGTTCGGCATCGCGCTGACCTCGTGCACGACCCCCGCGGCGGGCAAGCCCACGTTCGACCTGCCGGAGGGCGAGGTGGAGCTGGGCATCGGCATCCACGGGGAGCCCGGCCGTACCCGGGTGCCGCTGGTGTCGGCGCGCGAGCTGGCCGCCGTCGCCATGGAGGCCGTCCACGGCGACCTGCCCCTGCGCGGCGACCTGCTCGTCATGGTGAACGGCATGGGCGGCACCCCGCTGATGGAGCTGTACCTGACGTTCGCCGAGGTCGAGGCGTTCGTGCGGGGCAAGGGGGCGCGGGTGGCGCGGTCGCTGGTGGGCAACTACGTGACGAGCCTCGACATGCAGGGGTTCTCGGTCACGGTCTGCCGGTTGGACGACGAGCTGACCAGGCTGTGGGACGCGCCCGTCGAGACGCCCGGCCTGCGGTGGGGGCGCTGATGGACGCCGGGTTCTTCGTCCTGTGGCTGGAGGACGCGGCCAGGGCGATCACCCTGCAGCGCGACCGCCTGACGGAGCTGGACGCCGCCATCGGCGACGCCGACCACGGCGCGAACCTGGAGCGCGGCTTCACCGAGGTGTGCCGGGCGCTGGAGGAGTGGCCGCCGACCTCCCCCGTGCAGGCGATGCTGACCGCCGGCGCGACGCTGATCCGCCGCGTGGGCGGCGCCTCGGGCCCCCTGTACGGCTCGGCGCTCCGCCAGATGGGCAAGGCGCTGCAGGACCCGGTGTCGCTGGCCGGCTTCGCCTCGGCGTTCGACGCGGGGGTCGTCGCGGTGGAGCGGCTGGGCAAGGCGGCCCCGGGCGACAAGACCATGATCGACGCGCTGGCCCCGGCGTCCCGGGCGCTGGCGCAGGCCGTACAGGAAGGGGCGCGGGCGCACGAGGCGTTCCAGCGGGCGGCGGCCGCGGCCGCGGAGGGGGCGCG
>NZ_QNFZ01001028.1 GCF_003313395.1 Nonomuraea lactucae | reverse complement strand
CCGAGCACCTCCCGCACGGCCAGCCGCCACGCCTTGGCCGCGCCCGGGTCCGCGCGCCGCAGCGCCTCGATGTCGCGCGGCGTCGCGACCAGCAACACCGGCCCGTCCAGGCGGCCCATCACCGGCCGTGCGTCCCGCTCGCCCAGCCCGACCGTGTACGGCGGGGGCGGCATGTCATCGGGCGGCCCGGCCAGCTCCCAGACGGTGAGCAGCCGGTCGGACTCGTCGCCCTCGTTGATCGCGTCGCCCATGACGCCGTAGAAGTTCTCCACGTACGCGGCCGGCCTGGCGCCCAGCTTGCCCAGGTTGAACCGGGCGTTCCGGCGCACCAGCGGGTCGAACGTCCAGCTGATCCGGTCGAGGTCGTGCCGCCGGCACCAGGCGCGCTGATGGAGCTTGAGCGCGTAGCCGACGCCGTGCCCGACCTGCCGCGCGCCCGTCACGTGGGAGTGCAGCGTCCGGCCGCCCGCCTGGAAGCCGACCGACGCGCCGACGAGATCGTCGCCCTGGTACGCGCCGGCCACGTAGCCACCGGCGTGCGCGAAGGCGACCATCAGCTCGACGGTCATCGGCGGGTTGCCCGGATCGGGGTGCCAGATGTCGTCGAAGAGCCGGAAGACCTGCCGCAGCTCGCCGTTCCGGCTCAGCTCGCGGATCGTCACCCCGGCCTTCGCCGCCGCCTCCAGCGCGGCCCGTTCCTCAGCCGTCACCCCGTGCCCCCAACCACGATGCCACCGCACCACGATATCGCCCGGCCCAGGGACATCGCCGGGCCCAGGGACATCGCTGGGCCCAAGGACATCGTCCGGCCTCGGCGGCATCGACTCAGGCCAGCCGCTCGCCCAGGAACCGGTGCAAATTCCCTCCGATGATCTTGGCTACGTCCTTCTCCGGGACGCCGCGCCGGAGCAGCCCGTCGGTCACCAGCGGCAGCTCCGAAGGGCCCTCCAGCCCGGGAACCGCCACCCTCGGGTCGACGCCCCTGGCGTTGACGCCCTCGCAGCAGGGCGGCGTCAGGTCGTCCATGACCTCCCGGACGAAGTCGGGGCCGAGCCCCACGTGGTCGATGCCCGCCACGCCCACGACGTGCTCGATGTGGTCGAGCAGGTCGTCGAGCGTCGCCTCCTCCGGCCCGTCCCTGAGGAACGCGGCCAGGAAGTTCACGCACACCACGCCGCCCGTCGCGGCGACGCCGCGCAGCTGCTCGTCGGTGAGGTTGCGGTGGTGGTCGCGCAGCGCGCGGGCCGAGGAGTGGGTGGCCATGACCGGCTCGCGCGCCAGCTCCAGCACGTGTGCCACGCCCGAGGCGCCCAGGTGGGAGATGTCGAAGACGATGCCGAGCCGCTCCATCTCGCGCAGCGCGGCGACGCCGGCGGAGGTGAGGCCGCTGCCGGTGGCGTCCTCGCCGCTGCCGTCGGCCAGCGGGGTGCGGCCCCAGTGGGCGATCGAGGCCACCCGCACGCCGAGCCGGTGCACGGTCGAGATGAGCTCCACGTTCGCGTCGATGCCCGGCATGCTCTCCAGCGCGAGGACCAGCGCGATCCGGCCGGTGTCCAGCGCCCGGTCGATGTCGGCCCCGCTGAGGCAGATCCGGACCCGGTCGGCGTTGCCCTCGGCGATCACGTGCGCGCACTCGATCATGCGCAGCGTCTGCCTGAGCGCCCCTTCGGGACGGTGCTGGTCGTCGATGAACACCGGCAGCACCTGCAGCCGGACCCCGCCCTCGACGAGCTGCGGCAGCCAGCGCTCGCGGAAGAACGAGGCCCATCGTCCGACCGGCCGCGCGGAGACCGCCATCAGCAGGTCGTTGTGCGCGTCCGCCACCACGGCGCGCCGGTGCAGGGGAGTGGTCATGCCGGTGACGCTACCGCGCGTTCCCGGTCCACGGGCTCGCGGATGTGCCGGTAGGCCGCCCTCGGCGACCTGGCAGTCAGCCTCCGGTAGAGATCCGCCCGGCCCGGCCAGTTGTTGGTGACGCGGCCATCGGCCGTCTTGTACCAGCTCCGGCAGCCGTCCTGCCAGACCATCCCGGCCATGGCGCGGTCGAGCTGCCGGGTCCACGCCGCCATCGCCTCGGGGCGCACCTCCATCGGACCGCCCGCCGACAGGTACGGCAGGCAGGCCATGATGTGCCGCACCTGGCATTCGATCATGAAGACGATCGAGTTGTGGCCGAGGTTGGTGTTCGGGCCGTACAGCAGGAACAGGTTCGGGAAGTTGGGCATCGAGATGCCCAGGTACGCCTCCGCGCCGCCGTTCCACTGCCGCGCGAGCGTGTGGCCCCCGCGGCCGGCCACCTCGATCGGCGCGAGGAACTCGGTGGTCCGGAAGCCCGTGGCGTAGATGATCGTGTCGGCCTCGTGCCGGCCCCCCTCGGTCTCGACGCCGCCGGGGCCGATGCGGACGATCCGCTCGGTGACGACCTCGACGTTGGGGCGGGTGAGCGCGGCATAGAAGTCGCTGTCGATGACGACCCGCTTGCAGCCCGGCGGGTAGTCAGGCGTGAGCTTGGCGCGCAGGACGGGGGCGGCCACCTGGGCGCTCAGGTGGCCCCGGGCGCGCCTCTCCAGCGTGGCGGCGCTCCACCCCCGGGCCAGCGCGGGATGGAAGACGTTCTCGGCGTACCGGTAGAGCCACTCCCGGTAGGCGCGCTGCAGGCCGGGCACGAGGCGCAGGGCCGACCTGGCGGCGGGACCGAACGTGGCGTCGGGCTTGGGGATCACCCAGTTGGGCGTGCGCTGGAACACCTCCAGGCGTCCGGCGCGCCCGGCTATCCGGGGTACGAACTGGGCGGCCGACGAGCCGTTGCCGATGACGGCCACGCGCCTGCCCGTGAGGTCGTGGTCGTGGTTCCAGCGGGCGGAGTGGAAGGCCGTACCCGCGAAGTCTGACATGCCGGGAATGTCGGGCAGGCGGGGGCGATTGAGCTGGCCCACCCCCATGACCACCACGTCGAACGCCTCCCGCTGGCTGCCGGCCGTGCTGACCTGCCAGCGCCCGCCGTCGAACGCCGCGCCGACCACCTCGGTGTGGAACCGGATCCTCCGCCTGACGTCGTACTTGTCGGCGCATCGTGCCAGGTAGGCGAGGATCTCGGGTTGGCCCGGGTAGCGGCGCGTCCAGCTCGCGTACTTCTCGAAGGAGTACGAGTAGAGGTGCGAGGGGATGTCGCAGCCCGCGCCCGGGTAGGTGTTGTCGCGCCACGTGCCGCCCAGCTCGCCCGCCTTCTCGAAGACCGTGAACGAGCCGATCCCGGCGCGCCGCAGGCGGATGGCCATGCACAGCCCGCCGAACCCCGCTCCCACGATCGCGACCCTGGGTGCCGCCATGCCGCCCTCCGAAGCGTCAGGATCCACTTACGGTACGCCGGACCCCGGTCGCGTGATACCCCCGCGCCGGACCGGCCCCTGGTACTCCGCCCCGTCCGGTGCCCGCACACCCGTCGGGCTGTTCCCCGGTAGTCTGCGCAGGTGGCTGCATTGACGCTGGCGGATGTGATCGAGGTGCTCGAGGCGGCCTACCCGCCCGCCCGGGCTGAGTCCTGGGACGCGGTGGGCCTGGTCTGCGGTGACCCGGCCGAAGAGGTGGAGCGGGTGCTGTTCGCGGTCGATCCCGTCGCCGCCGTCGTGGAGGAGGCGCTCTCCTGGGGCGCCGACCTGATCGTCACCCACCATCCGCTCTACCTGCGCGGCACCACGAGCGTCGCGGCCGACACGCCCAAGGGCAGGCTCGTCCACACCCTGATCAGGCGGGGTGTCGGCCTCTACACCGCGCACACCAACGCCGACGTGGCCAGCCCCGGCGTCTCCGACGCGCTGGCCCGCGCCGTCGGGCTGGCCGGGGACCTGGTGCCGTTGCAGCCGTTCCCCGACGACCCGTTGCGCGGGCTCGGCCGCATCGGTGACCTGCCCGCCGAGACCACGCTTGAAGAGTTCGCGGCGCGGGCCGCCGCCGGGCTGCCGAAGACCTCGTGGGGCATCCGCGTCGCGGGCGATCCGTCCCGCCCCGTCTCCCGGGTCGCGGTCAGCGGCGGAGCGGGAGACTCGCTGCTGGGCGTGGCCCGTGCCGCCGGGGTGGACGTGTTCCTCACGGCGGACCTGCGGCACCATCCGGCCAGCGAGTTCGTCGAGGCGGGCGGCCCCGCGCTGATCGACGCCGCCCACTGGGCCACCGAGTGGCCCTGGCTGGACAGCGCCGCGTCAATCCTGCGGGGCGGTGGCGTTAACGTTGAGACGCGCGTCTCCGCCACGGTCACCGATGCTTGGACAAAAGGATATTGATCATGAAAGCAGCCCCTGAGGCCCAGAAGCGACTGCTCGACCTGGCAGAGCTCGACTCCGCCGCCGACCGGCTGGCGCATCGCCGTCGCACCCTGCCCGAGCTGGCCGAGATCGACGAGCAGTCCAAGCGCTACGCCAAGCTCGCCACCGAGGTGATCGAGGCCGAGACCGAGGCGAGCGACCTGGCCCGCGAGCAGGCCAAGGCCGAGAGCGACGTCGACACCGTCCGCGCCCGCGCCGACCGCGACCAGAAGCGGCTCGACTCCGGCGCCGTCACCTCGCCGAAGGACCTCGCCGGCCTGCAGTCCGAGATCGCCTCCCTGCACCGCCGCCAGGGCGACCTCGAAGAGGTCGTGCTCGAGATCATGGAACGCCGTGAGGCGGCCGACAGCAAGGTCGCCGACCTGCGCGCGAAGCGCGACGAGCTGGCCGCCACCCGCACCGACGCCGAGGACCGCCGCGACGCCGCGCTCGCCGAGATCGACAAGGAGGCGGCCGAGGTCCAGACCCGCCGCGCCGCGGTCGCCGGCGAGATACCCGCCGACCTGCTGGGGCTTTACGGGAAGCTCCGCGACCAGTACGGCGTGGGCGCGGCGATGCTGCGCGGCGGACGCTGCCAGGGCTGCAAGGTGGCGCTGTCGATCGCCGAGATGAACCAGATCAAGGCGGCCCCCCACGACGAGGTGGTGCGCTGCGAGGAGTGCCGCCGCATCCTCGTCCGCACCGCAGAGTCGGGCCTGTGACCTCCAACGTTCCTGTGACCTCCAACGTCCCTCTGACCTCCTACGTCATCGAGGCCGACGGCGGCTCGCGCGGCAACCCCGGCCCCGCGGGTTACGGCGCGGTGGTCCGCGACGCCTCCGACGGGCGTGTGCTCGTGGAGACGGCCGAGGCCATCGGCGTCACCACCAACAACGTGGCGGAGTACCGGGGGTTGATCGCGGGGCTGCGCGCCGTGCTCGACCTGGGCGGCGAGGGCGCCTCCGTCGCGGTCCGGATGGACTCCAAGCTGGTCGTCGAGCAGATGGCCGGCCGCTGGAAGATCAAGAACGAGGGGCTGCGCCCGCTGGCGCGGGAGGCGGCCGAGCTGGCCCGGCGGCTGCGGGTGACCGAGTGGACCTGGATCCCCCGGCACCAGAACACCCACGCCGACCGGCTCGCGAACGAGGCCATGGACGCCGCCGCCAAGGGCCTGACCTGGAAGGCGGGCGGCTCCGGCACGACCGCCCAGTCCAGCCCCGCAGGCCCTTCTGCTCCCTCTGCCCCCTCTGCTCTGTCCGCGCCGTCGGCCTCGGTGGCCGCCACCCAGCAGCGGGCCGGCGGGCCGGCCAAGGGCACCGGCTGGGCGCCCCCCACGCGCGTGGCCACATCCCTGCTGCTGCTCAGGCACGGCGAGACCCCGCTGTCCGTCGAGCGCAGGTTCTCGGGCCTGGGCGACGCGGAGCTGACGGCCAACGGCCTGGCGCAGGCGTCGGCGGCGGCCAGGAGGCTGTCCCGCGAGCCGTACCAGCTCGACGTGATCGTCAGCTCACCCCTGAAGCGCGCCAGGCAGACCGCGGAGACCGTCGCCCGGAGCACCGGCCTCCAGGTCGAGGTGGACGAAGACCTCAGAGAAGCCGATTTCGGCGCCTGGGAGGGTCACACGTTCACCGAGATCCAGCGCCGCTGGCCCGCGGAGCTCGAAGCGTGGCTCGCCGACCCGCAGGTCGCGCCCCCGGGCGGGGAGAGCTTCGCGGTGGTCGCCCGCCGGGTCCAGCGGGCGGAGGCGCGGCTGGTGGAGCGCTACGAGGGCAGGACGGTGCTCGTGGTGTCGCACGTGACCCCCATCAAGATGCTGCTGCGCTTCGCCCTGATGGCGCCTCCCGAGGCGCTCTACCGGATGCACCTCGATCTGGCCTGCCTGTCGCTGATCGAGCACTACACCGACGGCCGCAGCGTCGTGAAGTCCTTCAACGACACCTCCCACCTGCGCTGACCACACTCCGAGTGCTCCACGGCACGCCCGCCGGCGGTGTGCGCGAGGTGATCACGTGCCCGGCTGTCGGCCCCTGCCGGGGGGCCAGGGTCTCGCCAAGCGGGATCTCAAGGTCATGCCGCTGGGTGACTCGATCACCGCAGGGGTGGGCAGTTCGACGGGTTCGGGCTATCGAGCCCCGCTGTGGGACCGGCTGAACGGGCAGGTGAAGAGCCTGGACTTCGTCGGCTCGCAGGGGTCCGGGCGCCGGAAGCGACGGTGCTGGTCGCCACGCTCGTTCCCGCCACGAAGGCGGGCATGCAACCCAAGATCAATGCGTTCAACGCGCAGTTGCCCGGAGTGGTCAAGCAGCGCCGGGACAAGGGCAGGCATGTGCGGCTGATCGACATGAGCGCGGTCACCGCCGCCGACCTGGCCAACCCGGCGCATCCCAACGACAACGGCTACCGCAAGATGGCGGACGCCTTCCTCGACGGCATCATTCAGGCGGCGGAAGACGGCTGGATCACCAAGACCGTCAACGGCAGCGGAAAGCGCTGCACTGGCGACGGCGGCCCGCGTGACGGCTGGCAGAGCCTCGGCGTTGTCGCCACAGGGGTGCGCGGGCCCGGCGGGAATGTCATGTGGGCCGACTACAACGGTGACGGCCGGGACGACTACCTCCTGGTCGCCGACGACGGTTCCGTGCGCGCCTGGGCCAATCAGGGCGACAAGAAGTGGGCCGCGCTGAACTGGGATGGCCAAGGCAGGATCGCGACGGGCGTCGGCGCTTCCGGCGGAAGTGTGCGGTTCGCCGACATCAACGGCGACCGCCGGGCGGACTACCTGGTGGTCGGCGCGAACGGATCGGCGCGGGCAAGGCTCAACGCCACCGGCTCCCGGCCGGGCACCGCCGATGGCAAGAGCTGGGCGGACATAGGAGAGATCTTTCCGGGGAGGGGCGGCCAGGCCGCGTTCGCTGACATCGACAGTGACGGCCGGGCCGAATACGTGCGAATCGACGACAACGGAGCGGTGAGTGCCTGGCTGAACAAGGCCCGAGAGGACATCACGAACCGGAAGCCCTTCTGGGTCCCGCTGAGCGACCTGTTCCCCTCGGGCAAGGCCTCAGGCGGTCAGGTGCGGATGCCTGACATCAGCGGTGATGGCCGTGCCGACTACGTGGCGATGGGTGAGAACGGATCGGCGCGCGCCTGGGTGAACATCCCGCCCAGGGCTGATGCCCCGCCAAAGAGCGCACCCAAACCGACGTGGCGCGAACGTGGGCAGTTCAACCCCTGGGTCGGCACCAACGGCAACCAGATCCGGTTCGCTGAGATCAACGGCGACCGCCGGGCCGACTATCTGCAGATCCACGAGAACGGGACGGTGCAGGCTTTCGTCAACACCCCGGACAGTCCGGCAAGCCTGATTGGGTCGACTGGGGCCTCGTCGTGCCCCGCGGATTCTCCGGCCAGGTCCGCTTCGCCGACGTCAACGGCGACGGCCGCGACGACTACCTGCGAGTCGGACCCGCGGGCGCCGTCCACGCCTTCCTCAACACCGAGGGGGCGAACGGCAAGCCCCGCTGGGTCGAACATCGCAACTGGGCCAACGGCGTCACCGAAGGTTCCCGCGAACGGCTCCGGCTCGCCGACGTGAACGCCGACCGCAAGGCCGATTACTTGATCGTCGGCCCCACTGGAGCCGTCAACGCATACCTCAATAACGGCGGCGGCGGAAAGGGCAGCTTCATCAAGCGGCTGCGCTACTTCCCGGAGAGGGGGATTCCCCATGAGAAGGTCGCCTTCGCCGACATCACCGGCGACGGCCGGGCCGACTACCTGTGGATCGAGCGCGACGGATCCGTACGCGGCTGGCTGAACAGAGGCGGGAACTGATGCCGCGCAACCCTTGTTGAAAAGTGAGCGATCAAGGCGACGGCCTGGCCGGGTGGATGCACCCGGCACGGCCTCCGTACGCCCCGTAGAGGGCTGGTAACCTTCTCATGGACGAGTCGGTCGGGCGACCGCGTCGGGCCGCGAGGCCCGCCGAGGAAGGTCCGGGCTCCACAGGGCAGGGTGGTCGGTAACACCGACCCGGGGTGACCCGCGGGACAGTGCCACAGAGAGCAGACCGCCTCCCGCTCGCGGGAGGTAAGGGTGAAACGGTGGTGTAAGAGACCACCAGCGCCCACGGTGACGTGGGCGGCTCGGTAAACCCCACCCGGAGCAAGGTCAAGAAGGGCCGCTCTTCGGAGCGGTCCGCGCGCGGCGTTCGAGGGCTGCCCGCCCGAGCCGCGCGGGTAGACCGCACGAGGCCGTCGGCAACGACGGCCCTAGATGGATGGTCGCCCCTTCACACCGAAGGACAGAACCCGGCCTACAGACCGGCTCGTCCCCTTATGTCGCAGTGACCAGGGCAGACACGCTCACTCAGTTGCCCTGTTCCGTTCCTGTTCCGCGAGCGCCTTAGCGATCATGGTTTCAACGGCACCTCTACCTAGATCCTCATCGTCCGGAAACAGGTGTCCGTAGGTGTCGAACGTCTCGGCGATCTTGGCGTGACCGAGCCGGTATTGGATTACCTTGGGGCCGATGTTCGCGGCAATCAGAGTCGAGGCGTAGAAGTGCCTTAGGTCGTGGAAGCGTGTCCCCTTCGGCAGGCCGACCGTCTCAACAGCTTTGCGCCAGCACTCCCAGAAGGACGACCGCCCAACCGGCTTGCTCGAACGGTTCGTGATGATGAGGTCATGAGGGCCAGGCTTCCACTGCTGCATGTGCGCCGAGATCTCGGCAAGGATCAGGTCATCGACCGGCAGCGTCCGTTTCGATGCCTTGGTTTTGAGCTCGACCAG
Source organism: Nonomuraea lactucae (assembly GCF_003313395.1). Classification (GTDB taxonomy): domain Bacteria; phylum Actinomycetota; class Actinomycetes; order Streptosporangiales; family Streptosporangiaceae; genus Nonomuraea; species Nonomuraea lactucae. The sequence continues at coordinate 8,759 of NZ_QNFZ01001028.1, read as the reverse complement.
CTTGCCCTTCTGCAACTGGTGCCGTACCTCGACTTTTCGCCGCAGGAAGTCCACCCGTGCCACCGTCAAGCCGAGCGCTTCGCCCTCGCGGAGCCCCAGGCCGGCGCCGAGCCACACCGCGAGGCGGTACCGCGGCGTGATGGCGTTGGCCAGCGCGAGGACGGCTTGCGCCGGCAAGGGCTCGACCACGCGGGCGGCTACGCGGGGAAGCGGGACCCTCGTGCAGGGGTTGGCAGGGATCACACCGTCGTCCACCGCCGCGTTCATCAACGCGCGGAGCACGGAGAAGACCGTTGCGACCGTCGTCGGCGCGAGTACGGCCGAGATCGCAGTGACGAACGCTTTCATGTCGGACCGGGCAAGGGTCGCCATACGGCGGTTCCCGAGTCGCGGATAGATGTGCTTGCGTAAATGCTGCTCGTACAGCTCGACCGAGTTCGGTCGGAGATGAAGTTGCGACGGCAGCCACTTTTCGTTGCCGTAGTCGATGAGGCGTTGTTGCCCTTGCTTGGGGTCCACATACTGACCCCGCAGGCGATCCGCCTCCATCTTCGTGGCATGGTTCGCCGCCTGCGTCTTGACCTCGAACGCCTTTGTCTCCTCCTTGCCCGTGGGGCCGAACCAGCAGGCAAGCCAGCGCTTCGCCCGCTTGCTGCCCCCGCGGTCCGGGTGGCGTTTCGTAGGCACCCTGATCAGGTTCCCGTCAGCGTCCTTGCCGCTGGTGTACCAAAGGTCCTTCACGCGCGCCATCGGGCTACTCCTCCTCGTCAGGCTCGAAGATCTCGACCGCGTCCGGGTATTTCAGCATGTTGAGGTTGCGCATGATCTCGATCCACTCGCGAGGCTTGCCGGGCGGGTTCATCTCCTGCTCAACCATCTCGTCAAAGATCGCTGCGAGGTTGCGCAGGGCTTCCACCTGCTGCCCCTTGGCTGCCTGGATCTCTTCGGCGTTGCCCTTGAACTCGGCATCGGCCAGGCGGCTGTACGCCTTGTGGACGGCGGACGACGCTTCGACCTCGCGTTCGTACGTGCGAACGTATCGTCGCGCTTCGTGCCATTCCGCGGTGCGCTTGCCGCGGCGCTGAGTGGTGACGGGCTCCCCTTCGCCGTTCACCCATTGCCAGGCCAACCACGGGTGCACCTCAGCCCCCGGAACGACTGCAACGTCGGCACCCTTGGCCAGGTCGAGGAACAGCAGCGCCGGCGGAACGGCCAAGGCGTAGGCGAGTTGCAGCCACTCCTCGACGCTCACGCCCCGCTTGCCGTTCTCGATCTTGAAGATTGCCGGCCGGTCGAGAGTGCCCTGATCCTCCGCGATGCGATCAGCGAGGCCCTGCGCTGACAGCTTGCGCCGCGTACGCCAGTACTTCACCTGTCGCGCGAGGACGTCGCTTGGCCGTTCGGCGTTGCTCATTCAGTTCTCCATGTCACTAATTCAGTGCAAGTCGCATCCAATATTGCCAAACATCGCCAGTTGTCGCTAGCCTCGACATGTCACTGTTATGTGTGCGACCTGAACCAAAGGAGTTCAGTCATGGCACGTATCTCCACGCCAACGCTGGAGAAGCACCTGAGTATCGAGGAGCTTGCCGAGCGCCACAACGTCACCGTGTGGACCGTCTACCGGTGGAACAGCTCCCGTACCGGCCCGAAGTACATGAAGATCGGTCGCGTCTGCAGCTACAAGCTCGCGGACGTCATCGACTGGGAGAACTCGCGTTACGTCGGCGGTGCTGCCTGATGAGCCCGCCCGAAAACACGAAAGCCGCCCGGCCAGGGGCGGCTCTCGATCCGATGACCATCAAGGCCACCAGCAACGCCAAGCCCCAGGGTAGCCGCTCGCGGCGCGCCCGTCACGTAGCCGGGCAGCTTCCGCTCGTCCGCTCCGCTACCGCCTACGCCCCCGCATGGGGGATGGTGACGGTGCTGATCGTGCTCGACCAGGAGTGCGAGTGCGGGTTCTACCACGCGCACCGGGTCAAGGCGCCCGCGCCTGTGCTTCTGCGCCGTACCGCCCGGTGCGGCGCCAGGTATGAGCTCGCTCTGCACGCTCCGCGTGTCCGCCGCAGGAAGGCCGCCTAGTGGGCGCTGCTCTCGACAGGGTCATGGCCGCACTCAACGAGCGCGGCCTGGCCGTACGCAACAGGCACGGCTACTTCATGGCGCAGTGCCCCGCCCACGAGGACGTCGAGCCGAGCCTGTCGATACGCGGTGTTGCGGGCAAGGTGCTGCTCAAGTGCTTCCCGGGCTGCAAGACAGTCGACGTGGCCGCCGCCCTCGACCTGCCGCTGTCGGCCCTGTTCGACGAAGAGGCCGACCGGGGCAAGCTTGCTCGCCCGGTCGTCATCGCCGAGTACGAATACACCGATGAGCACGGCCAGCTCTTGTTCGTGCAAGAGCGGCGCTTCCCGAAGGACTTCAGGCCCAAGCGTCCGAACGGCGTGGGCGGATGGGACTACGACCTCAAGGGCGTCCGCCGCGTGCTGTACCGCCTGCCCGCCGTGCTCGCCGCGGTGGCCGAAGGGCGAACCGTGTGGGTCTGCGAGGGAGAGAAGGACGTCGCGGCGATCGAGCGTGCCGGCGAGGTGGCCACCTGTAACCCGGGTGGTTGCGGCATGGGCTGGCACCCGTCCTACGGGGACGTGCTCAAGGGCGCCGACGTGGTCATCGTGGCCGACAGGGACAACAAGGGCCGCGAGCATGCTCGGAGGGTGCTTGCCGACCTCGAAGGCAAGGCCAAGTCCGTGGTCCTAGTCGAGGCCGCGGAAGGCAAGGACGCCACCGACCACTTCGCCGCCGGGCACACCATCAACGACTTTCAGCCCTTCGGCGAGCCGACCAACTCGGGCGCGCCGCAGGAAGCCGGCCCGCTCGAAGACTGGGACGACCCGATCCCGCTCGGCGCACTCGTGGAGCTGCCCGCGTTCCCGGTCGACGTCTTCCCGGGCTACATCGCGGCCACGGTGCGCGGGGTCGCCGCTGAGGTGCAGGTGTCGGAGGATCTACCAGGCAGTCTCGCTCTCGCCGCGCTGTCCACCGCCGCGGGCGGACGGGCCGAGGTGCTGGTGCGTGGCCAGTGGCGGGAACCGCTGAACGTCCAGACTGCTACGGCCATGCCGCCCGGCGCGGGCAAGTCGCCGGCCTTCCGCATGATGATCGCTCCCGTGTACGCGGCTGAGAAGGCGCTGCAGGAGCTCGTCCGGGAGAAGATCAAGATCAAGGAGAAGGAGCGGCGGCAGGCCATCGCCCGCGCGGAGGAGGCTCGCAGGAAGGCCAAGAGTCCCGACGAGATCGACACTGCCGTTGATGCGGCGCGCATGGCCGAAGAACTCGAAGTGCCCATCTCCCCTCGCCTCACCGCAGACGACGTGACTCCGGAGACCGCCGCCTCGATCCTCGCCGAGCAGGGCGGACGCCTGGCGATCCTGTCAGCGGAAGGCACCTATCTCGAAGTGGTGCTCGGGCGCTACAGCAACAAGCCGAACCTGGAGCTGCTGCTCAAAGGCCACGCTGGAGACCGGCTGCAGGTCGACCGACGTGGCCGGGAGGAGTTCGTGGAGCGCCCCGCCCTGACGATCGGGCTGTGTATCCAACCGCAGCTCCTCCAGGACGTCGCGGCCTCCAAGCAGATGCACGGGCGTGGCGCGCTGGCCCGGTTCCTGTTCAGCATCCCGCCTGATCTGGTCGGCCACCGCAACGTGTATGACCCGCCGCTGGTCGCCGAGGACGTGCTGCGCAGCTACACCGACACCGTCAAGGCGCTGATCGTGACCCTGTCGGAGTGGACCGATCCCGCGATCATCCGGCTGAGTCCTGGCGCGCTCAAGGCGCACACCGCCTGGCGGGCCGAGATTGAGCCTCGCCTACAGCGCGGCACCGGTGACCTTGAGAGCCTGCGGGAATGGGCGTCTAAGCTCGCCGGCCACACGGTACGGCTCGCGGGCCTGCTGCACTTGGCCGAGCACCCCCAGGACGGCACCCGCAAGGACATCTCCGCCGACACCATGGGGCGAGCCATCACTCTCGCCCGGTACTACGTGGCTCACGCCATGGCCGCGTTCGGAGTGATGCGCGCGCACCCGCTCCTGGAGCACGCACGGACCGTGCTGGCGTGGATCGGTAACCGCGACGGGTTCCGGCTCCGCGACGTCCACCGCGGCCTGCAGCGCCGGTTCAGCGGCGCCGAAGAGGTCGCGGCAACGCTCGCACTCCTGGAAGACCACGGATACGTACGGCGTATCGATGCTGCCTCAACCGGCGGACGCAAGCCGGTCGTCTATGCCGTGAATCCTAAGGGGCGGTGACACGGTGACAAAAGCCCCCGAAACCGCTACTGACCAGCACGTATGCATGTCACCAAACGCGGTGACAAGGGCGATGACACAAGCCCCTTTCGGTGACAGAACCCACCCCGCACATGTGTCACCAGAGGTACCGACATATGTCATCGCAGGTCAGGGGGCATATTCGGCCTTCTGTCATTCGATTGTCCACATGCCCGATGACAGGCATATCCGCAGGTCAGGGGCAAAATTTGCCCCTTCTGTCACCGCTTTCAGCCGATCGGCACAGGAGACCTCATGACTTCCCCCATGCTCGGCAGGACCGTGCTCGCCATAGATGAGCTGATCCAGCGCCCCGACATCGCTGAGATCGTCGCCGAGCTGCACGACCTCATGACCAAGCAGGGCCTCGGCTGGCTCCAAGACCAGCACGCTGCCGCCGCCGCCCAGGTTCACGACCGGATGGACGTCGTCAACGAGCTGATCGGGAAGGAGATGCGACACCTCCCCGCCTCCGACCATCCCGACTGGATACGTCTCGGGCTGCTGACCGCGTTCATCACCTGGGCCGCCGGTAAGTCTGGCACCTGCAGGCACAACCCCAGCGCGACCAGACCTCAGCCGGTAGCTGCCGCAGCGTGGAAGCCGGGCTTAGTGGTGTGCAACGCCTGCGTGCGGATGCTCACCCTCCCTCGCAACTCGCCCAAGGACCGTACGTGTGACGCCTGCGGAACGATCACTGCTGGGAAGGCTGAGGGCAACGGCATCTGGTCCGTCACGGTCGCTCACGGTGCCTTCATCTACATGGCCGGCGTCTGTCGCGACTGCAAGTACTGGACCGAGTAAACCCACATGCCAGGGCGTCAAAGTCACCGGCCAGCCTCGCAAAGGCAGCAGGCCGGAACCAAGGAGTCGAGGGCCGGGTATCTCCCATTGCAGCCCATAGACGCTCCTGCGCCCACGAGGCCGGCGGCCGTACATCAAGCGAGTACGGCCGCCGCCTCGACCCTCGCCACGTGGATCCTCGACCACGCCCGCGACGACCTCCTACGCGGCAGGCAGCTACCCGACGAGGTGACCGCCCACGTCCGCGACCTCCTCAACCCGGACACTTCCGCACACGGAAGCAATTCCGCCGCACCCGCCACAGTGGAACTAACTACGGCGCTCATCGCCCGCCGTATGGGGTGCTCTGAGCGGTGGGTTCGCCACCTGTGCCAGGTCGGGAAGCTGCGAGCCCGCCGCTCGGGACGCGACTGGCTGATAGCCATCGAGGAGGAACACGAGGATGACCACGAAGGACGTCACAGACGCTGACGTTCGAGCAGCCGAACGGCAAGCCGCCACCGATGCCGAACAGGTCGAGACGCTGAAGCAGCGCCTCACGTCCGGTGAAAACATCAGCCCCGACGAGCTCGCCCAAGCCCGGCAACTAGCCGAATGGAGCGAACTCCGTGTCCTCGCCGTACGCCAGCAGTGCGAGCAGACCACCGAGCGCAAGCGGCAGGAAGCCTGCGCCCAACTCGGAAACGAGATACGGGCCGGCCAAACCGAACTCCTCGCTGAGATCATCGCCGAACTGCGAGCCATGCAGCAGCACGAGGCCGCCTACCTGGCCAAGGTCGACGCCTACAACGCCAACCTCTCCGACTGGCGCACCCGCATGCAGCAACTCCGCGTCCCCGAACACAACGGCACCATCGCCCCACCCGCCGCCCACAGCAGGCTCGGATGGTCCGCCCAAGGTGACCTATTCGTCGGACGGCGCCGCATCGCCCGCATCGACCCCGGCATGCACCTGACCGCAGCCCTCGAAGCAGGCCGCGCAGCCTCCCAGGAAACGCACATCAACCTGCACCTGCGGACAGGAGAAGCACCCGTCCCACTCAACCACCCCAGCCCCGACACAGACCCGTACGACAGGCTCGCCGCCCTCGACGACGACACGCCCGAACCGACCGCGAAGTACTTCTACCGCGGAAGCGGAGGCGCTCCCATCGCCACCGACCATCCATACAGCCCCGAGGACATCAAGCGCCTTGGCCTGCGAGTCATCACCCGAGAGGAAGCGTGGCCCGAATGAGCACCCAGTACACCGAAGCAGACCTTCAGCGCATGAGCCCCGAAGCCATCGTCGCCGCCGAGCAGGCCGGCCACCTCGACGACCTACTCGGACGCTCCCGCTACCCCAGCCGCGGCCAGCTCACCGCAGAGCACGTCGGGCAGATGAAGCGCGACGAGGTCCGCAAGGCATACCGCGACGGCAGGCTGACCGAACTACTCGGCACCGACGACGCAGCATGAGCGACCTCGACAAGCTCGCGGCCGACCTCGCAGCCGAAGGCGACGCCGCCATCAAACTCACCTACGACGCCGTGCGAGACCAAGCCCAACAGCTACAGCGGACCTGGCGCGCCAACGCCCGCCGCACCGCACGACGGCACGGCAAGCACTACCCGTCGTCCATCACCAACGAGCAGATCCCCAGCACCAGCGCCGCCATCTGGGAAGTCGGACCAGAGATCGGCAAGAAGCAGGGATCAATGGGCGTCGGATTCGAGTACGGCAGCAGCAACCAGCCGCCCCACTGGGACGGCACGAACGCAGCCGTCCAACAGGAACCCAAGCTGCACCAGGCGCTGAAAGACATCCTCAAGGACCTACTGTGACCACCCCGAACCGGACAAAACCGGACAGCGTTTGCCCAGGTCAGGGGGGCAACCCTCTGACCTGCGGAAATAGGAGAGACCGCCGGGGAGGTCTCTCGCAGGTCGAGCATTGCCGAACAATCTTTTTTTGAGGTGATCATGCAGAAACCTGAGCTTGGACCGGCGGGGAATCGCCTGTGGGGCCTGGTCATGAAGGACTTCGAGCTGTCGACACCGGAGTTGCTGCTGTTCGGCGAGCTCGCGCACACAGCGGATGAGCTGGCGGTTCTTCATGAGGCTTCGGAGCAGGCCGACGTCATGGTTGAGGGCTCGGCGGGCCAGAAGAAGGTCAATCCGCTGTTCCGGGAGCTGCGTGAGCACCGGGCGCTGTTCGTGAAGCTGCTGGCGGAGCTGGCGCTGCCCTCGGAGGACGAGGAGAAGGGCAAGACGCCGTCTCAGCGACGCGCGTCGGAGGCTGCGAACGCCCGCTGGGAGCTGGAGCGGCAGAAGTGGGGGCGTGGTGGCAAGACGGCGTAGGTCGGTCGATGACGCGGTGTCTGAGGCGTCGGACGGGCCGCCGGCGTGGCTGCTGGAGTTCGAGTTCGGCTCGTGGGTGAGAGGCGCGTCTCCGGACAGCCCCAATGTGGAGATGGCCAGGCCGCGGAGTGCCCGCGACATGGTCGAGTGGTGTGCTGCCCAGCGCCGTTGGAAGGCGGCTCGGCGTGAGTGGCTGAAAGCTAACGGCCGGATCATGCGCGACGTGTGGCCGGAGAAGTACGAGGACTTCCAGCGGCAGGCTGACCAGTCGCCCAGCCGTGTGGTCGAGCGGGATTGGCGCGCGGAGTCAGCTCTTTTCCGCGAGGACGTGAAGTACCGGCTGGCGTGGGGGCGGACCTTTGACCAGGGCGAAGATCTGACCGCGGATGAGGCGGATTTTCCCGTGTACAGAACCCCAGATCTTGAGGAGGGCTCGTGAGCGCGTCTACTGAGGCGATTTCAAGGCTGCTGTCGGCGTGTGAGGCGGCGGCGGATGAGGAGCTGATGGCGCTCGGCCGGCTGGTGGAGGGCCTGGAGTGGTCGGAGGAGACGGCGCTGGGCGCGGAGCTGTTCGAGGCGCTGATCCGGGTGCCGCTGGCCGTGTACGTGGAGCGGGTGGCGCCGGACGCGAGCCTGGACGATGTGCTCGCGGTGTTTGCGGAGGTGAGGCGGCATGGCTGACAGGTCCGTGAGCGTGGAGTTGCGGGCGGAGATCGGTGCGTTCGACCGCAATATGAAGCGCGCACAGCAGGATGTTGCCGGCCTGGCGCGCGGCATGACGGAGACGGGCGCGTCTGCGCAGGCGATGCGCCGCAAGCTGGAGTCTGCGACCCGAGCCCTGCCGAAGATCAAGATTGACGCTGATTCGTCGGCTGCTGAGGTGAAGTTCGCGGAGTTGCGTCGGGATCTGGAGGGGCTGGCGTCGAAGCGGATCGGCATCGACGTGGATGCGGGGTCCGCTCAGGCGCGGTTGCAGACGATCGAGCGGGAGCTTGCCGAGTTGGCCGCGATGGAGGCCGATCCGCTGGTGAAAGCGGACATCGCCATGGCGCTCGACGACCTGCGCAAGGTCAACACCGAGCTCGACCGGTTGGACGGGCGTACCGCGCGGGTGGATGTCGACGTGGCCGGCGGTGTGGCCGCCGCGGGCAAGCTGAAGGACGTGGTCGACGGCCTGGACGACGCGTTCGCCGCCGCTGGCAGCACGGCCGGTAGCGCGCTGGCTGAGGCGCTGCGGTCCGCGGCAGGACCGGCGGTGCTCGGCGTGCTGGGCGGCGTGGCCGCCACGGTG
>NZ_QNFZ01001027.1 GCF_003313395.1 Nonomuraea lactucae | reverse complement strand
GGTCGGGGGCCGGGGAGGGGCGACCGTCGGGGCGCCTGGGGAGGGCCGACCGTCGGGGCGCCCGGGGAGGGCCGGGGGGACCGTCGGCGAGGGCCGGGGGGCGTGCCTGAGTTCCCAGGCGTGCCGGAGTTCCTAGCGGACGCCGCCCGGCAGGTCGTCATGGAGGCTCACCGGCTCCCCCGCGTGCCGGTAGACCGCCACGGAGAACGGGCGATGGGTCGCGGCGTTCACGTGCTGGCCGATCCGCGACAGCGCCCGGTCGGAGTCGACGAACCGGTGCAGCCGTTCCGCCTCGGGCCACGGGTGCACCATGACGAGGACCCCGCCTGGAGCGAGCACCCCGGTGAGCCGCGCCGAGGCCCGCCGGAGGCGGTCATGCCGCCCCACGTAGTAAAGGGTCTCGGCGCAGAAGACCAGGTCGAAGGGGCGGCCCGAGGCGAAGGTCACGATGTCGGCCTGGACGAGGGCCGTACGGGCGTCGGACTCCCTGACGCGGTCGCGCGCCCGCAGCAGGGCGCGGTGGGAGATGTCGATCCCCATGATCTCGGCCTGGGGGTGCGCCGAGGCCAGCAGCCGCGTGAACACCCCCTCGCTGCAGCCCACCTCCAGAATCCGCTCGTAGGGCCGGGCGGGCACCTGGCCGAGGGTCGTGGCGTACTTGAGCTGCTCGTAGCCGTCGCTGCCCAGCCGCCACGGGTCGGGGCTGCGGTGCCACCAGTCGAAGTATCGGCGGAGCACCTCCCCCTGCCCGCGCTGGGACAGGAGGGAGATCGTTCTGAAGAAAGCCCGGTGCATGATCTCAGGAAACTGCGCCATGACGGTCCCTTCGGCCGAGAAAGATCTCGACACGAGAACTTAAGCCGAGTTGCCGCCGCACGTCATCGGTCCTGCGAGTGATGAGCCGTATGGCCCTCAGGTATGAGTGTCGCCCGCGAGCGCAGGCCCGGCCCCCTAGTCGGGAGCCGGGCCTGCGCGGGTGCGGCGGTCAGTGGTGGTGGTGGCGGCGGCCCACGACCTTCACCCAGTCTGCGGCCTCGCTCCGCTCCAGCCACCGGGAGCCCTCGAAGACGGCGCGCCAGGTGCCCGAGGTGTAGGCCCTGGCCGTGGTCTCGAAGTAGCCGTCGCCACTGGTCCTGACCGTGTCGACGTACTCCCACTCACCGCTGCCGTCGGGCTTGAAGAGGATCACGATCCGCTTCCAGCCGAGCCGGTGCCACGACTCCGACTTGCGGCAGTGGTCGGCGTTGTGGACGGACACGAACCCGCTGATGTAGTCCTCGTCGCACTGCACCGACAGCTTGCCCTCAAGGGTGAGCGGCCTGCCCCGCCAGGCGGGCTCGGGGTTGGCGTCCAACTGCAGCCGGGTCTGACCGCCGTCGAGTCCGGGATCGGCCATCGCCGGTGCGGCGGCCGCACCCACCACCGTCACGCCCAGAGCGGCAGCCGCCAGGCCGGCGGCGAGTCGTCGCATCATGATTCAACTTCCTTCCCCGTGTGGGACGCGCACCGGACTGGGGCGCGTCACCGCCATTGACGAGGAAAGGCACCGGAAAGTTGTGGCGTTGTTGATCACGATTATGCAACGACCGTCCGCATACGGGCGCCGCACCCTGGTTCATGCAGGTCTATGGCGGTTTCAGGCTGGTTGGTAGATCCGCGAGAGGACCGGGGCGTATTGTCCGGTGCCCGGGTAGCGGACCCGCCACTCGCCGCCCGTGCGGCCCGGCACCGTCCTGGCGAAGGCGCCGTCGTCCCGGGTGGGGGTGGACGCCACCTCCTCCCACGTCCCGGAGGTCTCCGCCCGCCAGAGGATCTCCACGGGCTGCTCCGCGAACGGGGTGAAGTCCACGTACCCTCGCGGCCCCACCCGGGTCAGCACGCCGCTCAGCCGCACCGAGGCCGGGCCCGGCACGCCCGGCACGCGCGGCACGCCCGACACCCGCACGTCCCTCAGCCTGGTCTCCCGCCGCAGCTGGAACGTCGTGTACTTGGTCACGCTCGCCCCGGTGGCGTCCCGCGCGGTCGCGGAGATCGTCCACGTGCCCGCCGGGTGGAAGCGGTTGAGGCCCTTCTCCGGCAGGAAGCGCCAGGTCTCCCATTCCTCGGTCATCGGCAGGCCGCCCCGCTGCAGCCGCCGTGTCGCGGGCGTGACCTCCAGGGCGTAGGGCGAGGCGACGCGCGCGGCCTGGTTCGCCCACGAGGCCGGCCCCATCTCGCGGAGCTCGCGGAGCCCGCGCAGCCCGCCGGGAGCGGGACGCTCCAGCGGCCGGACGTCCTGAGCGGCGGGAGCCGGCTGGGCCTGCGCGGGCTTGGCGGCCGGCTTGGCGGGCGCGGGCCTCACCAGCATGGGGTCCACCGGCCCCGGTTTCGCAGAAGCCTGCTGGACGGGGGCCGGTTTCACGGGGGCGGTGGCGGGTGCGGGAGACGTTTCCCAGGGTCGCGCCGGCGCCTCGTCCACGGACTTGGGCGGCTCGCCGGGCTCGACCTTGATGGTCACCCCGTTCCTCCCCTGCGCCCCCCTGGCGACCACGTCGATCACCAGTCGGACGGAGTCGCCCGGCCCGACCACGGGGGCCGCGGGCCGTACGTTGATCTCGCGGATGGCGAGCTCGGTTGCGGCGGATGACGCCGGGGCGGGCACCGTGAGCGCCCCCGCCGCGAGCGAGACGAGAACGAGTCTTCTGATCATGGCTCAGGAGGCTAGGAACCGCCCGGTAATGACCAGGGCCACGACACACGCCCCGGATGGCAAAGGGCCCAGCGGGTCAGCAGGCGTAGAGGCCCTCGATGACGTCGGCGTACTTGGCGTGGATGACCCGCCGCTTCAGCTTCAGGCTGGGCGTCAGCTCCTCGCTCTCGGCCGTCCACTCGGTGCCGAGCAGGGCCCACTTCTTGACCTGCTGCACCCGAGCCAGCTTCTCGTTGGCCGCGGCCACGGCAGCCTCGACCTCCTTCAGCACCTCGGGATGCTCCGCCAGTTCGGCGAGGGACGCCTCGATGCCGCGGGCCCGCGCCCAGCCCGGCGCGACCTCGGCGTCCAGGGTGAGCACCGCGACCGGGTGCGGCCGGTTGTCGCCGTAGGCGAGGGCCTGGCCGATCAGGGGGTGCTCCTTGAGGTGGCCCTCGATCCCGGCCGGGGAGATGTTCTCGCCGCCCGAGGTGATGATGAGCTCCTTCTTGCGATCGACGACCCGGTAGAAGCCGTCGTCGTCGACCGTGCCGATGTCGCCGGTGTGCAGCCAGCCGTCCGAGTCGATCAGGCCGTCCGTCACGCCGCCGGACGGGCCGCCGGAGCCGTCGGGCCGGCTGAGGTAGCCGCGCGTGTTGAGCGGGCTGCGGGTGAGGATCTCGCCGTCCTCGGCGATGCGCACCTCGACCCCGGGTTCGGCCCGGCCGACGGTGCCCAGCCGGTAGCAGGCGGGACTGTTGCCGGTGAACGCCCCCGTGGTCTCCGTCATGCCGTACACGTCGATGACCTTCAGCCCGAGCCCCGCGTAGAAGCGCTGCACCTCGGCGGGGAGCGGCGCGGCGCCCGTGGCGGTCCACTCGGCGCGGTCGAAGCCGATCATGCCGCGCACGATGGACAGCAGCGACTGGTCGGCCTGCTCGTAGGCGGCGCTGATCTCGGGCGTGACGGTGCGGCCGTGCTGCCCGGCCTCGACGTGGGCGACTCCCGCCGCCATGGCCTTGCGCACGGCCTCCTGCTGCTCCTCCGGCTGAGTGGCGAGCACCGCGAGCAGGCGGGCCATCATCTTCTCCCACACGCGCGGCACGCCGAAGAACAGCATCGGCCTGACCTGGCCGAGCGTGGCCCCGAGGTTGGCCAGATCGGTGCAGAAGTGCACGTGCGACGCCTTGGCCAGCGGCAGGTAGAGACTGAGCACCCGCTCGGCGATGTGCGCGTAGGTGAGGTAGGAGATCTGCGTGCCGAGTTCGGGCAGGGCGGTCATCCGGTTGGTCGCCTCGACCTCGTAGAGCACGTTGCGGTGGGTGAGCGGCACGCCCTTGGGCAGGCCGGTGGTGCCCGAGGTGTAGAGCACGGTGACCACGTCCTCGGCGGTCACCGCCCGCCAGCGGGCCTCCACGGCTGCCGGGTCGCGCTCCAGCGAGGAGCGTCCCAGGTCGAGGAAGTCGTCCCACGCCATGAACCGGTCGCCGGCCGGGGCGCCCTCCAGCATGATGATCCTGCGCAGCTCCGGCAGCCGTTCGAGGGCGGGCTCCCAGCGGGCCAGGTCGGCGGGCCCGCCGAGCACCGCGTACCTGGCGCCCACGTCGCCCGCCACGAACGCCACCTGCTCGGGCGCGAACGTCGAGTAGACCGTGCAGCCGATCCCGCCCGCGTGCACCGTTCCAAGATCGGCGAGGACGTGCTCGCTCCGGTTGACCATCATCAGCGCCACCGCCTCGCCGGGCCGGAGCCCGAGCTCGGCGAACCCGGCGGCGATCTCGAGGACCCGCCGCCGCGCCTCGGCGTAGCCGAGGGTGGCCCAGCCGCCCTCCACGGGATCGGAGTAGGCGGGGGCGTCGGGATGGCGGTCGGCCACCTGCCTGAGCTGCTCGCACACGGTACGGCCGGCGATCGCCCGCTCGATCTCGCCCCGGACCTCGAGCACATCGGCCATGCCAGCCGCCTCCAGTCGCTGTTCGCCTGCGCCAGATCGCATGCATCGCACCACACGGCCGGGGCGGCGGCAAGCCCCTTCCGCGAAAACCGCGCCGATCACGCGAAGTGACGGCCCGCGCGCGATCGGCGACGCCGGGAGGGCACCTGACCGCGATGCGCCGACAAGCCGTCAGGTGTAATGGCGGACGTGCCTGAGCTCCTCGATCTCATCGGGATCTTCGTCTTCGCCCTGTCGGGCGCGCTCATGGGCGTGCGCAAGCGGCTCGACGTGGTCGGTATGGCCGTGCTGGCCGAGATGACCGCGCTCGGCGGCGGCGTGCTGCGCGACCTGATCCTCAACGTCCGGCCCGCGGCCTTCCAGAGCGTGGGCTACGTGCTGGTGCCGCTGGCGGCCACGGCGATCGTCTTCTTCTGGCATCCGCACGTGGCCAGGGTCATGCCGGCGATCCTGGTGCTCGACGCGGCGGGACTCGGCCTGTTCTGCGCGGTCGGCACGCTGAAGGCCCTGGAGTACGGGCTGAACCCGCTGCACGCGGCGCTGCTCGGCGTCACCACGGGCATAGGCGGCGGCATGCTGCGCGACGTGCTGGCGGGCGAGATCCCGACCCTGCTGTACGACAGGCAGCTCTACGCGGTGCCCGCCCTGCTCGGCTCGGCGATGATGGCCTGGCTGTTCACGGCGGGCCTGCACGGCTGGCCGGCCACGCTGGCCTCCGCCGTGCTGGCCTTCGGCCTGCGCATCGCCGCGATGCGCTTCCGCTGGCGCGCTCCGCTGGCGCGCGGGGTCACACCACCGGAATGACCGGCTCCACGGGAACGGTCCGGCCCGCGGGGCCGTACCCGCCGGGCAGGCCGTGCTCGCCGCCGCGGGCGTACATGCCGTGCTCGCCGTCCCGGGCACCGTGCTCGCGGGCCTTCGCGATTTGGGCGACGGCGTCGCGCAGGACCTGCGGCGGCTGCGTGTACGGCAGGCGCAGGTAGCCCTCCAGGGTGCCCTCGACGCCGAACCAGGGCCCCGGCGCGAGCCGTACCCCGTGGCGGGCGACGGCCTCGGCGAGGGACACGGCGGAGCCGGAGTCGAGCCGCACCCAGAGCGTGCCCCCGCCGCGCGGCACGGTGAAGTCCCAGCCGGGCAGGTGCTCCCTCACCGCGCTCACGAGCGCCTCACGCGAGGCGCGCAGGGTGCGGCGGCGCTCGGCCGTGGTCTCCTCCATCCGGTCGAACAGCCGGGCCACCACGAGCTGCTCCAGGACCGGGCTGGCGATGTCGACGCAGGCGCGGTGCAGGGCCAGGCGCCGGGCCAGCGCGGCGGTGGTGCGCACCCAGCCGATGCGCAGCCCGCCCCACCACAGCTTGGACGCCGAGCCGATGCTGATCACCCGGCTGTCGGTGTCGAACGCCGCCATGGGCGAGGTGGGCGGCACCTCGTCGAGCGCCAGCTCCGCCCAGGTCTCGTCGACCACCAGGGTGGTGTCGTGCCGCCGGGCCGCCCCGGTGAGGGCCGCGCGGGTGGCGTCGTCCATGAGGGCGCCGGTCGGGTTCTGGAAGTCCGGCATCAGGTAGGCCACCCGTGCCGCGGACTGACGCATGGCACAGGTGACCAGATCGGGCTGCCAGCCCTCGTGGGAGATGCCGACGGGCACGATGCGGGCGCCGCGCACGCGGGCCGCGTCGATGGCGTGCGGGTAGGTCGGCGACTCGACGAGCAGCGGGTCGCCGGGCCCGAGCAGCAGGCCCATGACGATCTGGATGGCGTGCTGGGAGCCGGTGGTCACGATGATCTGCTCAGGCCGGGTGGCCAGGCCGCGGGCGCAGTAGCGGGCGGCGATCCGCTCGCGCAGGACGGGCAGGCCCATCGGGTCGTAGCCGTTGCCCATGCCGTACCTGGGCACGTCCTCGACCGCCTCGGCCATCGCCTCCAGCAGCGCCGAGGGCGCGGGCGGCGCCGCGCTGTGGAGGTGCGTCAGCCCGTCGGCGCCGGTGGACAGCCACGGGTTGTCCGGGGTCGAGGCGGGGTCGGGCAGCGCGGTCCAGCTTCCTGAGCCCTGCCTGCTCTCCAGGTAGCCGCGCTCGCGCAGCAGATCGTAGGCGGCGGTGACCGTGGTGCGGCTGACGTCGAGGGTCTCGGCGAGGTGCCGCTCGGCGGGCATGCGGACGCGCACGGGGATGCGCCCGTCGAGGATCCGCGCTCGTACGGCGTCTGCCAGCGCCCGGTAGTACGGCCTCGCCTGCGGTGGCACGTCGACGAGCCGGGCCACCTGCGCCGCCCCCAAATACCTCATCCCAGATTCCCCATAAGGGCCACTTTTCAGGATTGGCCCTGTTTTGGCAAGCCAATGGCCTGCCACTGTGGGACCACTATGAGCGAAGCAGTGATATCGCACGCCGGATCCCTCCCCGCCCGCCTCCTGCGCCTGTACGGCGGCCTGGCCCTCTACGGCGCCGGCATCGGCCTGCAGATCGAGTCGGGGCTCGGCAACGACCCGTGGGACGCGTTCCACCAGGGCCTGGCCGTCAGAACCGGCCTGTCGATCGGCACCATGATCATCGCGGTCGGCGCGCTGGTCATGCTCCTGTGGATCCCGCTCAGACAGCGGCCCGGCCTCGGCACCGTGAGCAACGTCGTCTTCCTCGGCCTGTTCGCCGACGCCGCGATCTTCCTGCTGCCCACCCCCGCCCACTGGACGCTCAGCTGGCTCTACCTCGCGCTCGCCGTCGTCTCGATCGCGCTGGCCACGGCCCTCTACATCAGCGCGGGCATGGGACCCGGCCCCCGCGACGGCATCATGACCGGCCTGGCGCGCCTCGGACTGTCGGTCCGGCTCGCCCGCTTCCTCATCGAGGTCACGGTCCTGGCCGCCGGCTGGCTGCTCGGCGGCACCGTGGGCGTCGGGACCGTGGTCTTCGCCGTGGCCATCGGCCCGCTCACCCAGCTGTTCAGCCGCTGGTTCCCGCTGAGGTGACCACACCGGGCCGGGCGGTCGCCCGAGTGGGCGGCGCCGTCCCCGACCGGTAGCGTCGAGGCATGCGCATCGAGGACTACGCACTCATCGGTGACATGCAGTCGGCCGCCCTGGTGGGCAGGGACGGCTCGATCGACTGGCTCTGCCTGCCCAGGTTCGACTCCCCGGCGTGCTTCGCGGCGCTGCTCGGCAACGAGCGCAACGGCCACTGGTGGCTCGGCCCCACCGGCAGGCGGCCCGCGACGCGCCGCCGCTACCGTCCCGACACGCTCATCCTGGAGAGCGAGTGGGACACCCCCACGGGCACGGTCCGCGTGATCGACTTCATGCCGCCGCGCGACGTCAACCCCGACGTGGTGCGCATCGTCGAGGGCGTCTCCGGCACCGTCGAGATGTCCGCGCAGCTCAGGGTCCGCTTCGACCACGGCAGGATCGTGCCGTGGGTGCGCCGCAGCGACGGGCACCTGCAGGCCGTGGGCGGGCCCGACTCGGTCTGGCTGCACTCCCCCGTCCCGCTCAAGGGCGGCGACTACGCCCACCGCGCCACCTTCCACGTGCGGGAGGGGCAGCGGCTGCCGTTCGTGTTCACCTGGCACCCCTCCCACGAGCCGATGCCACGCCAGATCCGCGCCGAGGAACAACTGCGCGAGACCGAGGCCATGTGGACCGAATGGGTGGCCACGTGCTCCCACAAGGGCCCCTACCGGCAGGCGGTGGTCCGCTCGCTGATCACTCTCAAGGCGCTCACCTACGCCCCCACCGGCGGCATCGTCGCCTCGCCCACCACCTCGCTGCCCGAGGACCTGGGCGGCGTGCGCAACTGGGACTACCGCTACTGCTGGCTGCGCGACGCCACGATGACGCTGGACGCGCTGATCGGCAACGGCTACCTCGACGAGGCCGCCTCCTGGCGATCGTGGCTGCTGCGCGCCATCGCGGGCCGCCCCCAGGACCTGCAGATCATGTACGGCGTGGCGGGCGAGCGCCGGCTGCCCGAGATGCAGCTCGACTGGCTCGACGGCTACGAGGGCTCCCGGCCGGTCCGGATCGGCAACGACGCGGTCAACCAGCTCCAGCTCGACGTCTACGGCGAGGTGCTGAGCTGCCTCTACCTCGCCCGCAGCTCCGGCCTGACGGGCGACCAGCGCGCCTGGTCCATCCAGCGGGAGCTGCTCGCCTATGTCGAGGAGCACTGGGACGAGCCGGACGAGGGCCTGTGGGAGGTACGCGGGCCGCGCAGGCACTTCACCCACTCCAAGATGATGTGCTGGGTGGCCCTCGACCGCGGGATCAAGAACGTGGAGCGCTTCGGCATGACCGGGCCGGTCGAGCGGTGGAAGGCGGCGCGCGACGCCGTACACGCGGAGATCTGCGCCAAGGGCTACGACCCCCGGCGCAACACCTTCACCCAGTCCTACGGCTCCTACGAGCTGGACGCGGCGCTCCTGTTGATGCCGATCGTCGGCTTCCTGCCCCCGGACGACCCGCGCGTGGCCGGCACCGTGGCGGCGATCGAGAAGGAGCTGATGGCCGACGGTTTCGTGATGCGCTACCCGGTGGCCGCCGAGAACGACATCGACGGGCTGCCGGGCGCGGAGGGCGCGTTCCTGGCGTGCAGCTTCTGGCTGGTCGAGGTGATGGCCATGCAGGGGCGGCAGGAGGAGGCGCGAGAGCTGTTCGAGCGGCTGCTGACGCTGCGCAACGACGTGGGGCTGCTGTCCGAGGAGTACGACCCGCGTTACGGCCGGCTGGTGGGGAACTTCCCCCAGGCGTTCAGCCACGTGCCCCTCGTGCACGCCGCGCGGGCCCTCTCGTCAGAGCCCCCGGGCACCACCGGAGCCACCTGAGGGACCTGAGGGGCCTGAGGGGCCTGCCGCCGGAGCCGCCTGAGGGCCTATCAGACGGCGAGGCGGGCCAGCACCCGGGCGAACTCCGGCGGCGGGGCCACGACCAGGCGCGTCTGGCCGTCCTGCAGCACGATGTCGGACTTGATGAGCCTCAGCCGCCCCTCGTGCCACCAGTAGACCTGCGGGCTGAGCCCGCCGGTGCGGGCCGCGTGCACGCGGAGCCGCTCGATGGCGCGCACCGCGCCGAGCCCCGTCACGGGGTAGACCAGCAGCGTGTACGGGTCGGGCAGGACCGCGAGCACGCCGTCGGCGGGCACCGGCAGGTAGTCGGCCAGCCAGCGCAGGTGCGTGGCCGTGGACGGCCCCCTGCCGGTCAGCCGTGACACCGGGGTGCCCGACAGCTGGATGGCCTCGACCGACAGGCGCTCGCCGCGCCGGACGTTCGAGACGGCCATCTCCAGCGCCTGGCCGGACGGGACGGGCCAGCAGCCCGCCTCCTCGGGGCGGACCGGCCGGGCCCCCACGGTGAGCAGCTCCACCAGGTCGCCGTTGAGGTGGCGGCCCACCACCCTGGTCAGGTCGGCCACCTCGTCCACGGCCTCCACGCGGGTGCGCAGCAGGGGGCGCACCTGATCGAGGTCGCAGGCGTCGAGGACGTCGCCGACGGAGGCCACCGCGTGGGCGAGGTGCTCGGAGACCAGCGTCGGCCAGTCCTCCCTGGCCCGCCGCCCGGCCTCGCGCCGCAGCCCGGTCAGCCGGACGAGGATCTCCCCGCCCGCGCCGGCGGTGAGGCTCAGCGAGCCACCGTCGGCGGCGAAGGAGCAGGCGTAGCCGTGGGACTCGGCGACGAGCGCGAGCAGCGAGTCGAGGTCGATGTCCTCGACCGCCCTGCGCGAGGGCTTCCGGTCACCTCTGAACCAGGCCACGCGCAGCGCCCCCTCATGTCCGTTTCGTCCCTATATGTCTCTCTACCTTGCCTGGTCGCCGTCGCGGAACAGACCAGCCAGCGAGCACGATTCGGTATCGATAACCCCAAGCGTCCCAAGCCACACGCTCAACTGTGGTGATCCGTGCCCAACCGGCAGCCCGGCCACGATCGGCACCCCGAGCGGGACGAGCCTGTCGCGGAGCACCGGGTAGGGGTCGCCGCACTTGACCCAGGAGCCGAGCGCGATGCCCCGCACGCCGTCGAAGGCCCCCGCCAGCAGCAGCTGGGTGAGCATGCGGTCGATCCGGTACGGCTGCTCGCCCACGTCCTCCAGCAGCACGATCTTCCCGGCGAACGACGGCTGGTAGCGGGTGCCGCACATGGAGGCCAGCAGCGACAGGTTGCCCCCGGCCAGCACGCCCTCGGCCCTCCCTGGCGCCAGCACCCGGTCACCGATGACCGGCGAGGCCGGCCCGAACAGCGCCGCCCGCAGGTGCTCGAACGAGAGCGGCTCCGGCGCGTCCTCGTGCGCGATCGTCACGCAGGCGGGCATCGGACCGTGCACGGTCGGCACGCCCAGCTCGGCGGCGAACACGTGGTGCAGCGCCGTGATGTCGCTGGAGCCGACCAGGACCTTGGGCCCGGCCGCCCGCATGGCGTCCCAGTCGAGCAGGCCGAGCAGCCGGGTCGCGCCGTAGCCGCCCCGGGAGCAGAACACCGCACTGACGGCCGGATCGCACCAGGCGGCCTGGAGGTCGGCGGCGCGGTCGGCGTCGGAGCCGGCGAGGTAGCCGAGCTCCTGCCGGTCGAACGCCCGGCCGCCGATCACCACCTTCAGCCCCAGCCCCCGCTCCAGCCGCTCCACCCCGCGACTGAGCAGGACGGCGTTCGGCGGCCCCGAGGGCGAGACGATCGCGACGGTGTCACCCGGCTGCATGGACCAACTCCTTGAACGGCTCCTTGACTGGCGTGTGAGCGCCGGGCGGATGGGGGCCGCCACGGCCGGGCGCCGCGCCCGCCGTGGCTCGTTCACCTGGCAAACGGTGTCACACTTGGCTCTCGTATGCGACTTCCGCCCCACATCCTCGTGGTCAACGGCATCAAGGTCCGCAGGCCGGTCTTCCTGCTGGGAGCCCCTCACTCCGGCGCGGACCTGCTCGGCCGTGCCCTGAAGCGCTCCCCCGGCTTCCACGTGACGATGGGCCGCGCGTGCGTGGCCCACGTGGTGTACGCCTTCGCCCGCAAGCCGTCCATCGGCGAGAGCTCGGGGGCCGTGCGGGTGCTGCGCGACGCGCTGGCCGAGTCGTGGCAGGTGCTGCCCGGCTCGTGCGGCGAGTGCGCCGGGCCGTGCCGTGAGGCGGGCGGCGTGACCGCCAGCGGCCCCTGCGTGGCGCCCGGCACGGTCACGAGGTTCGGCGACGCCACCCCCGACCTGATCTACAGCGCCACCGTGCTGCTGCGGGCCTTCCCCGACGCGCGCTTCGTGCAGCTGATCCGCGACGGCCGCGACGTGGTCGCCGACATGCTGGGCGATCCGGCGTGCCTGGCGTGGTTCAAGCCGGCCATGCTGTCGGAGCACACCGAGTTCCCCAACGCGTTCCTGGGCGTCAACCGAGACGAGCACGTGGACAAGTGGAAGGGCATGCCGGCGGCGGGCAAGAGCGCGCTGCGCTGGCGCAGCGCGGTGCGGCTCAGCGCGGCGCTCCGCCGCGACCTGCCCGAGGGCCAGCTGCTCACGCTGCGCTACGAGGACCTCGTGGGCCGGCCCGCGCAGACTGTGGCGGCCCTGACCGAATTCCTCGGCACCCGCGTCTCCAAGGTCGCCCTGTACGGCCGGCGCCCGGCGGAGCCCGGCTCCTGGCGCGCCCGCCTGCGCCCCGCCGACCTGACGCTGGTGGAGAAGGTCGCCAAGGAGGAGCTCACGAGGCTGGGCTACCTCCGGAGCTGAACTGGGTGCGGTAGAGCTCGGCGTAGAGCCCGCCTCCGGCCAGCAGCTCGTCGTGCGTGCCCCGCTGGGCGACGCGGCCGTCCTGGACGACGAGGATCTCGTCGGCGTCCCTGATGGTGGCCAGCCGGTGGGCGATGACCAGCGAGGTGCGGCCGGCCAGGGCAGTCTTCAGCGCCTGCTGCACGGCCGCCTCCGACTCGGAGTCGAGGTGGGCGGTGGCCTCGTCCAGCACGACCACGCGGGGCGCCTTCAGCAGCAGCCGGGCCAGCGCCAGCCGCTGCTTCTCGCCGCCCGACAGGCGGTGGCCCCGGTCGCCGACGACGGTGTCGAGCCCGTCGGGCAGGCTCTCGACGAGGTCGCCGATCTGCGCGGACCGCAGCGCCTCCCACATCTCCTCGTCGCCGGCCTCCGGGCGGGCGTAGCGCAGGTTGGCCGCGATCGTGTCGTGGAAGAGGTGGGCGTCCTGGGTGACCACGCCCACGGTGTCGCGCAGCGAGGCGAGCGTGGCGTCGCGCACGTCGAGGCCGTTGAGGCGGACGGCGCCCTCGCCGGCGTCGTAGAGCCGGGAGACCAGCGAGGTGATCGTGGTCTTGCCCGCGCCGGACGGGCCGACCAGGGCGACGAGCCGGCCGGGCCTGGCGGTGAAGGACACACCCTTGAGCACGGGGTGGGAGGGGGCCGTGTCCTGCTTGGCCACCGACTCCAGCGAGGCCAGCGACACCTCCTCGGCCGCCGGGTAGCGGAAGTGGACGCCGTCGAACTCGATCGTCACCGGCCCCTCGGGCACCGGCACGGCGCCGGGCTTCTCGGCCACCATGGGCTCCAGGTCGAGGACCTCGAAGACCCGATCGAAGCTGACCAGGGCGGTCATGACGTCCACCTGGACGTTGGACAGCGACGTCAGCGGGCCGTAGAGGCGCATCAGCAGCGCCGCCAGGGCGACGAGCGTGCCGAGCTCGAACACGTCGCCGACGGCCAGCACGCCGCCGATGCCGTAGACCAGGGCCGTCGCCAGCGCCGCCACCAGGCCGAGCGCGACCCGGAACACGGTGCCGTACATGCCGACGGTGACGCCGATGTCGCGCACCCGGGCCGCCCGGCCGCCGAACATCGCGGCGTCGTCGTCCGGCCTGCCGTACAGCTTGGCCAGCATCGCGCCGGCCACGTTGAACCGCTCGGTGGTGACGGAGCTCATCTCGGCGTCGAGCCGCATCTGCTCACGGGTCAGCGCCGACATGCGGCGGCCGACCCACTTGGCGGGCACGACGAAGACGGGCAGCAGCACGAGCGCGACCAGTGTCACCTGCCACGACAGCACCAGCATGGCGCCGAGCACGAGGACCAGGCTGATCACGTTGGCGACCACGGACGAGAGCGTGCTGGTCAGGGCCCGCTGGGCGCCGATGACGTCGGTGTTGAGCCGGGAGACCAGCGCGCCGGTCTGCGCCCGCATGAAGAACGCCACCGGCATGCGCTGCACATGGTCGAACACCTCGGTGCGCAGGTCGTAGATGAGACCCTCGCCGATGCGGGAGGAGAACCAGCGCTGCACGAGCGTGAGCCCGGCGTCGAGCAGCGCGAGCGCCGCGATCGCCAGGGCGAGGCCGACCACGACGCCGGGGCGCTTGTGCAGGATGCCGTCGTCGATGATCGCCTTCATCAGCAGCGGGTTGGCCACGACGATCACCGCCCCGGCCATCACGAGCAGCAGGAACGCCACGATCTGCCGGGTGTGGGGCCTGGCGTAGCGGGCGACGCGCCCGACCGTGCCCGGCCTGAGCCGCTGCTTGGTGACCGAGTCGTCGCGCCGCAGCGAGGCCATCACCTGAGGGCCGAAGCCCCCTCCCATCATCGCCATCCGGGGTCCTCCTCCCCCGGTATGAGCGCCGGGGGGTCCGGCCTGATTCCCGGATCAGCTCACCGCGAAACACCCGGGCGGGCGCGAGGCAGCCGCGCCGCCCGGGCCGCCCTCAGGACGCGCCGCCGAACAGCGCCCTGAGCCGCTGGGCCTGTTCGGCCCCCTCGGCCGCGCACTGCTCCTCCAGGGTGCGCCCCGCCGCTCCCTGGAGGAGTCGCTTGGTCGCCGCCGCCGCGTCCCTGTTGGTCGTCAGCAACTGCGCCGTCTTGTCTTGTACGGCCTTCGCCAGCTCGTCCCCGGGGACGACGCGCTCGGCCAGGCCGATGCTCAGCGCCTCCTGGGCCTCCACGATCCTGGCGGTCAGGCATATGTCGATCGCCCTGGCCTGCCCCACGAGCTCGACCAGCGGCTTGGTGCCGGTCAGATCGGGCACCAGCCCGAGTGCGGGCTCCTTCATGCAGAACTTGACATCGTCGGCCACGATCCGCAGGTCACAGGCGAGCGCGAGCTGGAACCCCGCGCCGATGGCGTGCCCCTGCACGGCCGCGATGGAGACTATCTCCGGTCGGCGTAGCCACAGGAACCCCGACTGGGCCTGGCGCAGTCTCTCCTCGAACGCCGGGCCGTCCAGTCGCGCGGCTGAGCCGAACGAGCCCTGTCCGGGCACCCCCTCCGGTGTGAACATGCGCAGGTCGATCCCTGCCGAGAAGGACGGTCCCTCACCTTTCACGACGACGATGCGCACCCGCTCAGGCAGGTTGTCGCCTATGCGAGCCAGTGCCGACCAGGTCGCGAACGTCTGTGCGTTCCGTTTGTCCGGCCGGTCCAGTGTGATCGTCGCGATCTCACCGTCCACCTCGAAGCGCAGGCCGATCTCCGCCAGTGCCTCGGCAGAGACCTCCTCCGCGTGCCCCCCGCGCTGATTTGGCGCCTTCGCTTCCGCCATCGCCCGCTCCTTCATCACTGAACCGTCGCGCCCGAGCTTACAGAATATGATTCTGGCTCGGGCGCGACGGCTGGCTGACTAGGGACGGGCGGCTGCGGTCGCACGTTCCGAGGCGGCCGTCAGCGCTTGGACTTGCCTCGGGTGGCCCCTCCGCGCCCGCGCAGAGTCACGCCGGACTCGCTCAGGATGCGGTGGATGAACCCGTAGGACCGACCGGTCGAAGCGGCCAGGGCGCGGATGCTCTCACCCGCGGCGTAGCGCTTCTTGAGATCGCCGGCCAGTTTCTCACGGTCGGCCCCGGTCACCCGGGTGCCCTTCTTCAGTGTCTCGGCCACGAGTACCTCCTGTAGTGCCGGACTTCCGCAGCGTTACTCCGCCATGATCAGTCATTTCAGCGGGATCGGCTACCTACTCCACGGGAAAAGATCCGTACCCACCCAAATTAAGATCAGGCAAGTGCCACAAGATCGGAAAATTCGTCGCTCCACGCGTCTTCAGTTCCGTCAGGTAGCAAGATCACCCTATCCGGTGACAGGGCGTCAACGGCACCCTCGTCATGGGTGACAAGGACGATCGCTCCTGAATACGACCTGAGAGCGTTGAGAACCTGCTCGCGGCTGACGGGATCGAGGTTGTTCGTGGGCTCGTCGAGGAGGAGGACATTGGCGCTGGAGAGCACCAGAACGGCGAGGGCAAGGCGGGTCTTCTCGCCGCCGGACAGCACGCCGGCGGGCTTGTCGACGTCGTCGCCGCTGAAGAGGAAGGATCCGAGCACCTTGCGGAGCTCGGTGTCGGTGAACTCGCCGCCGGCCGAGCGCATGTTCTCCAGCAGCGTCCGGCCGGCGTCGAGGGTCTCGTGCTCCTGGGCGTAGTAGCCGATCTTGAGGCCGTGGCCGGGCCTTATCTCCCCCGTGTCGGGCGATTCGACGCCACCGAGCAGCCTCAGCAGGGTGGTCTTGCCCGCGCCGTTGAGGCCGAGGATGACGACCCGGTGGCCGCGGTCGATGGCCACGCTGACGTCGGTGAACACCTCCAGCGAGCCGTACGACTTGGACAGCCCCTCGGCCGTCAGCGGGGTGCGGCCGCACGGCTGGGGCTCCGGGAAGCGCAGCTTGGCGACCCTGTCGCTCTGGCGCTCCTCCTCGGTGCCGGCGAGCAGCCGGTGGGCGCGGCGCATCATGTCCTGCGCGGCCTTGGCCTTGGTGGCCTTGGCCCGCATCTTGTCGGCCTGCGCCAGCAGCGCGCCCGCCTGCTTCTCGGCGTTGGCCCGCTCGCGCTTGCGCCGCTTCTCGTCGGTCTCCCGTTGCGCAAGGTAAGCTTTCCAACCCACGTTGTAGTGGTCGATCACGCATCGGTTGGCGTCGAGGTGGAGGACCTTGTTGACCGTCGCTTCAAGAAGGTCTACATCATGGCTGATGATCGCCAAGCCGCCGTGATGGGATCGCAAAAAATCGCGAAGCCACCCGATTGAGTCCGCATCTAGGTGGTTTGTCGGCTCATCGAGAAGGAGAGTTTCCGCTCCGCTGAAAAGAATGCGCGCCAATTCGACGCGCCTGCGCTGCCCCCCGGAAAGCGTTTTCAAGGGCTGGGACAGGACCCGGTCGGGCAATCCGAGGCTGGAGGCGATGGACGCCGCCTCGGCCTCGGCCGCGTAGCCGCCCAGCACGTGCATCTGGTCCTCGAGCCTGCCGTACTGCCTGACGGCCTTCTCGCGCACCCGCTGATCGCCGGAGGACATGCCCGTCTCGGCCTCGCGCAGCTTGCGCAGCACCTCGTCGAGGCCGCGGGCGGACAGGACGCGGTCGCGGGCGAGCACCTCCAGGTCGCCGGTGCGGGGGTCCTGCGGGAGGTAGCCGACGCTGCCGGTCGTGCTGACCGATCCGGCGGCGGGCAGCGCCTCGCCCGCCAGCACCTTGGTCAGCGTGGTCTTGCCCGCGCCGTTGCGGCCGACGAGCCCGATCTTGTCACCGGGGTTCACCCGGAAGGAGGCGCTCTCGATGAGCAGGCGCGCGCCCGCGCGCAGCTCGATGTCACTGGCGATGATCATGGTTGGCGGAACACTCCCGAGCTAGGAAACGAGGGTTTGGGCGTGGTGGGCGCCGGTCAATCGGGAGTGTGCATACGGATCAGTGTATGGCCCCGCGCAGGGGCTCCACCTCCGGTTGAGCGCCGGCGGGCTCAGGCCGGGTCCACCACCCGTATCCGGACGGCGCGGAAGAGCCCCGGCGTGTCGAGCAGGACGGCAAGCCGGGGGTCGGGGACGGTCAGGAACGGCTCCGACTCCAGCGCCAGCAGGGGCGCCAGCCGCCGGTCGGCGCGCAGCGCGTCGACGGCGCGGCGATCGCCGCCGAGCACGACCGCGTCGAGGTCGGCCAGGTGCGGCGACAGGACGCGCAGCGCGGTGTCGGCCGCCGTCTCCAGCGCCTGGTCCGCCTGGTTGCGGCGCCGCCTGGCGAAGCGCTGCTGTGACCAGCCGCCGGCCGCGCTGCGGCCCTGCACCAGGCGGGAGCCCACCTTGGAGGCCACCAGCCGGGTCCCTGCGAACACCCCCGCGGCGTAACCGCCCAGCCGTACGAGCACCACGCCCACGCGCCGCTCGGCCCCGGCGTGGGCGACCAGCCGGGCGACGTGCGGCGGCCCCGCCGGCATGGGCGGGAACGG
>NZ_QNFZ01001026.1 GCF_003313395.1 Nonomuraea lactucae | reverse complement strand
GCCGAGCCGGGCCGCGCGCTCGCGCGGGCCGCCGGAGGGGCGTTCGAGGAGGTCGCGGAAGCGGTCGGCGTCGGACGCGGCGGACGCCAGCCGGTAGCCGGCCGGGCCGTGCACCACCAGACCGGGGTCGCCGAGCGCGCGGCGGAGCTGGGAGACCCGGGCCTGGAGGGTTCCGGCGGGGTTGCGGCCTGGCCGCTCGCCCCACAGGTCGTCGATCAGCCGGCCCGCCGAGACCGGGCCGCCCCCGTGCGCCAGCAGGTCGGCCAGCAGGGCGCGCACCTTCGGCTCCCCCACCGTCACCTGCCCGCCGTCCTCCGTCCACACCGCCAGCGGGCCGAGCACCCCGAACCGCAGCACTCCCGACCGCAGCACCCCGGACCGCGCCCCCGACCGCCCCCCGAATCGCTCCACGACAGGTCCAACCCGTAGCCGGCCCGAAGGATTTCCGTAGCCGCCTGACGCAGGGTCGGAGCCATGACCGACGTGACAGTGATCGGCCTGGGGCCGATGGGTTCGACTATGGCGGAGACGTTCCTCGCCGCCGGCCACGACGTGACGGTGTGGAACCGCACCGCGAGCAAGGCGGAGCCCCTCGTGGCGAAGGGGGCCAGGCTCGCGGCCACCCCCGCCGACACGGGGGAGCTCCTGGTGATCAGCCAGATCAGCTACCAGGCGATGTACGACAGCCTGGGCGACCTGAGGCTGGACGGGAAGGTGCTGGTCAACCTCAGCTCGGGCACTCCTGAGGAGCTGCGCGCGGCTGCCCGCTGGGTGGCCGGGCGAGGCGGCGTCCTCGTCACCGGCGGCATCATGGTGCCGCCGCCGGGCATCGGCAGACCGGGCGCCTACACGTTCTACAGCGGGCCGAAGGAGCCGCTCGACCGGCACGCGGAGACGCTGAAGGCACTCGCCGACGTCCACCACGTCGGCGCGGACGAGGGCCTGGCGATGATGTACTACCAGGCCCAGCTGCTCGTCTTCTGGTCCAGCCTGACCAGCTACATGCACGCCGTCGCGCTGCTCGGCACGGCGGGCGTGGCGCCCCAGGACTTCATCCCGTACGCCCAGGAGACCTTCACCGGGCTGGGCGGCGACGGACCGATGGGGTTCGCCAGGATCCTGGGCGAGGAGATCGCGGCAGGGGTGTACCCGGGCGAGCTCAACAGCCTCCACATGCAGGCGGTCGGCCTCGGCCACGCCGTCCACGCGCTGAAGGACGCGGGACTGGAGACCACGGTGCCGGAGGCCCTCAAGGCGCTCTTCGAGCGGGCCGACGCAGAAGGGCGCGGCCAGGAAGGGCTCGGCACCGTGATCGAGTCGATCAGGAAGCCCTAGCCTTCGACCAGGGTCAGTGGTTGGCGAGGAAGGCGAGCAGGTCCTGGCGGGTGATGAGCCCGGCGGGCTTGCCGTCCTCGAGCACCACCGCGGCGTCGGCCTTCTCCAGGGCCTCGACCGCGCGCGCCACCGGCTCGCCGCTGCCGATCGTCGGCAGCGGCGCCGACATGTGCTCGGCGATCGGGTCGTCGGACGACAGCTTGCCGTGGTAGAGCGCCTCCAGCAGGTCGCGCTCGACGATCGAGCCGACCACCTCGGCGGCCATGACCGGCGGCTCCTCCTTCATCACCGGCAGCTGCGACACCGAGTATTCACGCATGATCGAGATGGCCGTGCCGACCGACTCGTGCGGGTGGACGTGCACGAACTCCGGCAGCCCGGCCGCCTTGCGGGCCAGCACGTCGCCCACCAGGCCCTCGTCGGACGAGGTGGTCAGGAACCCGTAGTCGGCCATCCAGTCGTCGTTGAAGATCTTGGACAGGTAGCCCCGGCCGCCGTCGGGCAGCAGCACGACCACCACGTCGTCGGGCCCCGTGGTGGCCGCCACCCTCAGCGCGGCCACCACGGCCATCCCGCACGAGCCGCCGACGAGCAGCCCCTCCTCGCGGGCGAGCCTGCGGGTCATGGTGAAGGAGTCCTTGTCGGACACCGCGATGACCTCATCGCAGATGCCGGTGTCGTAGGTGGCCGGCCAGATGTCCTCGCCGACGCCTTCGACCAGGTAGGGCCGGCCGGAGCCGCCCGAGTAGACCGAGCCCTCCGGGTCGGCGCCGATGATCTTCACCCGGCCCCCGGAGACCTCCTTGAGATAGCGGCCGGTGCCGCTGATGGTGCCCCCGGTGCCGATGCCGGCGACGAAGTGGGTGATCCTGCCCTCGGTCTGCTCCCACAGCTCCGGTCCGGTCGAGTGGTAGTGGGAGTCGGGGTTGTTGACGTTGGAATACTGGTCGGGCTTCCAGGCGTTCGGGATCTCCCCTGCCAGCCGGTCGGAGACCGAGTAGTAGGAGTCGGGGTGGTCGGGCGAGACCGCGGTCGGGCAGACCACCACCTCGGCGCCGTAGGCGCGCAGCACGGCGATCTTGTCCTGGGCGACCTTGTCGGGCACCACGAACACGCACCGGTAGCCCTTCTGCTGGGCCACGATGGCCAGGCCCACGCCGGTGTTGCCGGACGTCGGCTCGACGATGACGCCGCCGGGGCGCAGCTCGCCGGACGCCTCGGCCGCCTCGATCATGCGGACCGCGATGCGGTCCTTGACCGAGCCGCCGGGGTTGAAGTACTCGACCTTGGCGAGCACCTGGGCGGGCGCCCCCGCGGAGACCTTGTGCAGCCTGACGAGCGGGGTGTTGCCCATGAGTTCGACCAGGGAATCATGTACGCGCACCGAGGTGTTCACCTTCTTTGCCGAAGCTTGGTCAGCTTGCTGGTCGCCGAGATCCGATGGGGGTGGCAGGCGCTCGGCTAGTTTTCCAAGCAAACGCTACCGCCGAGTTCGACCGAGGGGGGCACCGCATGGTCTGGGCGCCGGGAGTGGCGCGCGCAGCCCGCAAGATCGCCATCGCGGCCGCGCTGGGAGGCGGGGGCCTGACGGCTCTCGGAGTCACGGCGTACGCGCTGCTGATCCTGGAGAGCCTGATGGCCCGCAGGGTGATCGGGCTGCCGCACGGCATGGACGGCCCGCCCTCCGACGGCGTCTACGGCGAGTTCGCGGGCGAGCCGCTGACGATGGTCATGCTGGGCGACTCGACCTCCGTCGGCCTGGGCGCGAGCGACGCGGCGACGACGCCGGCGGTGCTGATCGCGAACGGCCTGGCCGCCGTCGCCGAACGGCCGGTGCGGCTGTGCGTCCTCGGCAAGTCCGGCGCGCCCTCGGCCGAGCTCGGCGAGCAGGTGGACCAGGCGCTGCGGCTGAATCCGGACGTGGCCGTCGTCTTCGTCGGCGCGAACGACGTGGTCACGCAGACCCCGCCCGCCACGGCGGTGCGTCACCTGGTCAAGGCGGTGCGGCGGCTGTGCGACGCCGGCGCGGAGGTGGTCGTCGGCACCTGCCCCGATCTGGGCACGGTACGGCCGATCGCGCAGCCGCTGCGCTGGGTGACCAGGCGGTGGAGCCGCCAGCTGGCCGCCGCCCAGACGGTCGCGGTGGTCGACGCGGGCGGGCGCACGGTGGCGTTCGCCGACCTTCTGGGGCCCGAATTCGATACAAACCCCGGCGAAATGTTCGGACCGGATCGTTTCCATCCATCTGACCGAGGTTACGCACAGGCCGCTTACGCGGTGCTACCTTCTGTATGCACTGCGTTGGGGTTGTGGCCCGAGCCGCGCCCCGGGCGCGGCGAAGGACTGCAACCGATTTACCTCGCGGCGGCCACGGCCGCGGAGGAGTCCGGCACCGAGGTCTCCGCGACCCGGGTCGCAGGGCAGGCGACGGGCCCCCACGGCAGGTGGGTGACGTTGTTCCGCCGACGGCCGGGGCCGATGCTCAAGGACGCCTGACACCGGTCACCCTCCGCGCCGCGGCCGTCACTCCCCGTCCCCTTTGGAGTGGATTGATCGTGCTCCGGCCCCTCGCGAAACCCGCCCTCGCCCTAGCCGGGACCCTCGCCCTGACCGGCTCGCTGACCGGCTGCTCCGGCAGCGACGCGGCCACGGCGCCCTTCCCGAGCTGGCACAACCCTCAGGTCAACGTCGTCAGCCGGATGGTCTCCGCGGGCGGGATCGTCGCGGCCACGTCCATGAGGCCCGACGGCTCGCTCGAGACGGTCACGCTCGACCTGGCCAGCGGCAGGAGGCTCTGGGCCCATCCGGCCACGATGGCGGGCCGCCTGCCCGGCATGGGCGTCTCGGCCCCCGCCATCGCCGAGCTGCCGCAGAAGGGCCAAGCCGTCGTCGTCGCGCTCGACCCGGCCAAGAAGGACCGCTGGAACGCCACGGTCGTCGCCCGCGACGCCCGCACCGGCCGCCGGCTGTGGACCAGGCCGGTCCACTCCACGTTCGGCCCCCAGCGCTGCGGCCCCCACATCTGCCTGCCGGAGCACACCGCGCTGTCGTCGGCGCGCGTCGCGGTCCTCGACCCGGCAACGGGCAGGCTCGTGTGGAAGGTGCCCGGCCTGGCCGAGGTCGAGTGGTCCGACCCCGGGCGGGTGCTGATGCTCCGCCTGGCCGCCAACCCGGAGATCGAGTCGTACGACGCCAGGACCGGCAAGCTGCAGTGGCAGCAGCCCATCGAGCAGGCGCTCGGACCCGGCATCGACCTGTCGGGCGGCTGGGCCTTCGGCGCCACCGGCGATGACCTGGTCGGCTACGTCGCCCCCTACACCAACCCCCGCACGAAGAAGGCCTCCACCTTCGGCCTGTTCTCCATCAAGATCGCCGATGGCACGGTCAACTGGATGCGGCCCTCCGTGGTGCGCGTCTATCCCAGTGGCAACCCCGGCTTCGCCCCTGTCGTGCGCCCGGTCGACCAGCAGGGCGGCTACGGCGGCTTCGCCAGGCTCGACTCCGACACCGGCCGCGTGATCGGGCAGATCATGGCCGCGGAGGTGCCCGGCTCGGGCTGGTGGCTCGCCTTCCCCGACCGCATGGACAAGCTGGGTTTCCTCAAGCACGGCAGCAAAGGCACGGTCTTCGACCTCGCCACGGGCCGGGCGGTGCCGGTCGAGGAGCAGCGCGGCTGGTCGTTCTGCGTGACCGACCCCAAGCCCCTCCCCCTGCGCGGTCAGGCGCCCGGCTTCTACTCGGTGGCCGCGCTGTGCGAGTACGACCTCGCGACGGGCAGGCGCGTGGCGGGCGCGCAGGCCCCGCCGTCGTGGTTCACCGGCAGCCAGCACGGCTGGCGGGTGTGGCGCGACGAGAAGGGCGCCGTCCGCGCGGTCAACGACAACACCGCCACCGCGCCCGGCATGTACGGCTAGCGGACCGGAGACCGCCTCGACGGAGGGGGCGACGGGACCGCCCGACAGCACTGAAATATAGTTCTGGTACGAGTGCTGACAAAGGAGGGGCCATATGCCCGAGGCAGTCATCGTCGCCACCGCCCGGTCGCCCATCGGGCGGGCCTTCAAGGGGTCGCTCAAGGACCTCCGCGCGGACGACCTGACCGTTCAGATGATCAGGGCCGCGCTGGACAAGGTCCCCCAGCTCGACCCCACGACGATCGACGACATCATGCTGGGCTGCGGCCTGCCGGGCGGCGAGCAGGGCTTCAACATGGCCCGCGTGGTGTCCGTGATGCTGGGCCTGGACGGCGTGCCCGGCACCACGATCACCCGCTACTGCTCGTCGTCCCTGCAGACCACCAGGATGGCGTTCCACGCGATCAAGGCGGGCGAGGGCGACGTGTTCGTGTCGGCCGGCGTCGAGATGGTGTCGCGGTTCGCCAAGGGCAACTCCGACTCCCTCCCCGAGACGCACAACCCTGTCTTCGACGAGGCGGTGTCGCGCACCCAGGAGTTCGCCGGAGGCGGCCACACCTGGCACGACCCGCGCGAGGACGGCACGGTGCCCGACATCTACATCGCCATGGGCCAGACCGCCGAGAACCTCGCCCAGATCAAGGGCGTCAGCCGCAAGGACCAGGACGAGTTCGGCGTGCGCTCCCAGAACCTCGCCGAGAAGGCGCTCGCCGACGGCTTCTGGCAGAAGGACATCACCCCGGCGACGCTGCCCGACGGCACCGTGGTGGCCAAGGACGACGGGCCGCGCGCCGGCACCACCTACGAGGCCGTGTCCGGTCTCAAGCCCGTCTTCCGGCCCGACGGCACCGTCACGGCCGGCAACTGCTGCCCGCTGAACGACGGGGCGGCGGCCGTCATCGTCATGAGCGACGTGCGGGCCGCCGAACTGGGCATCACCCCGCTGGCGCGCATCGTCTCCACCGGCGTCACCGGCCTGTCGCCCGAGATCATGGGGCTGGGCCCGGTCGAGGCGTCGAAGCAGGCGCTGGCGCGGGCCGGGATGGCGATCGAGGACGTGGACCTGGTCGAGATCAACGAGGCGTTCGCGGCCCAGGTCATCCCGTCCTACCGCGACCTGGGCATCGACCTCGACCGCCTCAACGTCAACGGTGGGGCCATCGCCGTGGGCCACCCGTTCGGCATGACCGGGGCCCGCATCACCTCCACGCTGATCAACAGCCTCCAGCACCACGACAAGTCGATCGGGCTGGAGACGATGTGCGTGGGCGGCGGCCAGGGCATGGCCATGATCATTGAGCGTCTCGGCTAGCCGAAGGACCGCTCCGGGCGCCCGGCCTCGCCAAGAGGGCCGGGCGCTCGGGTGTCCGAGGGTCTAGCGCGCCACGCGGTAGCGGAGGTGGACGACTCTCGAGCGGAAGGCGCGGGGGGTCTCGACGAGTTCGAGATCCACCCGGCGCTCGCGCTGGGGAAAGAACGGAATGCCACCGCCGACCAGCACTGGGTAGACCATGGCCCGGTACTCGTCGATCAGACCCAACGCCGCCGCCTCGGCGGCGAGAGTCGCGCCGCCGATCGCGATGTCGCCCTCCCCCGGCTCGGCGCGCAACCGCTCGATCTCCTCCGCCAGGCCGCCGGAGGCCAGGCGGGCATTGCCCCGCACCGCCGAGAGCGTGGTGGAGAACACCACCTTCGGGAGCGGCTTCCAGAGCGCGGCCCACTCGAGCTCTGAGTCGTCCAGCGATGCATCCTGGTCGGCGGTCTCCCAGTACAGCATCGTCTCGTACAGCCGCCGTCCCAACAGGTGGACGCCGACCCCTCGTATCTCGTCGATCCAGAAGCGAAAGACCTCCTCGTCGGGCACCGTCCAGTCGAAGTCGCCGTCGGGCCCGACGATGTAGCCGTCAAGTGAGACGCTCATCGAATAGGTCACGCTGCGCATCAGAAGTCCTCCTCGGTGACGGGTTCGGCAGTACGACCGCCGGACGCCGCAGGACTCATCGCGGCTCGCGAGATCCCCTGGGCTGCCCTGCCCACACTCCCAGGCGCTTGCCGGCGGCGGAACTAGCCGGGGTCTAGCCGTGGAAGTCGGGGCCGGCGCGTTCGGGGGTGACGCGGAGGACCACCCGCCTGTCACGGATCATGGCGGCCCGGTAGTCGTCCCAGTCCTGATGCTCACCTGAGACGTCGCGATAGTAGGAGATCAGGTGATCCATGGCGTCCGGCAGCGAGATGATCTCCGCCGTGCCGTCAACCTGGACCCACCCCCCGAAGAACGCATCCGTGAAGGCGCAGATCGACACACGGGGGTCGCGGCGGGCGTTCCGTGTCTTGACCGCCGTCTCCCTGCTGCTGATGACGATGCGCCCTTCAGCGTCCACGCCCACCAGCACCGGCGACAGCTGCGGCCGGCCGTCGGCGTGCCTGGTGAGCAGGACGGCGCGGTGGTTTCTGTGGAGGAAGTCGCGTGCCTTGTCCAGATCCATCCCACCATGATGACGCGCCCGTGCCATGGGCACGGGCGCGAGGTGGGACCTGAGGCCTAGATGAAGCCCATGCGGTTGCGGCGGTAGCGCTCGTGCTCGTGGACGATCGCGGCGGCGTAGCCGTGGGTGAGCCCGTGCTCGTCGGCGAGCCAGTTAGCCCGCTCGTCGCATCTGAGGAAGCTTGGACCGTTGTCGATGGCTTGGAACCACTCGGGGAGTTCGCGTCCCGTTATGGCGGGGACCCTTGCGATGAGCTTCGTTTGCGTCTCCGGTGAGTGGTTCAAGGACATGGGCACCTCCACGGAATAAGGTCCTTTGCTTGACACTGCAACACCTCATCCGGAATCGCAACCCCCAAGTCGCCACCAATTCGTTACGAGATGTTGATCTCCCGGCAAGCCGAAGGGCCCCGCCGGGAACGGCGAGGCCCTTGACGGCTGAGCGGATCAGTCGCTGCTGCTGAAGTAGCTGATGAAGCGCAGCACCTCGAGGTAGATCCAGACGAGGCTCAGCGTGAGCCCGAAGGCGCACTGCCAGGCGAACCTCTCAGGGGCGCCCTGCTTGACGCCCTGCTCGATCGAGTCGAAGTCGAGGAGCAGGAAGAAGCAGCCGATCAGGATCATCACGATGCTGAAGATCCAGCCCACCGGGGAGTCGGTGCGCAGGCCGAGACCGCCCTGGACGAAGAAGCCGAGGATCAGGTTGACCAGCGCGAGGCCCAGCGCCGCGATTGCGGCGGCCAGCACGAACTTGACCAGCTTCGGCGTGACGCGGACGACCCTCAGGGAGTAGACGGTGAGCACCGCGCCGAACGCGAACGCCGTGCCGAGCACGGCCTGGAGCACGATGCCGTTGAAGAACGACTCGTACAGGCTGCTGAGCGCGCCCAGGAACACGCCCTCGAAGACGGCGTAGCCGAGGATGAGCGCGGGGCTGGTGCTCTGCTTGAAGGCCGCGATCAGGCCGAGGACCAGCGCGACGAGGGCCGAGGCGACGGCCACGCCCATGGGGACCTGGAAATACCACGCCGCGGCGGCGCCGACGACGAGCGTGCCGAGGGTCATGAACCCGCGGACCACGACGTCGTCGAGCGTCATCGTCCGGTAGCCCGGCCTCGTCGGCGGGGCGTAGGACGGCGTGTCATACATGTTCTGCAGCTGCTGCGGCGTGGGGGCGGGCGCCCCCCATCCGCCGGTCTGCTGCCGCGACCTGCTGAAAACGGGGTTCTTGCTCTCCATCGCTGCCTCCTGCGCCGAGCCTATTCGACCGGTCGCCGCCTAGGTCAACTCGCGCCCGGATCTATGTGGTTTCGAGACGTCAACGCGAGCACAACGAACGTGACAGCCGGAGAGTTCCCGCCGTCAGCGGACCCGAAAACAGGTCCATTTCCAAAGGTGGGCGTGCGTGCCCCCGGCGGGATTCGAACCCGCACGTCAACCCTTTTAAGGGGTTTGCCTCTGCCATTGGGCTACGGGGGCGCCGCAATCATACGAAACGGACCATGCTCCCGAGGAGCACAACTTCGCATCATGCGTCACAACTGTGAAGCCTGCCATGAAGTGATAGGGCTCCTGGCACTCTGTCCAGGAAGAACGCCCTTGGTCCCGATGGTGCTGAAAGGACCGGGGTTCGGAGGCATCGGCTTCGATGGTGACGGGATCTTGCGTTTCTGGCAACCGCTTATGCGTAGTACGTGCGTTTTCCCTGCTCGGCGCGATGGCCGGCGGCGAGCCCGGTCGCGGGGGTTTTCACGGACCTTCACAGCACGTGAGTTTCTCCACGACGGAAAGTGATTTCGGAGTCAAGTCCGGTGCCGCCGCCGCCTGCCGGGTGTGAGCTCGGCCACGCCGTCCACCCCCTCCGGCGGCTCGGCTCCGGCGATGAGCACGGTCCCTCCTGGGAGCGCCACCCGTTGATCCCCTTTCGTCCGAAGATCTCGGGCACCGGTACGCCCCGGCGCGTGAGCACCGGGGCGCCTGCCGTGAACCGGGCCGTTCTAGCGGCGCATCGTCGCCACGGCCGCCCGGAACCCGTCACGCGGGTGTTCGACCTCGCCGAGGGAGATGGTCTCACGCTTGAAGAACAGCGCCAGGGTCCAGTCGACGACGACACGGACCTTCCGGTTCAGCGTCGGCACCCGCGACAGATGGTAGGTCCGGTGCATGAACCACGCAGGGAATCCGCGAAGCTTGACCCCGTAGACGTTGGCCACGCCCTGGTGCAGGCCGAGCCCGGCGACCGATCCCACGTACTTGTGACGGTAGTCGGCCAATTGCTCCCCGCGCAGGTGCCGGACGATGTTGTCGGCGAGCACCTTGGCCTGGCGCACCGCGTGCTGGGCGTTGGGCGCGCAATACTGGCCCGGGTTGGTCACGTCGGGAACGCCCGCCACGTCGCCGGCGGCGAAGGCGCCCTTGGTGCCCGCGACGGTCAGCGCGGCCGTGGTCTTGATCCGGCCGCGCTCGTCGAGCGGCAGGTCACCGGAGTTGACGACCGTGCTGGGCTTGACGCCGGCCGTCCAGACGAGCGTGTCGGCCTCGAACGCCGAGCCGTCGGAGAGCACGACGTGGCCGCCCACGCACGACTCCAGGCGGGTCTCGAGCTTGACCTCGATGCCGCGCTCGCGGAGCTGCTCCAGCGTCCACTTGCCCATCTCCGGGCCGACCTCGGGCAGCACCCGGTCGGTGGCCTCGACGAGCACCCAGCGGAGGTCTGAGGGCTCGATGTTGCGGTAGTAGCGCGTCGAGTCCTTGGCCATGTCCTCCAGCTCGGCCAGCGCCTCGACGCCCGCGAAGCCCGCGCCCACGACGACGAACGTCAGCGCCCGGCGGCGCACCTCGGGGTCGTCGGTCGACTCGGCCACGTCGAGCAGGTGCAGCACGCGGTTGCGCAGCGCGATGGCCTCGCCCACGGTCTTGAAGCCGATCCCGATGTCGGTGAGGCCGGGGATCGGCAGCGTCCGCGAGATCGAGCCGGCGGCCATCACGATGACGTCGTAGGAGATGTCCCGCGCCTGGCCCCCGGCCGGCTGGAACGTGACAGTCCGCTCGGCGTGGTGGACCTTGGTGACGGTGCCGTTGAGGATCCGCACCTTGGGCAGCACCCGGCGCAGGGGCGCGACCAGGTGCCGAGGTGACAGGTTGCCCGCCGCCGCCTCGGGGAGGAACGGCTGGTAGGTCATGTAGGACTGGGGGTCGATGATCGTGATGTTCACCTCGCCGGCGCGCAGCTCACGGCGGAGCGTGCGCTGGAGGCGCAACGCGGTGTAGAGGCCGACGTAGCCGCCGCCGACGATCACAATGTGCTTGTTCATCCTGAGGCCCATCCTCGTTTGTGAAAGCATTCACAAGCCTACTCAAGGCGGGCCCGGAACTCCAATGCGCGATCAATGCAACGCGTCACACCGCCGGCCGGGCGCCTCAGGCCAAGGCTCACGCCGCCAGCCGGGCGGCTCAGGCCAAGGCTCACGCCGCCAGCCGGGCGGCACGGGTGAAGACGTCGTCGAGCATCTGGGCGGTCACCTTGCCGGTGAACGTGTTCTGCTGGCTGGGGTGGTAGCAGCCGATCAGGGTCACGGGCGCGTCGCCGTGCCGGATCTCCGTCTCGGCCCCGTGGCCGAACGGCGGCCGGCTGCGCGGCAGGGCGTATCCCGCCTCCTTCAGCGCCAGCCAGAGGGCCTGCCAGGCATAGCCGCCGAGCGCGACGATCACCCGGACGTACGGCGCGACCAGCGCCACCTCGCGCGCCAGCCACGGGAAGCAGGCGGCCTTCTCCTCGGGCGCGGGCTTGTTGGCGGGTGGGGCGCAGCGCACCGAGGCCACCACGCGGGCGCCGATCAGCTCCTGCCCGTCGCCGGCGTGCGTGCTGGTCTCCCGCGTGGCCAGACCGCAGCGGTGGAGCGAGGCGAACAGCCAGTCGCCGCTGCGGTCGCCGGTGAAGATGCGGCCGGTCCTGTTTCCCCCGTGGGCCGCCGGGGCGAGGCCCGCGATCAGGACGCGGGGCCGCTCGGCGCCCCAGCCGGGGACCGGCCGTCCCCAGTAGGTCTCGTCCGCGAACGCGCGCCGCCTCACCCGGGCGACCTCCTCGCGCCATTCCACCAGGCGGGGACAGGCGCGGCAGACGGACTGCCGCGCCGTGAGCTCCGCGAGGGTGTTGCTGGTGGCGGCCAGGCGCAGCACGTCCGCGGGGTCGTGGGCGACCGGCGTGTCAGCGGTCGCCGGATCGCCCGGCCAGCCGGTGCCGGGAGGTACGAAGCTCATGACACCGATGGTGCCCGACTGGCGGCTCTCCGCGGGGTCGCAGGGGCAGCGTCGCCCTCATGACCGGGGTGCGGTAGGCCCCTCCTTGAGCAGGGATGCCGAGGCGTCGCCCACCTCGCGCAGGCGGCCCAAGAAACCGGATGGCGCCACGGGGGACGCCATCCGGTTCAGTTCACCTGATCAGACGGTGTTGCCCGTCCGGTCAGCCCTTGGCCGCGGCGGGCTTCGGGCAGGTCGCCACGTAGGCGGTGCTGCCGGAGGACGCCGAGTTGGGGCTGATCACGACGAGCTCGGCCGATCCCGAGGTCTCGGAGGCACCATGGGTGCCGCCGATGCCCCAGCTCACGTCCAGGCTGCCGTTCACCTGGCGCTCAAGCGTCTGGTCGCGCTTGCCGTCGATCACCCAGTAGTACTTCACCGTGGTGGGACCGGTGCTGGTGAGCGTGGCCCTGAAGTCCACGCCGGGGCCCCGGTTGTCACGGCACTGGTCGTTGCGCTGACCCGCGACCGCGACCCTGGACACCGAGACCGTGGGCCTCGGCGACTGGCATGCGGAGTAGGACTGCGTGATCGAGTCGGAGTTGCGCGGCCCGAAGACCGTCAGCGTGATCCGGCCGCCCCTGGTGGCGGCGCCGGACAGAGCCTGCTCCGAGAGGGAGACGTTCCGGGTGCCGCCGTGGCGGAACCAGGTGTCGCCCCTGAGGACGGACTCGCCGTTCACCTTCCACACCCACTCGACGCGGCCGCGGCCGTTCGAGTGGATGTCGGCGCGCGCGCCGACCTTGCAGCCGTCGTTGTTGGTCGACGTCACGAGGCCGGACACCGAGACGCGCGAGTCCGGAGCCTCGTCCTTGCACCAGACCTTGTAGTAGGCCCGGTTGGAGTAGGTGCGGTCCGGACGCAGGACCTCGAGCACCGCGTAACCGCGCTGGTTCTCGCGCGGAGAGATGCCGAAGCCGACGCGCTTCTGGTGCCACACCTTGGTCTTGCCGTAGTCGACGACCTCGCCGTTCAGGATCCAGCGGTACTTGACCCAGGACGGCTCGCTGACCCTGATCACACCGTTGAAGTCGATCTTGTCGCCCGGCGTGCAGGGACCGACGTAGGACTCCGGGCTCGCCCAGGCGCGGGCCGAGACCCTGGCGCGCTTGGTGAGCTGGTCCTCGTCGATGACGGTGGGGCTGCTGGCGCAGTCGACCGAGAAGTAGCCCTTCTTGGACGTCACCTTGCGCGGGCTGAGGACCTGCAGGGCCTCCCAGCCCTTGGTGTCCTCGCCGAAGGTGTTGGACTGCGTCGCCTTGACGTACTTGGTGCCCTTGCCCTTGAGCCAGACCGACTTGACCTTGCTCGCGGACCCGTCACCGTGCAGCCAGCGGTAGGACACCTTGGCCTTGCCGTTGAGCTTGACCTTGATCTTGGCCGAGAAGCTGACCTTCGCCGGACAGGACCCCTCGTAGTCACGCGTCGACGGCTTGGGCGTGGTGACCGAGACCTTAGGACGCCCCGTCGAGGTGGTTGTGGCGGCGGCCGCGGTGCCGGCGGTCGCCGTGGCGGCCTGAGCCGGGCTGGCGACCAGCCCGACCATGCCGGCCAACACGGCGGCGGAGGCGCCGAACGCCGCCGCCCTCCGTGCTAAGGATGAGACCTTCATGTTGAGAGTGCTCCATTCCGTGAGGGAAAAGATGCGCTCGGGAACGGTCGCCACGCCGACACCATACGTGTCCGGCAATATGGCAAAGCCCCCGCAATGCCCCTTTACCTAAGCATATTACTGATTGCACGCTCAACACGTTCGAGAACGTGAAATGTCCGGATTTAGAGACTCTTTCCTGCTATAGACCAGGTAATTCCGTCAAGGATGTCGTGTTCGCTCACCACGACCTGCGGAAACGCGAAACGCCGCACGACGCGGTCGAGGATCAGAGCCCCGGCGCCAATCACGTCGACCCGGCCCGGATGCATCACGGGAATGCTCGCCCGCTCACCATGGGTCATCGCGAGCAGCCGCCGCGTGACGTCGTGGACCTGTTCGGCGCCTATTCGCGAGTGATGGATCCGGTCGCTGTCGTACGACGGCAGACCGAGCGCGATGCCCGCGACCGTCGTCACCGATCCGGCCAGCCCGACCAGCGTGTGCGCCCTCCCCACGGGCACCGCCCCGGCCACCCGGTCGAGCGCGGCCTCGATGTCGGCCACCACGGCCTCCAGCGCCGCCGCCGACGGCGGGTCTCCCGCCCCGCGCAGGTGCCGCTCGGTCAGCCGCACGCAGCCGATGTCCACCGAGATGGAGGCGTCGGCGTGGCGCGAGCCCACCACGAACTCGGTCGAGCCGCCGCCGATGTCCACGACCAGATAGGGCGGCATCGGCCCCTCGGGCACCTCCGTCTCAGGCGACAGGTGGAGCAGCCCCCGGGTCGCGCCCGTGAACGAGAGCTCGGCCTCCTCGTCGCCGCTGACCACCTCCGGCTCGACGCCGAAGATCGCGGTCACCCCGTCGACGAACTCCTGCCTGTTGGCCGCGTCGCGCGTCGCGCTCGTCGCCACGACCCTGGTGCGCTTGGCGCCGTGCCGGTCGATGAGCTCGCGATAGGCGCGCATCGCGGCGAAGGTCCGCTCCAGCGCGCCGGCCGACAGCCTGCCGGTCTCGTCGACGCCCTGGCCCAGCCGTACGATCTCCATCCGCCGCTCGACCTCGGTGAGCGTGTCGTCGAAGACGTCGGCGACGAGCAGGCGAACGGAGTTGGTGCCACAGTCGACGGCGGCTACACGCATGGTCCGTCACTCCACCAGTCGGGGAGGGCGTCGAGCGCCTCCCTGCCGAACGGGTTGGTCCCCGGGGCCGCCAGCTCGTGCGCGACGAGCGCGTGCAGGCACTTGACGCGCAGCGGCATGCCCCCGGTGCTCTGCATGTCGCGCGGGAGCGGCTCCATGCCCTCCTGCTCGGCCGCCTTGTCGCGCCTGGCGATGTAGTCGTCGTGGGCGGCCCGATAGCGCTCCGCCAGCTCGGGATCGGTCGCCAGCCTGGCCTGCATCTCTCGCATGAGGCCCGACCCTTCGAGCGTGCCGATGGCGGAGGCCGCCTTCGGGCAGGTCAGGTAGTAGAGGGTGGGGAACGGCGAGCCGTCGGGCAGGCGAGGCGCGGTCTCGACCACGTCGGGATCGCCGCACGGGCAGCGGTGCGCCACCCCGCGAAGGCCCCTCGGCGGGCGCCCGAGCTGCCGCCGGACCGCCTCCACGTCACGCTGGTCGGTGCCGCTCCGCTCAGGGCTGTCCAACGGTCTCCTTCTCCCCGGCGCCCGCCTTGCGGCCGGTGCCCTTGTCGGCGGCCTCGACGGACTCCCACAGAGTCTGGTACCACGGCGGCGCCGGGGCCGCCTGCTTGACGGTCGTCTGCCCCGGCCGCGGCTGAACCTCCATGACCACGTAGCACTTCTCGCCGGGCCCGCAGTAGTGGAGTCGCTCCTTGGCCGCGCGCTTGATCCAGTTGGGGTCGCGGATCTGCCTGGCCTGCGCCTCCAGCGCCCGGCGCTCGGCCTCGACCCGCGCCTTCTCCGCCTGCAGCTCCGCGATGGCGCGGCGCTGCGCGATGTACTCGCGCACCGGATAGGCCAGGCTCATCGCGATCGCGCACACCACGATCGCGAGGATGGCGGCCCGCCCGGTCAGCTGCGGCCTCTTCGCCATGCTGCGCATCCCCCCTAGTCGTACCGCGCCGCTCTCACGGCCCCGCCGCGCGCGCTCCTCCGACGGCTCCGGCGTACGGGCCCGCGGTGGATCGGCGGCCACGGGCCCGTACCCGGAAACTACCTCCGGAAGCGCGGAAAGGCCGCGCGGCCCGCGTAACGGGCGGCGTCGTCGAGAATCTCCTCGATGCGAAGCAACTGGTTGTACTTGGCCACCCGGTCGGAGCGGGCCGGCGCGCCGGTCTTGATCTGGCCGCAGTTGACGGCCACGGCCAGGTCGGCGATCGTCGTGTCCTCGGTCTCGCCGGAGCGGTGGCTCATCATGCAGCGATAGCCGCTGCGGTGGGCCAGGTCGACCGCGTCGAGCGTCTCGGACAGGGTGCCGATCTGGTTGACCTTGACCAGCAGCGCGTTGGCGGTGCCGCTCCGGATGCCCCGCTCGAGCCGCTCGGGGTTGGTCACGAACAGGTCGTCGCCGACGAGCTGGACCCGGTCGCCGAGCGCCTCGGTGATGGCCTTCCAGCCTTCCCAGTCCTCCTCGTCGAGCGGGTCCTCGATGGAGACGAGCGGGTAGTTCTCGACCAGGTCGGTGTAGAAGGCGACGAGCTCCTGGGCCGAGATGCCCTTGCCATCGATCGTGTAGACGCCGTCCTTGTGGAACTCGGTGGCGGCCACGTCGAGCGCCAGCGCGACGTCCTCGCCCGGCGTGTAGCCGGCCCGCTCGATGGCGACCAGGATCAGGTCGAGCGCGTCGCGGTTGGACGGCAGGTTGGGGGCGAAGCCGCCCTCGTCGCCCAGCCCGGTGGCGTAGCCCTTCTCCTTCAGCACGCGCTTGAGGGCGTGGTAGACCTCGGTGCCCATGCGCACGGCCTCGCGGAACGTCTCCGCCCCGATCGGTGCGATCATGAACTCCTGGATGTCGACGTTGGTGTCGGCGTGGGCGCCGCCGTTGAGGATGTTCATCATCGGCACGGGCAGGACGTGCGCGTTGGGGCCGCCGAGGTAGCGGAAGAGCGGCAGCTCGGCACTGTCGGCGGCGGCCTTGGCGACGGCCAGCGACACGCCCAGGATCGCGTTGGCGCCCAGCTTGGACTTGTTGGGCGTCGCGTCCAGGTCGATCATGATCTGGTCGATGATGCGCTGGTCCTCGGCCTCGACGCCGTGGATCTCCTCGAAGATCTCGTCGGTGACGGCCAGCACGGCCTTCTCCACGCCCTTGCCGCCGTAGCGCTCGTCGCCGTCGCGCAGCTCCACGGCCTCGAACTGCCCGGTGGAGGCGCCGCTCGGCACGGCCGCCCGGCCGCTGCTGCCGTCGTCGAGGACCACCTCGACCTCGACCGTGGGGTTGCCCCGGGAGTCGAGGATCTCACGTGCGTAAACGACCTCGATGGTTGCCACGGGATGCGCTCCTAAATCGAAAAGGCAATATGCCATCAGAGCCTATCGGTACGGCCGGTCCCCGCCCCTCGGAGGCCGCACGCGCTCCCGCGTCCCGGCACCGTCCCCGAGGCCCGCACGCCGCTACGACTCGTGGGACTCCGATTCGTGGGTCTCCCAGGCATGTACGCGCTCCCGGTAGGAGCGGGCGGCGGCGCGCAGCTCGGCATCGGGATCGATGCCCGCGCGCCGGGCGCGGATCACCAGGTCGAACAGCTCCCGCCCGACGCCCTGGCCGACCGCCGAGGCGAGGGCCTCCGGCGCGCCCGCCCGCTCGGC
>NZ_QNFZ01001024.1 GCF_003313395.1 Nonomuraea lactucae | reverse complement strand
GGTGGCGCCCTGGCCCGCACCTGGGCCGGCGGGGCGGCGAGGCGTGGCCGAGAGCTCCTTGGGCGGCTCGGCGCCGGGGTCGTGGGCCGGTGGGGGTGGGACCGTGGGGCCCCAGGCCGCGAGCCGGTCCTTCTCGTGGAGAAGGTTGCGGATGTCGCCCTCCGCGTACTCGAACTCCGGCGACCAGAACAGCGCGTCGAACGGGCACACCTCGATGCAGATGCCGCAGTACATGCACAGGGCGAAGTCGATGGCGAACCGATCGAGGACGTTGCGCTGACGCGGGCGGCCGCCCTCGGGGGCCGGGAGCGTCTCCTTGTGCGAATCGATGTAGATGCACCAGTCGGGGCACTCGCGCGCGCACAGCATGCACGAGGTGCAGTTCTCCTCGACCAGGGCGATCACGCCGCGGCTGCGGGGCGGGAGGTCGGGCCTGACCTCGGGATACTGCTGGGTCACGGATCTGCGCAGCATGTGACGAAGGGTGACGGAGAGCCCCTTCGCCAACCCCACTCCTGGTATCCGCGCCATGGTCGACATCATTGCGCACTTGTTGCCGCAGGTGAATGAGCCAGTCGCGTTATCCCCAGTTTTTCCACAGCCATCCACAGGCTAGGGGGAGGTTATCCACAACATTGGTCCACAGCCGATATGCGGGACTTCGGGACGGTAGCCTTCCGGCATGTCGAACAGCCGTCCGGTCCGGCCCAGCGGGCTGGCGTGGGCCGCCTCCGTGGGGTGGGCGGCGCTGCCGCTGTTGACATGCGGGTTGGCCA
Source organism: Nonomuraea lactucae (assembly GCF_003313395.1). Taxonomy (GTDB): domain Bacteria; phylum Actinomycetota; class Actinomycetes; order Streptosporangiales; family Streptosporangiaceae; genus Nonomuraea; species Nonomuraea lactucae. The sequence goes on along the minus strand of NZ_QNFZ01001024.1, from coordinate 16,586 downwards.
CCCCGTTCACGATCGGGTTCGCCGCCTACTGGCTGCGCAGTGTGTGGCAGGTGATCGGCGCGGCGGTCTACACCGTGTGCATCGGCTCGTTCGTGATCGTGGTGGGGAGCTACGACAGGTTCGCTGACATCCCTGATCCGATGTCCACGCTGGTGACGCTGGGGCTCATGATCAGCTGGGTGGGCGGCGTGATCCACTCGGGCATCCTCGTCCCGTCGATGGCCAGGGCCCGCAGCCAGGGATACGGCTACCGGCAGCACGTGGGCCCCTACCTGCACGGCCACGCGAATCCCCGTCCGCACGGCCACACCAATCCCCCTCCGCACGGCCACACCGATCCACCTCGGCACGGCCACACCAATCCCCCTCCGCACGGGCGCACCGATCCACGCCGGCACGACCGGCCTGGCCCCCACCATGGCGGCCCCCAGACAGACCCCCGGCGTCATCAGCCTGTCGATCTCCATCAGCGCACGACCTCTCCCACGTCCGAGCTCCGGCCGGGGGAGCCCGCGTGGATCGGGCACTACCGGGTGTTGCGGTCCCTCGGTCGCGGCGGGCAGGGGGCGGTCTACCTGGCGGTGGCTCCCACTGGCGTACGGGTCGCGGTCAAGGTTCTGCACGACCTGGTCGACGAGACGGCTCGGACGCGGTTCGCCAGGGAGGTGGAGACGGCACGCAGGGTGGCGACTTTTTCCACAGCCCGGGTGCTCGACGTCAGCATCTCCGGCCAGCACGCCTACATCGTCAGCGAGTACGTCGACGGCCCTTCGCTGGAGCAGCTCGTCCGCCAGCACGGGCCGCGCGACGAGGACAGCCTGACGCGGCTGGCGTTGGCCACGGCGGGAGCGCTCGCGGCCATTCACAAGGCGGGCATCGTCCACCGTGACTTCAAGCCGAGCAACGTCCTGATCGGCCACGACGGGCCGCGGGTGATCGACTTCGGCATAGCGCGGGCGCTCGACCAGATGACGATGACGTCCGGGAAGTTGGTGGGCACGCCGCCCTACATGTCACCCGAGCAGTTGACCGGAGCGTCGGTGGGGCCACCGTCCGACGTGTTCAGCTGGGCTGTGACGATGGTGTTCGCGGCCACGGGACGACCGGCGTTCGGTGAGGACACGGTGCCCGCGGTCTTCAACCGTGTGCTCACCGTGCACCCCGACTTATCCCCCTTACCATCCGCCCTGCGAAGCATCGTGGGCACCTGCCTCCACAAACAGCCGGAGGAGCGGCCCTCCGCCTCGGACGTCATGCTGGCCATCGTGCATTGATCGACCGACGGCCAGGGGGCTCGGTCACGCCTTTGGGTGCCGCCCGATTCGCCACCTGACGTGCAGCGGGTCCTGGTGCCCCATCGCCGGCCGCGGGACCCCGGCTGACGTCACCGTGGGCCGCAGCCACACCCGGAGGGCTCGCCGCCACAGGCGTGAGGGCTCTCGCCGCCACAGGCGTGAGGGCTCAGGTGAGGACTTTCACCACGCCCGTGAGTGCGAGCTGGACCAGGGCGAGCGGTACGAGGCCGGCCCAGGCGAGCTTCTGCAGCTGGTCCTCGCGCAGCCGGGGGTAGCTGACCCTCAGCCAGATGACCACGAACGCCAGCACGAACACCTTGACCAGCGTCCACAGCCAGCCGGGCAGCAGCGGGCCGTGCCAGCCGCCGAGGAAGAGCACGGTGGTCAGGAACGACAGGACGACGATGCCGACGTACTCGGACAGCATGAACAAGGCGAAGCGCATGCCGGTGTATTCGGTTATCGGCCCCATGATGATCTCGGACTCGGCGATCGGCATGTCGAACGGCGGGCGGCGCAACTCGGCGAGCCCGGCCATGAAGAACACGACCGCACCGATCGCCTGCCATGGCAGCCACCACCACTGCCAGGCCTCGACGATGCCGGGAAGGGACAGCGTCCCCGCCGCCATCGCGACCGAGGAGGCGGCCAGCACCAGCGGCAGCTCGTACGACATGAGCTGGGCGGCCGACCGCATGCCGCCGAGCACCGAATACTTGTTGGCCGACGCCCACCCCGCCATGATCGAGCCGAGCACGCCGACGCCCATCACGGCGAGCACGAAGAACAACCCGAGGTCGAGGTCGACGGCCACCAGCCCCCGGTCGATGGGGATGGCGATCATGACGACGAGGTACGGCACGAGCGCCACACCGGGAGCAATCATGAAGATGCGCCGGTCGGCGGCGGCCGGGATGACGTCCTCCTTCTGCGCGAACTTCACCCCGTCGGCGATCAACTGCGCCCAGCCGTGGAATCGGCCCGCGTACATGGGCCCGAGGCGCGACTGCATGTGGGCCATGACCTTGTGCTCGGTCTGCCCGATGATCAGCGGCAGCACCAGGAAGACGGCCAGGATGACGGCGAAGCTCAGCGCCACGTCAAGCATCGGGTGTCCCCCAGTCGGCCGGGACTCCAGGTGGGAGGGTTTTGCGGCGGCTCGGCGCGCCGTGCCCGGACTCGCCGGGCTCCTTGGCACCCGGCCACTGCTTGGCGACCCGCGCGGCCAGCACGAAGTCCTTGCGCAGCGGATAGCCCTCGAACCCGTCGGGCAGCAGCAACGGCACCAGGTTGGGATGACCGTCGAAGATCACGCCGAACATCTCGTACGTCTCGCGCTCGTGCCAGTTGGCGCCCCGGTACACGCCCACAGCGGAAGGGAGTCGCGGGTCGGCGCGCGGAACCCGCGTACGGATCAGCAGCCGACGGCATGCGAGCGGGTCGTAGACGTTCGCGACCACGAAGAACCCGTCGGGCGGGTCGTCGACCCCGGTCAGCCAGTCGAAGAACGCGTAACCGGAGTCCCTGAGACGAGTCAGCACCTCGATCCAGTCGCCGGGGTCCACGTCGGCAGTGGTCTCACCGAACGACTCCGAAACCTCCACGCGCTCCCCGAACCCCTCGAAAAGGCTCACGCCTCCTCCCCGTTGGAGCGCGACGGGACATAGCGGTCGCCGAGCCTCTCAGCGGCGATCTTCTCCTGCAGCTTCATGATCCCGTACAGCAGCGCCTCCGGCCTGGGCGGGCAGCCGGGCACGTACACGTCAACAGGGATGATCTGGTCGACGCCGTTGGTCACGCAGTAGGAGTCCCAGTAGGGACCGCCGGTGTTGGAGCAGGCCCCGAACGAGATCACGTACTTGGGGTCGGGCATCTGCTCGTAGAGGCGTTTCACGGCCGGCGCCATCTTGTCGGTCACGGTGCCCGAGACGATCATGAGGTCGGCCTGGCGGGGCCCGTTGGCGAACGGGATCACCCCGAACCTGATGAAGTCATGCCTGCTCATCGATGTCGCGATGAACTCGATGGCGCAGCAGGCCAGCCCGAAGTTGAACACCCACAGCGAATAGCGCCGTCCCCAGTTGAGCACGAAGCGCATCGGCTTGGGCGCCAACCGCGAGACCGGCCCCACCGTGGGCATCGGGAGATCCGTCGCTGCCATAGCCCCATTGTCTCGCCTGATTGCCGTCAGGAGTAGAGGGCCCGCGGAGTGACAGCGCTCCGGTGTGACAGCGCGGCCGGATGCAGTGCCGGTAGGCGGCCGCGCGGGAAGGCGACCACGCGGGTGGGCGGCAGTGCGGGTGGCGGCCGGTTGCCGCGTGGGCGCGACCGCGGGCGGCCGAGGGATGGGTGACTAGAAGGGCGGGGGCGGTCGAGCCTGGCGATGGCACGTGAGGGTGGCACGTGGGGATGCACGCGGAGGTGGCACCTGGGGGTGACAGTGCTGGTGGAAGGGCGCGCGGCGGAGGTCGCCATGGGAGGCCGCAGGGTGGCGTGACAGTCGTGGGTGGCGGAGCGGTGGGGGTCAGGTCCAGGTGAGTACGCGTTTGCGCCAGGCGTACAGGATGCCGAGGGCGATGAAGCCGAGGAAGACGAACATCTCCACCAGCGTGGTCACCCCGAACCCGGGCAGGTCGAACACCGTCGCCCACGGGAAGAGGAAGACCGCGTCCACGGCGAACACCACGTACAGGTATGTGAACACGTAGTAGCGGACCTGCGACTGGGCCCAGCCTTCGCCCACGGGATCGACGCCGCACTCGTAGGTGGTCAGCTTGTCGGGTGTCGGGCGGGTGGGGCGGAGGAGGCGGTTGGCGAGCAGGGCTCCGGCGACGATGGCCACGCCGATCGCGAGCAGCGCGGCGACCAGTGCGTAGGACCCGAAGTAGCCGTCCATACGCCGATCGTAACCCAGTCAAACCTCTGACCCCATAGTCCCAAAAAGGGGTAAAGCGCAAGATCAGCCCCATAATGTGACATCCATGCCCAAAAAGCGATTCATTGGTGGAATCGCGCTGATGGCCATGTCCGCGACTGGTTGCGGTCTGGTCTCTGCCTCCCCCACACGCGAAGTCATGGTCCCGGCCGAACCGACCATGCTCGACTTCGTCGACCCCGCTTCGGTCGACGGCCTGGTCACCATGACGTTGACCGAGGGCGAGAGTGCCCGAAGGTACGTTCACGTCACCTACCCCCGGCTGAAGGACGCCCCGAGGCTGAACGAAGCCCTGCGGGAGGAGGCGGAGCGGCAACTGAGCGCCTTCCGTGACGCCACCGCCGCCGACTCGCCTGACCCCATGGGGTCCTCCGGCGTGGGTTCCGCGGACACGGGTGATTCCATCGACGGCGGCGCGCAGGACAAGAGGGAGTCCGCGCCCGAACGCGTGGGCTCGCCCGCCGGCGAGGCATCGAGGGACGTGGACGCCGAGGGACTGAGAGCCTCCGAGGGACTGAGAGCCGCCGAGGGACTGAGAGCCGAGGCAGGGCGCTCCCGGAAGGGCGTTGCCGGGTCCGAGGTCGAGGGCTTCGGGTGGAGTGATGCGGGGGTGTATGACCGGTTCGGGCCGCGTCCCGAGCTGAACGTGGACTGGCAGCTGGTCGCCGCGTCCCACTACGTCGTGGGGGTACGGCTGCGCACCGGGCAGTACCTGGGTGCCGACTGGGGCAGGTCGGGGCGCATCGTCTGGTACGACCGCGCCCGGGACGTGGTGTCGGGGTCGGCGGGGTTGCTTTCGGGGCAGGAGGCGCTCCAGGAGGTCGCTCGGCTGGTCAAGGAGGGGCTGAAGGGCCGCGGGCCGGCGGTGGACCTGAACGAGGTGAAGGCCGACGGCCAGGACCTCGACTCGATGGCGTTCAACCGGAACGGCGACCTGGTGGTGGAGTTCGACGACTGCCAGATCGCGTCGTGCTCGCTGGGTCGGGTCGGGGTGGCCGTCCCGGCGAGCCAGGCGCAGGCGCTGCTGTCGGAGACAGGGCGCCGCGCGCAGCGCAGTGCCCGAGCGGCGTGGCAGGGCATGTCGCAGAAGCTGCCGCCGGGGCCGCCGCCGTCCATGCCACCGGGCGTTTTCAACGTGACGCCGAGTACGGCGGGCGGACCGGACGGTGCTCGGGGAGGTCGGCCCAGCGCGCCCACCACCGAGACGGGGACGATGTCCTCAGGGGGGGCCGCAGCGCTCACAGGTCAGGCCGGTGCGCCACAGGCCGGTGCCTCCGGAGAGGGCGCGCGGTCGGATGTGCCCCCAGAGTGGTCCGGGCCGCCGACGGCACAGGCAGGCTCTCCCTCAGGGCAGGGCGGCCCGCCCACCCCACAGGGGAGCGCGAGCGGGACGGCCCCGCGGGCGAGCGTGCCGCCGGGACAGGGCGGCGGGCCGGAGACCGGTGTCGTGGGCAGGCCCGAGGTGGTCGGGATGTCGCGTCCCGATCCCGGTTCGCGTGCGGTCACCGTGGACTGCGAGCGGGTCAAGTGCGTCGCCCTGACCTTCGACGACGGGCCCGGTCCCGACACTCCGAGGCTGCTCGACATCCTTCGGGGGGCCGGAGCGCGGGCCACGTTCTTCACCGTGGGGACCAACGCCGCCGCCACCCCCGGGCTGCTGCGCCGGATGAGCGCCGAGGGCCACGTCATCGGCAATCACAGCTGGTCGCACAGGGACCTGTCGAAGCTTTCCACCAGCAAGATCGCCGACTCGCTGGGGCGTACCCAGGATCTGGTCGCCTCCCAGGTCGGCAGGCCCCCCACGCTGGCGCGCGCCCCGTACGGGGCCGTGAGCAAGAACGTGAGCGACATCGCGCGTGAGATGGGTCTCACGCTGGTCGGCTGGGACGTGAACACCGCCGCCTCGCCGGAGGCATGGGCCTCCCCCGCCACAGCCCCCGCCACAGCCCCCGCCGAAACCCACGCCAAAACCCACACCGAAGCCCATGCCCACGCCCATGCGGACACCAGCGCCGAGAGAGTGGTGGTGGCGCGGCGGGCCGTCGAGGGGGCCAGGGCCGGGGCGATCATCCTGCTGCACGACACCAGCCAGGCGACCGTGGACGCGGTTCCAGCCATCCTCAAAGAGCTTCGCGGGAAGGGTTACGCGTTCGTCACCGTTCCAGAGTTGTACGGGGACGGGGGGCCCACAGGGTAGGCGGCCCCTGGCCATAATCCATGCCTGGAAGGGACGTATAGTTGGCGCTCGTGACCCGAACCGTCCTCTTCGCTCGTCTCCACGTGGATCTGTGCAGGCTCTCTTCGGGGCTGTGTCAGCGTTAACGGTTCATCCGCTCCTGACCGGCCCCCGCGTTTACCCGCATTATGCGCGGAGCAAACGTGTTGAACCTCGCGAGGATCTAGCATGGAAAAGAGAACGCGCCACGAGCGACCGCGCATTTGCGCGTCGAGGAGGACTGAGCTGTGACTAAGCAGGTCCAGCAACTCGACCGTGTGATCATCCGATTCGCCGGAGACTCCGGCGACGGCATGCAGCTCACGGGTGACCGCTTCACCGCGGGAACGGCGGAGTTCGGCAACGACCTGTCGACGCTGCCCAACTTCCCGGCCGAGATCCGCGCTCCCGCAGGGACCCTGCCGGGCGTGTCGAGCTTCCAGCTGCACTTCGCCGACCACGACATCCTCACGCCCGGCGACGCACCGAACGTGCTCGTCGCCATGAACCCGGCCGCGCTCAAGGCCAACCTCGGCGACCTGCCGCGCGGCGCCGACATCATCGTCAACACCGACGAGTTCACCAAGCGCAACCTGCAGAAGGTCGGTTACGAGGTCAACCCGCTGGACGACGACTCGCTCGCCGAGTGGCGCGTCCACGCGGTGCCGCTGACGTCGCTGACGGTCAGGGCCCTGGAGGGCTTCGACCTGTCCAAGAAGGACGCCGAGCGTTCGAAGAACATGTTCGCCCTCGGCCTGCTGTCGTGGCTCTACCACCGGCCGACCGAGCACACGATCTCGTTCCTGCAGCAGAAGTTCGCCGGGAAGCCGGAGATCGCCAAGGCCAACATCGCGGCCTTCCAGGCGGGCTGGAACTACGGCGAGACCACCGAGTCATTCTCGGTGTCGTACGAGGTCAAGCCGGCCAGGCTGGCCCCGGGCGTCTACCGCAACATCTCGGGCAACCAGGCCCTGGCCTACGGCCTCATCGCGGCGTCGGTGCAGTCGAAGCTGCCGCTGTTCCTGGGGTCCTACCCGATCACGCCGGCCAGCGACATCCTGCACGAGCTATCCAAGCACAAGCGCTTCGGCGTGCGCACCTTCCAGGCGGAGGACGAGATCGCGGGTGTCGGCGCGGCGCTGGGCGCGGCGTTCGGCGGGGCGCTCGGCGTCACGACGACCTCGGGTCCGGGTGTCGCGCTCAAGGCGGAGACCGTCGGCCTCGCGGCCGCCACCGAGCTGCCGCTGATCATCGTGGACGTGCAGCGGGCCGGCCCGAGCACCGGCATGCCGACCAAGACCGAGCAGACCGACCTGCTGATGGCGATGTTCGGCCGCAACGGCGAGTCGCCGGTGCCGATCGTGGCGCCGATGTCGCCGAGCGACTGCTTCGACGCGGCGATCGAGGCGGCCCGGATCGCGGTGAAGTACCGCACGCCGGTCATGCTGCTCTCCGACGGCTACCTGGCCAACGGCTCCGAGCCGTGGCGGCTGCCCGAGATCTCCAGCCTGCCGGACATCTCGCAGGAGTTCACCACGTCGCCCAACGCCGAGGACGGCTCGTTCCTGCCGTACAAGCGCGACCCGGAGACGCTCGCCCGGCCGTGGGCCATCCCCGGCACGGCGGGCCTGGAGCACCGCATCGGCGGCATCGAGAAGGCCGACGGCACGGGCAACATCTCCTACGACCCGAACAACCACGACCTGATGGTCAGGATCCGCGCGTCCAAGGTCGCCGGAATCGACGTGCCGGACCTCGAGGTCGACGACCCCGACGGCGACGCCCGCGTGCTCGTCGTGGGCTGGGGCTCGACCTTCGGGCCGATCGCGGCGGGCGCGAGGCGTGTCAGGAAGAACGGCGGCAAGGTCGCGCACGCGCACCTGCGCCACCTCAACCCGCTGCCCGCCAACACCGGCGAGGTGCTCAAGCGCTACGACAAGGTGCTGCTGCCCGAGATCAACCTGGGCCAGTTGGCCCTGCTGCTGCGGGCCCGCTACCTCGTCGACATCATCAGCTACAACCGGGTTCGCGGCCTTCCGTTCAAGGCCGAGGAGCTGGCCGGGGTGATCCAGGACGTGATCGACAGTGACTGAGCTGATCAACGGGAAGGGCTTGTCGCTCGTTCCGAAGACGGACGGCAAGCAGAGCCTGAAGGACTTCAAGTCCGACCAGGAGGTCCGCTGGTGCCCCGGGTGCGGCGACTACGCGATCCTGGCAGCGGTGCAGAGCTTCCTGCCGGAGCTGGGGCTGAGGCGCGAGAACATCGTGTTCGTCTCGGGCATCGGCTGCTCGTCGCGTTTCCCGTACTACCTCGACACCTACGGCTTCCACTCGATCCACGGCCGCGCGCCGGCCATAGCCACCGGCCTGGCCGCCAGCAGGCCCGACCTGAGCGTGTGGGTGATCACCGGTGACGGCGACGCCCTGTCGATCGGCGGCAACCACCTGATCCACGCGCTGCGCCGCAACGTCAACCTCAACATCCTGCTGTTCAACAACAGGATCTACGGCCTGACGAAGGGCCAGTACTCCCCCACCTCCGAGGTCGGCAAGATCACGAAGTCCACGCCGATGGGCTCGCTGGACAAGCCGTTCAACCCGATCTCGCTGGCGCTCGGCGCCGAGGCGTCGTTCGTGGCCAGGACCATCGACTCCGACCGCAAGCACCTGCAGTCGGTGCTGCGCGAGGCGACCGCGCATCGCGGCACGTCGCTGGTGGAGATCTACCAGAACTGCAACATCTTCAACGACAACGCCTTCGAGCCGCTGAAGGATCCCGAGGTCCGCGACGACATCACGCTCAGGCTGGAGCACGGCCAGCCGATCGTGTCGGCGTCCAAGGCGGTCGTGCGCGGCGCCAACGGCGGTGTCGAGGTGGTCTCCAGGTCCGAGGTGAGCGACGAGAGCATCCTGGTGCACGACGCGCACAACCCCGACCCGTCGGTGGCGTTCGCGCTGTCGCGGCTGGACGAGCCCGCCTTCGAGCACGTGCCGATCGGCATCTTCCGGCAGGTGGACCGCCCGGCCTACGACGCGCTGATGTCCGAGCAGATGGAGGAGGCCGTGGCGCGGCAGGGGCCCGGCGACCTCGCCGACCTGCTCATGGGTGGAGACACCTGGCGCATCGGCTGACAGCACTGACAGCATCTGTGAGGGGGCGGCGCGGGCCGCCCCCTCACGGATGTCGGGAGCCCAGGTCGGGAGCCCATGTCGGGAGGACGCCATGTCCGGGTCGCTGGTGACAGGTGCCGCCGGTTTCATCGGTTCCCATCTGGTCAGGTTGCTCAGCCGATCGGGCGAGGTGCACGGGGTGAGTCGCTCGGCTCAGCCGAGCATGGCGGGCGTGCTGTGGCACCGGGCCGACCTGCGCGACGAGCGCGCGACGCGGGGGCTGTTCGCGGACGTCCGGCCGGAGGTGGTCTACCACCTGGCCGGCGAGGTGGACGGCGCGCGGGAGATCGGGGTGGTCGGGCCCACGCTGGAGGGCAACCTGGCGGTCACCGTGAACGTGCTCGCGGCGGCGGCCAGGTGGGGCTGCCGGGTGGTGCTGGCGGGTTCGAGTGAGGAGCCGCGGCCGGGCAACGGGCACGCCCCGCCGCCGTCGCCGTACGCGATGGCGAAGGCCGCCGCGACCGGCTACGCCGGGCTGTTCCACCGGCTGTGGGATCTGAGCTGCGCGATCGTGCGGCCGACGATGGTGTACGGGCCGGGGCAGCGCGACACGGCCAAGCTGGTGCCGTACGTGGCGCTGTCGCTGCTGCGCGGCGAGGAGCCCCGGCTGACCAGCGGGTCCAAGGTGGTCGACTGGGTGTACGTCGAGGACGTGGCGGCGGCGTTCGCCGCGGCGGGCGGCAGCGAGCGGGCCGTCGGGCAGGCGTTCGACGTGGGCACCGGCACGAAGGTCACGGTGCGCGAGACCGTCGAGCTGCTCTACCGGATCGTGGGCGCGGGGACCGCGCCGCGTTTCGGCACGGTCCCCGACCGCCCGCTCGACGTCCCGCAGACCGCCGACGTCGGCCCCGCCCTGGAGTTGCTCGGCTGGCGCCCCGCCGTCGAGCTGGAGGAGGGCCTGCGCCGTACCGTCGCCTGGTACGCCCGAGCGGGGCGGTTAGCCCAGGTTTGGCGAGGCTTGTAACGGTCCGAGGCAATAGCCGGATACACAAGAGCTGAGCCGGACTCGGGGAGACGGTCAATGACGCTGACGGGGTCCATCATCAACCTGACGGTGCACGGCATAGGTGAGACAGGACGCGCGCTGGACCCCGGCGAGGACACCACCTGGGTCGCCGTCGAGCAGTTCGAGCAGGTGCTCGACGCGGTCGTGGGCCGTGCCGACGTGCGGATCACGTTCGACGACGGCAACGCCTCCGATGTCGAGATCGCGCTGCCCAGGCTGCTGGAGCGGGGATTGCGCGGGGAGTTCTTCGTCCTGGCGGGGCTGATCGGCGAGCCGGGCCGGATCGACGCCCAAGGAGTGCGTGAGCTGGTAGGGGCGGGCATGCGGGTCGGCTCCCACGGGTGGCGACACCGCGACTGGCGGCGGCTCGGCGGCGAGCAGATGGCCGAGGAACTGGCCGGCGCCCACCGGGCCATCGGCGCGCTGAGCGGGCTGCCGGTCACCCGCGTCGCGATCCCGTTCGGCTCCTACGACCGGCACGTGCTGCGCCGCCTGCGCCAGGCCGGCGTGACCCGCGCCTACACCAGCGACGGCGGGCGAGCCGCGGACGGCTCGTGGCTCCAGGCGCGCAACAGCCTGCGGCACGACCTCGACGAGGGCTGGACCCGCCGCGTGCTCGACGGCCGGCCGCCGCCGCTGGAGCGTGCCAGGAAGGCGGGCGCCCGCCTCTACAAGCGGGTGCGGGGCTGAAGCCGATGCGCGTGGCCGTGGCGATCGTCACCTACAACAGCGCGAGCGTGCTCGGGGGGTGTCTGCGCTCGCTGACCGAGGGTGCCAGAGGCGTGGAGCTGGCCGCCGTCGTCGTGGCGGACAACGACTCCGCCGACGACAGCTTAGCCGTCGCCCGGCAGGCCACCGGCCTGCCGGTGCGTACCGTCCAGCTGGGCAGGAACGCCGGTTACGCCGCGGCCATCAACGCCGCGGTGGACGCGCTGGACCTGGACACCCTCGACGCCGTGTACGTGATCAACCCGGACTGCCGGCTGCCGCCGGGCTCGATCGCGCCGCTGGCCGAGGCGCTGCGCGTGCCGGGGCGCGGGATCGCGGTGCCGTACATGGTCAATCCCGACGGCTCCCTCCAGCCGTCGCTGCGCCGGATGCCCACGGTGCGCAGGGCGGTGGTGGAGGCGGTGATCGGCGGCGACCTGGCCGGGCGGCTCGGGAAGCTGGGCGAGCTGGTCACCGATCCGCGCGAGTACGAGCGGCCGGGGACCTTCGCGTGGGCCACGGGCGCGGCGCTGCTGCTGTCGGTGCCCGCGATGCGCGAGGTGGGGCGGTGGGACGAGTCGTTCTTCCTCTACAGCGAGGAGACCGAGTACTGCCTGCGCGCCGCAGACCTGGGCTGGACGACCTGGTACGAGCCCCGCGCGGTGATCGAGCACATCGGCGGCGACTCCGGCACCAATCCGGCGCTGGCCGCGTTGCTCATCGTGAACAAGGTGAAGCTGTTCCGGCGGCGCAGGGGCCGGCTGGCGGGCGCCGCCTATCACGCGGTGGTGCTGCTCGGCGAGGGGGGCCGCGCGCTGGCGGGTCGCCGCGTGTCCCGCGCCTCCTTCGCCGCGCTGCTCCGCCCCAAGGCGACGCGGGCGTGGGCGGGGACGGCCCGATGAGAACGGTCATCGCCGGGTTCGACGCGCTCACCGACCAGGAGCTGGACGCCTGGCACCGGCTGCGCGCCGCCAACGCGGCCCTCGACAGCCCCTACTTCCACCCGGGCTTCGCGGCGGCGGTTCACGCCTGCGGCCCTGCCGTCCAGGTGGCTGTGACCAGGGACGAGCGGGGCGAGATCGCCGCGCTGCTGCCGTGCCACCGGGACGGCTCGCTGCTGCGTCCCGTCGGCTGGCCGGGGGCCGACTTCCAGGGGCCGCTGCTCGCGCCCGGCACCGCGTTCCGGCCGCTGGACCTGCTGGGCGCCGGGGTGCGCGCGCTGGAGTTCGACCATCTCGTGGAGGGGTGCGCGGGCTTCGAGCCGTGGATCTCCTCGCGGCGGGTCTCGCCGTACGTGGACACGACGGGCGGGCTCGACGGATACCTGGGACGGGCGTCGCGTACCGGCAGGGACAACATGGGGCAGGCGAGGCGGCGGACCGCCAAGGCGGAGCGCACGCTGGGCCCGGTGCGGTTCGTGGCCGACGCGCCGGACCCCGGCGCGCTCGACCGGGTGGTGGAGCTGAAACGCGCGCAGTACGCGGCTACCGGGGCCAGGGACTACTTCGCCGAGCCGGGCCGCGTCGACCTGCTGCACCGGCTGCTGAGCACCCGCGAGGCGGCCTTCGGCGGCGTGCTGTCGACGCTGTACGCAGGCCCGCACCTGGTGGCCGCGCACTTCGGGATGCGCTCGGGCGGTGTGCTGCATTGGTGGTTCCCGGTCTACGACCCCGCCTTCGCCGGCCTCGCGCCCGGCTGGATGCTGCTGCGCGAGCTGGTGGCCGCGGCTCCCCGGCTCGGCGTCTCCCGGATCGACCTGGGGCGGGGCGACGACGAGTACAAGCGGCGGGCCAAGACCGGGGAGACGGTCGTGTGCCAGGGGCTGGTGGCGAAGGGATGGCTCCGGCCGGCGCTGCGCGGGGCTCGCGACACGCTGGCCGCCGCGGCCAGGGGCTCGCCGTTCGGGCCCGGCCTGAGACGGCTCGCGCGCAGGTTACGGCACGTTCCCAACTGAGGAGGGCCCCGCACTGTGAGGATCAGCGTCTTCGGACTCGGTTACGTCGGTTGCGTGTCCGCCGCCTGCCTGGCCTCAATGGGGCACGAGGTGGTCGGCGTGGACGTGAACCCGGCCAAGGTGGAGCTGGTCTCGGCGGGCCGCGCGCCCGTCGTGGAGGAACGGATCGGCGAGCTGACCGCGGACGTGGTGCGGGCGGGGGCGCTGCGCGCCACCACCGACGCCGAGGCGGCGGTGCGGGCGAGCGACGTCTCGCTGGTCTGCGTCGGCACGCCCTCGGCGGCGAACGGCAGCCTGTCGACCCGCCACCTCGAACGGGTGGCCGAGCAGATCGGCGCCGCCCTGGCCCCACCGGGTGGAGGGGGTGAGCGCGGGCACGCGGTGGTGTTCCGCAGCACGATGCTGCCGGGCACGTGCGAGCGGCTGCTCGTGCCGATCCTGGAGGGCGCGTCGGGGCTGCGGGCCGGGACGGGCTTCGGCGTCGCGGTCAACCCGGAGTTCCTGCGCGAGGGCAGCAGTGTGCGGGACTTCTTCGAGCCGCCAAGGACGGTCATCGGCGAGAGCGACCCCGCCACGGGCGACCTGGTGGCGAGCCTGTACGCGGGCCTGCCGGGCGAGGTGTTCCGGGTGCCCGTGGCCGTCGCCGAGATGACGAAATACGCGGACAACGCGTTCCACGGGTTGAAGATCAGCTTCGCCAACGAGCTGGGGGCGGTCTGCCAGGCGCTCGGCCTCGACTCGCACGCCGTCATGGACGTCTTCCTGGCCGACCACAAGCTCAACATCAGCCCCGCGTACCTGCGTCCCGGCTTCGCGTTCGGCGGCTCGTGCCTGCCCAAGGACCTGCGCGGCCTGGTCTACGCGGCTCAGCGGGCCGACGTCTCGGTGCCGCTGCTGTCGCACGTGCTGCCGTCGAACGAGGCGCACCTGCAGCGGGCCTTCGAGCTGGTGGTGGCCGCCGACAGCCGCAAGGTGGGCCTGTTCGGCCTGTCGTTCAAGCCCGGCACGGACGACCTGCGCGAGAGCCCCCTGGTGGAGCTGGCCGAACGGCTCCTCGGCAAGGGGTACGACCTGCGCATCTACGACCAGAACGTGACCCTGTCGCGGCTGATGGGGGCCAACCGCGACTACATCCGCCAGCGCCTCCCCCACCTCGGCGACCTGCTGACCACCTCCGCCGACGAGGTGCTGGAGCACGCCGACGTGTGCGTCATCGGTTCCGTCGAGCCCGCCGTGCTCGACGCCGTCGGCAGGGCGGGCGCCCGCGCCATCATCGACCTCGTCCGCCTGCCCGACGCCGACGCGCGCCGGGCGACACCGGGATACGTGGGCCTTGCCTGGTAGCCGCGCCAGGAGGGCGCTCATCCTCGTCGAGAACCTCTCCGTGCCGATGGACCGGCGGGTCTGGCAGGAGAGCACCGCACTGCGCGACGCCGGCTGGGAGGTCCACGTCATCTGCCCGATGGGCGCCAGACAGGACACCGAGGCCGAGGTGGTCATCGACGGCGTCGCCATCCACCGCTACCCGCTCAGGGCCGCGACCGGCGGCCCGGCCGGCTACCTGAGGGAGTACGGCTCGGCGCTCTGGCACACGTTCCGGCTGGCCAGGCGGATCGGCCCGGTACACGTGGTGCACGGCTGCAACCCGCCCGACCTGTTCTTCCTGGTGGCCAGGCGGCTGGCCCGGAGGGGCACGCGGTTCGTCTTCGACCAGCACGACCTGGTGCCCGAGCTGTACCTGTCTCGGTTCGGCAGGGGGCGTGACCTGCTCTTCCGCGCGGTGTGCCGGCTCGAACGGCTGACCTACCGGGCCGCCCACGTCGTCATCGCCACCAACGAGAGCTACCGCCAGGTGGCGCTGACCCGGGGCGGCAAGCGGCCCGAGGAGGTGTTCGTGGTGCGCAGCGCGCCGGCGGTCGAGCGCTTCCACCAGGTGGCGCCGGACGAGGCGGCGCGGCGCGGCAAGCCGTACCTGCTGTGCTACCTCGGCGTGATGGGCCCGCAGGACGGCGTGGACTACGCGCTGCGCGCGCTGGCCCGGCTCCGCGACGAGGTGGGCCGCGCCGACTGGCACGCGGTCTTCGTCGGCGGCGGCGACACGTTCGAGGCGATGGTGGCGCTGTCGCGGGAGCTCGGCCTGTCTGACCTGGTGGAGTTCACCGGCCGCATCCCCGACGAGGACCTGCTGCGCTACCTGTCGACCGCCGACGTCTGCCTCTCCCCCGACCCGCTCAACCCGCTCAACGACGTCTCCACCATGAACAAGATCATGGAGTACATGGCGATGGCCAGGCCGATCGTCTCCTTCGACCTGCGCGAGGCCCGCGTCTCCGCCGGGGATGCGGCCGTGTACGCGCGGGCCAACGACGAGTCGGAGTTCGCCAAGCTCATCTCCCACCTGCTGGACCACCCGGACGAGCGGCGCCGCATGGGGGAGATCGGGCAGGCCCGGGTCAGCGGCCCGCTGTCCTGGGACAACTCGCGCGCCGCCCTGCTCGCCGCCTACGAGGCCGCCTGCCGACGAGCCGCCCGTCCGAAAGGGAGTTCATGAGCGCATACACGTGGCTGCGGCGCAGCGTCGGCCAGTTGCTGTACGAGCGCAGGTACGGCGTGCGCACGGCCGAGCGCGTGGACCTCGCCGACATCGGCCTGGACGGCGAGGACCGGGTCTACTACGCGGCGCTCAACTGGCGGGCGCTGCGCCGGGCCCTGCCCAGGGCGGAGGTCGGCGACGGGGACGTCTTCATCGACTTCGGCTCCGGCATGGGCCGGGTGATCGTGGAGGCGTCGCGCTACCCGTTCAGGAAGGTGATCGGCGTCGAGCTGTCGGAGGAGCTCACCCGGATCGCCCGCGACAACATCCGCACCATGCGGGTGCGCAGGCGCTGCGGCGAGATCGAGCTCATCGCCTCCGACGTGCTCGACTACGACATCCCCGACGACGTCACCGTGGCGTTCTTCAACAACCCGTTCCGGGGCAGGATCTTCAGCGACGTGATCGACCGGCTGCTGGAGTCGGCGGACCGGGCGCCGCGACCGGTCAGGCTGATCTACGGCAACCCGCTGGAGGAGCCGTACCTGCTGGGCACCGGCCGCTTCCGGCACCTGCGGACGATCCACCTCAAGCCCGACCCGCTCGGGCCGCCGTTCGGCACGATCCGGACCTACGACCTGCTGCCGAAGCCCTGAACCGATGTCACGAACGGCTGCTCGCGTCCGTCCCCCAGCGCACCCGGCCCGCGCCGCGCGGCGACCGCGCGCCGGTCAGCGCCCGGTCGAGCGCGAGCACCGCCAGGTAGCAC
>NZ_QNFZ01001025.1 GCF_003313395.1 Nonomuraea lactucae | reverse complement strand
GGGCAGGGTCCCGCCGCAGGCGCGGCGCGTGCCGCCGGGCGAGCGGGCGGCGACGGCGCAGCCCCGTCCCTCTCCGAGTCAGTCGCTGGTGGCCGAGGGCACGACCGCGCAGCCGGTCAAGCCGCTCGGCAGGCTGCGCAAGCCCAACCTGTTCGTGGTGACGCGCAAGCCGTTCACCAGGCGGCTGCTGGAGAGGGTCGCGCGGCTGCGCGGGGTCACGGCCCTCGAACTGGCCGACGCCGCGTCCATCATGCTCGACGGCAAGCGCGTGCAGACGCTGGGCGTCGACCCCTCGACGTTCCGCGCCTACACGCCCAAGGTCACGGCGGCCTCCGACCCGCTGTGGAACAACGTGGCGGCGGGCGACGTGGCGGTGTCGTTCGTGCTGGGCACCGACGGCGGGCTGAAGCTGCACAGCCGGGTCGCGGGTCCGGCCGGTCGGTTACGCATCGGCGCGTACGCGACCACCGGCTTCGGCGCGGTGGACGCGGTCGTCTCCAGGCAGACCGGCCGCTCGCTCGGCCTGCCGCACGACAACGCGCTGATCATCAGCGCCCCCCAGGCCGACTCGGCCAGGCTGCGGGCGAGCGTGCTCAAGGCGCTGCCCAAGGGCACCCAGGTGGCCACGGTCAACCCGGTGCTTCCGCCGCCGCAGGCCAGGGCGCGCGCCTATCCCGCCGGCTCGTTCATGTCCGGCGAGCAGATCACCGCGGCGCTCAGGGCGGCGGCCTCCAAGCTCGGCAGGCCGTACGTGTGGGGTGCCGAGGGGCCCGACACCTTCGACTGCTCCGGTCTGGTGCAGTGGGCCTTCGCCCAGGCGGGGGTGCGGATGCCCCGGGTGACGCACCAGCAGTGGGTGTCCGGGCCGCAGGTGCCGTTCAACCAGATGCAGCCGGGCGACCTCATCTTCTGGCGGCTCGACCCCACCAATCCGGGCTACATCTCCCATGTGGCCATCTACTGGGGTGACGGCAAGATGCTGCAGGCGCCCCGCACGGGTGACGTGATCAAGATCAGCCCCGTGCACACCCGCAACCTGGCCGGAGTGGTCCGGGTGAGCCCCGCCGTCGCGGCCCAGGTCAGGTAAGCGAGATCAGTCCGTCAGGCCATGGCTCCGGCTCGTGCATTTTCCGCGCAACCATGTAATTCTGATTACATGGAAAGCGAAGAAGCCACAGCGCAGGCACGCGCCTGGTTCACCGGGCGCCTCCCGGAGGGCTGGTTCACCGGCGCGCCGGAGATCGTCAGGGACCGCGAGGAGATCGCGGTGCTCGGCACGCTGCCCGAGCCCGCGGCGGACGTGCCCGAGGAGGAGCGGCCGGCCCTCGTCGACGGACTGATCAGGCGGTTCAGGGAGGAGACGCGCGAGCAGCGCATAGCCATCGCCCGGGAGGCCGAGCGGAGGTTCCAGCAGAAGGTGTCGTGGGGCGTCGTCTGCGGAGGCGAGAGTGTGATGTTCACCACGCTGTCCGTGCCGGTGATGACCCGGCTCCGGCAGACAGAACGCCAGGTCCTGGACACATTGGTGGCCGCGGGGGTGGCCCGCAGCCGCAGCGACGCGCTGGCGTGGTGCGTGCGGCTCGTCGGGCGAAACACCGACACGTGGCTGGCCGAATTGCGGGACGCTCTGCGGCATGTCGACCGCGTTCGCGCCGCCGGGCCCGACGTCGAATCCTGAGACCACGCAGGAGAAACCGGCCGGGAAATGGTTTAAACCTCTGGCTGAATTGGTTTAGACCAGGCTCATTGGCCTATACCAGTGCTCGGATTTCTTCCTTTTAAAGGCGTTCGATATGGGTAGGCTTCCCCAATCGTCAAGGCCGCAGCCTGCGACGACGGGCGCGTCGAAACAGGTCTATGCCAATTGGCTTTCGCGCCGCTTCGTCGTTGATGATGACTGGGCCCTGAAGACTGTGGAGGAGCCGTAGCCGTGTCCCTTTCCGTAGAAGTTCCCGCTCCCACGACGAATGGCGAATTGGTCGCATGGGTGAGCGAGATAGCTGCCCTTACCCAGCCAGACCGGATCGAATGGTGCGACGGCTCGGAGGAGGAGTGGACACGCCTGACCAACCTCCTCGTCGAGCAGGGCACGTTCACCCGCCTGGTCAAGCGGCCCAACAGCTTCTACGCCAAGTCCGACCCGAGCGACGTCGCCAGGGTCGAGGACCGCACGTTCATCTGCTCGGAGCGCGAGGAGGACGCGGGCCCGACGAACAACTGGATCGCCCCCGCCGAGATGCGCGACACCTTCGGCAAGCTCTTCAAGGGCTGCATGCGCGGCCGGACCATGTACGTCGTCCCGTTCTGCATGGGCCCGCTCGGCGGCGAGATCTCCCAGCTCGGCGTGGAGATCACCGACTCCCCGTACGTCGCGGTGTCCATGCGGATCATGACGCGCATGGGCGACCGGGCGCTGCGGCTGATCGAGCGGCGCGGCGACTTCGTCCGCTGCGTGCACAGCGTCGGCGCGCCGCTGGAGCCGGGGCGGCGTGACGTGCCGTGGCCGTGCAACTCCACCAAGTACATCAGCCACTTCCCCGAGACGCGCGAGATCTGGTCCTACGGGTCCGGCTACGGCGGCAACGCGTTGCTCGGCAAGAAGTGCTACGCGCTGCGCATCGCCAGCACCATGGCCCGCGACGAGGGCTGGATGGCCGAGCACATGCTCATACTCAAGCTCACGCCGCCGGCGGGCGAGGCCCGCTACATCGCAGCCGCGTTCCCGAGCGCCTGCGGCAAGACCAACCTGGCCATGCTGCAGCCGACCATCCCCGGCTGGAAGGTCGAGACCGTCGGCGACGACATCGCCTGGATGCGCTTCGGCGACGACGGCAGGCTCCGCGCCATCAACCCCGAGGCCGGGTTCTTCGGCGTCGCGCCCGGCACCGGCCAGATCACCAACGCCAACGCGGTCAGGACGCTCTGGGGCAACAGCATCTTCACCAACGTCGCCCTGACCGACGACGGCGACGTGTGGTGGGAGGGGCTCACCGACAGGCCCCCGGCGCATCTCACCGACTGGAAGGGCCGCTCCTGGACCCCTGACAGTGGCGAGCCCGCGGCCCACCCGAACGCCCGCTTCACCACCCCGGCCTCGCAGTGCCCGACCATCGCACCCGAATGGCAGGATCCCGAGGGCGTGCCCATCTCGGCGATCCTGTTCGGCGGGCGCCGCGCCAGCGCGGTGCCGCTCGTGACGGAGTCGCTGAGCTGGGAGCACGGCGTCTTCCTCGGAGCCAACGTCGCCTCCGAGAAGACCGCCGCCGCCGAGGGCAAGGTCGGCGAGCTGCGCTACGACCCGTTCGCGATGCTGCCGTTCTGCGGCTACAACATGGGCGACTACTTCGGCCACTGGCTGGAGACGGGCCGCCGCGAGGGCGCCCGGCTGCCGCGCATCTACTACGTCAACTGGTTCCGGAAGGACGCCGACGGCCGCTTCATCTGGCCCGGGTTCGGCGAGAACAGCCGCGTGCTCAAGTGGATCGTGGACCGCCTCAACGGCGCGGCGCACGCCGTGCCCACCCCGATCGGCCTGGTGCCCGAGACGCTCGACACGGAGGGCCTCGACCTGGCGGAGGAGGACCTGCGCACGCTGCTCACCGTCGACCCCGCGGTCTGGCGGGAGGAGGCGGAGCTGATCAGGGCCCACTTCGAGACCTTCGGCTCGCACCTGCCCAAGGAACTGTGGGACGAGTACGACGCCCTGCTGAAGCGCCTGTCCTGAGCTCGTCCGGCACGGCCGGCCCCGCACCGCGCGGCCGGCCGTACTGGTGAGGCGGCCCTTGATCCGACATGGCCAGAGATCCTATGTTTGCTGGGTGATTGTCGACGCGCATCAGCATTTCTGGGACCTCGAGACCGGCGAGTACCCGTGGCTGACCCCCGAGCTGGGCGTCCTGCACAGGACCTACCGCCCCGAGGACCTCCGGCCCGAGCTGGCCGCGGCCGGGGTCGAGGCGACGGTCCTGGTGCAGGCGGCCGACTCCTACGCGGAGACCGACGCCCTGCTCGCGCTGGCGGACGCGCACGACTTCATCGCCGCGGCCGTCGGCTGGGTGCCGCTGGCGCGGCCCGCGGAGGCCGCGGAGGCCCTTGCCCGCTACCGCAGACATCCGAAGTTTCGCGGGGTCCGGCACCTCATCCACGACGAGCCCGACCCCGACTGGGTGGTCCAGGAGACCGTCCTGGAGTCGCTCGGCCTGCTCGCCGAGGCGGGGCTCGCGTTCGACGTCGTCTCGCTGCTGCCCCGGCACCTCGACCACGTGGTCACGATCGCCGAGCGCCACCCCACGCTGAAGATCGTCATCGACCACCTGTCGAAGCCCCGCATCAAGGACCGGGAGTGGGAGCCGTGGGCCTCGCAGCTCACCCGCGCCGCCGCGTTCCCCTTGGTGCACGCCAAGGTGTCGGGGCTGGTCACCGAGGCCGACCAGGCGAACTGGACCGTGGAGGACCTGCGGCCCTACGTGGAGCACGCGATCCAGGCGTTCGGGCCCGAGCGGCTGATGGCGGGCAGCGACTGGCCGGTGGCGCTGCTGGCGTCCGACTACCAGACGGTGTGGCGGGTGACGTCCGCCCTGCTCGGTGGTACCGATAAGGCACGTGTGCTCGGTGAGACTGCTGGCCTCTTTTACGGGTTTGGCGAAGTTTGAGATGGATATGCCTCCCACGTGGGAGGACTACGTTGCGTCGATGGATCTTTCCTGACCGTCACGCCGGTCGCGTGCACGGACAGCGTCGGCATGCCCTACGAGGTCACCCTGGAGCTCCGGCGCGACGGCACGCCGTACGGGACCGTGGGTGAGAGGTGTGGCTGGCTGCTCGCGCGCCTGGCGCGCGGCGTGGACGACGCGCGCGCCGGACGCGGGCCGGCGGGGCGCTGGCCGGATCCCGACGACAGGTTCCCCGGTGAGGAGCCGGACAGCGAGCTGTTCGCGTTCCGGTATCGTACGAGGTCGAGTGTGGTCGGCGGCGGTGAGCTGCGCTGCCAGCTCCGCACGATCCCGCTCTGGGTCCCCGGGCGGGGGCGGCGGGGCGAGTGGCGGCTGACCCGCCGGGCCTTCGTCGAGGCGTGGGGTTCCGGTGGCGTCGGCATGCGGGCCGTGCTCACCTCGGCGCAGCTGGCCCAGTTCGTGCGAGAGCTGGTGGACGAGGCCGAAGGCTGCCTGGGCGGCCGGGGTCTGGCCCGGAATCCGGTTGAAGATCTTCCCAGGAATCCGGTTGGGTGGGCGGGCACGGGCGAAACGCGGTGATAATTGCCTGTTAGGTCATTCGACCTGACGGCACAGCACCGCTGGGGAGGGACTCCGTGGGCCTGCGCGACCTGGTCTACCGGCTGTACGAACGGAGGCTGGAGACCAAGCTGTCGAAGGACAGCATGCCCCGGCACGTCGGGGTCATCATCGACGGCAACCGCCGCTGGGCGCGCGCCATGGGCATGCGCGACGTGGCCACCGGCCATCGCAAGGGCGCCGACAAGATCTCCGAGCTGCTCACGTGGTGCCGCGACACGGGCGTCGAGGTCGTCACGGTGTGGATGCTCTCCAACGACAACCTCAACCGGCCCCGCGAGGAGCTGGAGCCGCTGCTGGGCATCATCGAGGACGTGACGCAGGAGCTGGTGGAGGAGGGCTGGCGCATCATCCCGGTTGGGGCGCTCGACCTGCTGCCGGACAGGACCGCCAATGTCCTGAAAAACGCGAAAGAAGTGACATCCCACCGTCCTGGGCTGATTGTGAACGTTGCGGTTGGGTATGGAGGAAGGCGTGAGATTGCCGATGCGGTGCGCTCACTCCTCCAGGAGCACGCCAGCAAGGGGGCGAGCATCGAGGACCTCGTCGAGGTGCTCGATGTGGAGCACATCGCGGAGCATCTCTACACTCGCGGCCAGCCCGACCCGGACCTTCTCATCCGGACCTCGGGCGAGCAGCGGCTGTCCGGTTTCATGCTCTGGCAGAGCGCTCACTCCGAGTTCTACTTCCATGAGGCCTACTGGCCGGACTTCCGCAGGGTCGACTTCCTGCGAGCGCTGCGCGACTATGCCGCGAGACACCGGCGTTACGGTTCCTGATGGGACATCTGGGTATCCAGAACGTAACGTTGGAAGTGTCCGGCCACAGGCCGGACACTCCGGAGAGGGCCCGTCCTTGCGCCAACACCTGCCGAGGGGGGCCGGGACCCGGCGCCGACGGCACGTAGCGGCCGGAGACACGGGCCCGGTCCGATTCCCACCTCGTCTGCAGGGTGCCCGTTCCCACGGGCGCCCGGGGGAGAACGTGTGGCAGTGTCCTCGAGCAACCCTTCTACCAAGCCCGTCAAGCGCACGTACGTGCTGGACACCTCGGTCCTGCTGGCCGATCCGGCGGCGATGACCCGCTTCGCCGAGCACGAGGTCGTCCTTCCGATCGTCGTCATCACGGAGCTGGAGGGAAAGCGGCACCATCCCGAGCTCGGCTACTTCGCGCGCAAGGCCCTGCGCTACCTCGACGACCTGCGCGTGCAGTACGGCCGACTGGACGAGCCGATGCCCGCGGGGGACGGCACGATCAGGGTCGAGCTCAACCACAGCGACCCGTCCATCCTGCCCGTCGGCTTCCGCCTGGGCGACAACGACACCCGCATCCTGACCGTGGCCCGCGCGCTGGCCGCCGAGGGCTCTGACGTCGTGCTGGTCTCCAAGGACCTGCCCATGCGGGTCAAGGCCGCCTCGATCGGCCTGGCGGCGGAGGAATACCGCGCCGAGCTGGTGGTCGAGTCCGGCTGGACCGGGATGGCCGAGATCCAGGTCACCACCGGCGACGTCGAGACGCTCTTCGAGAAGGGCACCGCCGACCTGGAGGAGGCCAGGGACCTGCCCACGCACACCGGCCTGCGGCTGCTGTCGACCAAGGGCTCGGCGCTCGGCCGGGTGCTGCCCGACAAGTCGGTGCGGCTGGTTCGCGGCGACCGCGAGGTGTTCGGGCTGCACGGCCGCTCGGCCGAGCAGCGCATCGCGCTCGACCTGCTCATGGACCCGGAGATCGGCATCGTCTCGCTGGGCGGCCGGGCGGGCACCGGCAAGTCGGCGCTGGCGCTCTGCGCGGGCCTGGAGGCCGTGCTGGAGCGCCGCCAGCACCGCAAGGTCATCGTCTTCCGGCCCATCTACGCCGTGGGCGGGCAGGAGCTCGGCTACCTGCCCGGCACCGAGGGCGAGAAGATGGGCCCGTGGGGGCAGGCCGTCTACGACACGCTCGGCGCGGTGACCACGCCCGAGGTGATCGAGGAGGTGCTCGACCGGGGGATGCTGGAGGTGCTGCCGCTCACCCACATCCGCGGGCGCTCGCTGCACGACGCGTTCGTGATCGTGGACGAGGCCCAGTCGCTGGAGCGCGGGGTGCTGCTGACCGTGCTCAGCCGGATCGGCGCCAACTCCCGCGTGGTGCTCACCCATGACATCGCCCAGCGTGACAACCTGCGGGTGGGCCGGCACGACGGCGTCGTGGCCGTGGTGGAGAAGCTCAAGGGGCATCCGCTGTTCGCGCACGTCACGCTGACCAGGTCGGAGCGCTCTCCGATCGCGGCTCTGGTGACCGAGATGCTGGAGGACATCACCCTCTAGATCATTCGCCAGGTCATTTCAGATCTCCGCAGATGAACCGTCCCTCCGTCCTGGAGGGGCGGTTCCCGTACCTGTGGACGATCTTGACCTGCTCGAACGCGGCGTCCTGCTGCGCGGTGCAGACGATCTGGGCCTTGGCCAGCTTGGACAGCCGGCCCTCGCCCCTGACGAACACCGTCAGCGTGGAGGTCCTGGGCAACTGGACCTCGTCGCGCTGGACCGGGTTGAGCGAGTCCTCGATGCCGCCGAACGTGAAGCCGCGCAGCGCGGTGTCGCGGCTGCCGAGCGGCTGGCCGGAGGCCGCGAACAGGGCCGTGAGCAGGCTCTCCACCGTGTCCGACTCGACGTCGGCGGGCTCCAGCGTGAGCTGGCCGTTCTTCAGCAGGTAGATCGTCTTGGACGGGGGCGGCACCTCGACGGTGGGCGGCCTGGCCCGATCCTGTACGTCGTTGGGCGCGATGCCGCAGCCCGCCACCGCCGGCACGGCCACGACCAGCACCGACACCAGCACCGACCCCACGCGTGCCGCCGTCCGGAATCGCTTCATGCGCGCGGGAGCCAGACCGTGAAGAGGGTGCCCGGGTTCTGGGCGCGCACGGAGATCGTGCCGCGGTGCAGGTGCGCGTTGGCCCGGGCGATGGCCAGGCCCAGCCCGCTGCCCTGGCTGCGGGCGCGCCCCGCGCCAGCCTTGTAGAAGCGGTCGAAGACGTGGGGCAGGGCCTCAGGCGGGATGCCCTTGCCGTGGTCGCGCACCTTCACCTCCAGGCCGTTCTCCGTGCCCCTGACGTTGACGAGCACCGGGGCTCCGCCGTGCTTGAGCGCGTTGCCGACGAGGTTGGCCACGATGACGTCGAACCTTCGCGGGTCGAGGTTGACCGTCAGGCTCCGGGAGACGGTCACCCGGACCTCCTCGCTCCAGCCTCTCACTTCCAGGCAGTCGTGGAGGGCGTCGGCCACGTTCACCGCCTCCAGGTTGAGCGTGGCCGTGCCGGCGTCGAAGCGGCTGATCTCGATGAGGTGCTCGATCAGCTCGCGCAGGCGCTCGATCTCGCTGAGGACCAGCAGCACCGCCTCGGCCGTGTCATGGGGCAGGCGCTTGGCCTCCTCGTGCAGCATGTCGGCCACGGCCGTCATCGCGGTCACCGGGGTGCGCAGCTCGTGGGACACGTCGGCGACGAACCTGCGTGACATGGCCTCCAAGGAGCGCAGCTCGGCCACGCTGAGCTCCAGAGCCGCCGCCGCGTCGTTGAACCTGGCGGTGAGCTCGGCCAGCTCGTCCTGGCCGTGCACCGGCAGGCGGGTGTCGAGCCTGCCCTGGCCGAGCGCCTGGGCCGCGGCGCTCAGCCGCCTGACCGGCAGCAGCACCCGTCTGGCCGACAGCAGGGCGACCACCAGGGCGATCAGCACGATGACGGCGCCGCCCTGGGTGAGCCGGGCCCTCAGCATGGACAGCTGGTTCTCCTCGGCGCGCAGCGGGAAGAAGACGAACGCCCTCAGCCCGGTGGGCTCGGCCTCGGCGCCGTTGTGGCGGTGGACCTCGGAGCCGACGATGAGCCAGAGCTCGTTGTGGATCACCCGGCGCTGGGTGACCAGGTGGCGCTTGGCCCTGCCGTAGAGCTCGTTCGGCACGTCGGCCATGGTGAGGGGACCGTCGGAGTAGGTGAGGTCGCGATACTCCACCATGACGCTGCGGCCCGGCCCGTCGAGCGCCTGAGCCAGGTCGGCGAGGTCCCTGGTGGCGGGCGGGGCCTCGCCCGGCCGGAGCCGGCCGATGGGGAACGTGATCCGGTCGAGTTCCCTGGTGACCACGTCGATGGCGTTGTCCTCGGCCCGTTCGACCAGCGCGGTCTTGGCCAGCTCGAAGCCGATGGTCGCGACGAGCACCGAGGCGGTGACGGCCACGAGGGTGAAGGTGATGACCAGGCGTGCCCGCAGCCCGGTGGGCAGCCAGATCACGGAGGGCTGAACCGGTAGCCGAACCCGCGGACGGTGTGGATGAACACAGGCTCGGCCGGACGCGGCTCGATCTTCGCGCGCACCCGCTGGACGCAGGCGTCGACCAGGCGGGAGTCGGCCACGTGGGTGTGGTCCCACACCTCGCGCAGCAGGTAGCGCCGGTTGAGCACCTGGCCGGGATGGCGGACCAGCTCGAGGAGCAGCCGGAGCTCGGTCGGCGTCAGGTGGATCTCCTTGCCGGCCAGCATCACCTTGAGCGCGCCGCGGTCGATCACGAGGTCGCCGAAGCTGACGCGGTCGGAGGCGGCCGACTCGGCCCTGCGCAGGATGGCGCGGATCCGGGCGTCCAGGACCCTCGGCTCGACGGGCTTGACCACGTAGTCGTCGGCGCCCGCCTCCAGACCGACGACGACGTCGAGGTCGTCTCCGCGGGCGGTGAGCAGGATGACGGGCAGCTGGTCGAGCCGCCGGATGCGGCGGCAGACCTCGACACCGTCGATGCCCGGGAGCATGACGTCGAGGATGGCCAGCTCCGGGCGGCGTGACCGGATGTGCTCGAGCGCCTCCTCACCGGTGGCGTAGGAGGTGATCGAGTGGCCCTGCCTGGTCAGCGCCAGTTCGAGGGCCGTACGGACAGAGGGGTCGTCTTCGACGAGGAGGATGCCGGCCACACGAAACATTATTCTTCCCGGTCAGGACTGCATCCGCCTTCTGTCACAAAACTGTGACAGGCCACGCACGGCATCACGAAGAACCCCCGCCAGCCTGATAGCGGTCCCCCCTTCGGTAACGGGCGCCCGAAGGGCGGGTCTGCGGTGCCCCGCGCGACCAGCGGCGAATGTGATGAATTTCACACCGCCAGGGAAAGGGCACGCCAAGCAGGCGATCAATCCGCGGAACGCCAACCGAATGTCCCGTTTCGGTTGCGGACCACCCCCCAGGACAGGGCAAGCTCATTGCTCGTGAGTCCAGGTCCGAAGGTGAGCGAGCGCCGCGCCCCCGACACCCCCAACCCGGCCGACGTCCCCCGCTCCGCGCGCCGAGCGGCCCGCAGGTCACGGCCGGCCTCGAAGAAGCGCGTGCTGGTCATCGGCCTGTCCGCCGCGCTGCTCCTGGGCGGCGGCGGCTTCACCGCCTACACCGCGGTCCAGAACGCCAACGCCCCCGCCACCCCCACGCTCTCCCTGGACGACCTGGGCGCCATCGCCAGCGGTGACCTGGCCGCGCCCGACCCCAAGGCCGACGCGCTCAAGGAGGCGGCGGCCCAGGCGTACAAGGCCGACAAGCTCAAGGACGGGCGCGCGGGCGGTGGAGACCCCTTCGACTGGGTGGAGGTCAAGAAGCAGGCGCCGGGCGGCGACGGCTTCCCGCCCGCGAACTTCCCGCCGGGCACCGACCCCTCGCCGGGCAGCAACAAGGCCACCGCCAAGGCGATGCTGAGCGCGTTCGGCTTCGGGGCCGATCAGTGGGGCTGCCTGGAGCGGCTCTGGCAGAAGGAGAGCGGCTGGAACGAGCGGGCGATGAACCGCTACTCCGGCGCGTACGGCATCCCGCAGTCACTGCCCGGCTCCAAGATGGCCAGCGCGGGCGGCGACTGGCAGACCAACGCCGCCACCCAGATCAAGTGGGGCCTCGGCTACATCAAGGGCCGCTACGGCACCCCCTGCGGCGCCTGGGGCCACTCTCAGTCCAGGGGTTGGTACTAACAGGTCATCTTTCCTTCCCTAATCGGCAAGCCGTCCCACCTGCTGATGGCGGCGGGCGCACGCTGGCCGCATGGGTGTGAAGGTCAGCGTGATCGTCGATGTCCACAATCCTGGTGATACGGCCGACGCGTGCCTGCGCTCCGTCCTGGAGCAGACACTGCCCGCGGAGGAGTACGAGGTGATCTTCGTGGACGACGGGTCCACCGACGGGATCGCCGAACGCCTCGACACCGTCGCGGCCGTCCGCGGGAACGTCCGCGTCCTCCACCTTCCCCAGACCGGCTCGCCGGCGCGCGGCCGCAACGTCGGCATCGCGGCCGCCCAGGGCGACTACGTCTTCCTCATGGACCAGGGCGACCGGCTGGAGCGCGACTCGCTGGCCCGGATGTACGACCGGGCGGTCGAGACCGACGCCGACGTCCTGGTCGGCCGCCTCGTCCGGGACGCCGGGCCGCCCGTCAGCGCCTTCCAGCAGAGCCGGGGCCGTGCCGACATCCTGCGCGACCGGCTGTTCGCCCTGCTCACCCCGCACAAGCTCTACCGCCGCGCGTTCCTGGAGGAGCACGAGCTGGGCTACACCGTGCCCGGCGGGCACATCGCCGAGCAGGCGTTCGTGGTGCGCGCCTACCTCCAGGCCAAGGTCATCGCCATCCTGGCCGAGCAGGTCTGCTGCCACCTGGGCGAGCGCGCCGAGCCCGACGACGACCCGCGCACCGTCATCGCCGAGCTGCGGTCGCTGCTCGACGACATCGACGCCTACGTCGGCGAGGGCCGCCACCGCGACCGCATGTACGCCTACTGGTTCCGCTCCACCGTGCTCAGGCCGTTCCTCGGCGGCAGGTTCGCCGGCTCGTCGATCGACAGGGGCCTGCACTTCCGGCTCTACAGCGGGCTGGTCCTCGACCGCTTTCCCGAGCGGCTCGACCGCTACCTGCCCGTCCAGCTCCGGGCCGTGGCCACCCTGCTGCGCGCCGGGCGGCTCGACCAGCTCGTCATCCTGGCCAACTCCTCCAGGCGCGCCGGGCTCCGCGCCGACCTGACCGAGGTCCGCTGGGACGCGCACGTGCTGGTGCTCGGGCTGACCGTCGAGGTCCTGGGCGGCGACGGCCAGCCCACGAGGTTCCGCGCCGACGGCGATCGGCTGTTCTGGATCCCGCCCCGCTCGGTGGACGCGAGCCTCCTGCGCGACGACGTCACCGACGTCACCTCCGCCGTCGATCGGGCGCGCCTGGAGGTCTACGTACGGCACGCGGACACGGGCGTCGTCCACTTCCTGCCCGTGGCGTACCGGGTCGAGCGGATCCAGGACGGACGCCGCCACACACGTGCGCAGATCGTCGGCGAGGCGCGGGTGGACGTGACCGCGGCGGCGATGGGCGAGCCGCTCCGGCCGGGGCAGTGGGAGGTGCACGTCCGCATGTACGGCGGCGCGCACCAGGCCAGGAGCCGGGTGCGCCGCCCGGAGGGTCCGCTCAACTGCCTGGGCGTGCTCTCCCAGCAGCCCAGGACCCGGCTGGTGGTGCCCTGCTGGAGCGACTCCGGAGAGCTGGGCCTGGCGGTCGAGCCGCGCTCGTTCCCCGAGTCGATCGCGCTGGTGTCTCCCGGCGTCACCGTCAGGCGGCAGGACGGGCACCTGTACGTCGTGCTGCCCGTGCCGTACGTGCCGCCGAGCGGCGGGCCGCCGGTGGAGCTGGTGCTGCGCACCGCGGCCAGGGGAGGTCGCGAGGTGTCCGCGCCGGCGCTGGTCGAACCGGGCGTGCCCGGCGAGATCGCCGGCCAGCTCGTGGCCAAGGTGCCGGTCAAGCGGGTGATGCCGGGGCCCGACGAGCTCGGGCCGGGGGCCTGGATGTCGTCGCTGCGCACCGCCGACGACGAGGTGGGGCTCCGGTTCGGGCTGGAGATCCGCAGGGGGAGGATCGCGGTCCGCCCCACCGCCGCCATCGCCCCCGCACGCCGCTCACCGCTGGGCAGGGACACCGTGCTGCACCGGATCGGCCGGCGCCTGCCCGGCGCGCGGCACATCGTGCGGCTGGCACGCGCGGGCAAGCACCGTTACCTCAAGGACACGGGCGACCTCAAGGACCTGCGGGGGCTCGACGGCTGACCCACTCCTCCAGCTCGGCGAAGGAGTCCCTGAAGGCCGGCAGCATCGGCTTCAGCGTGTCCGGGTGGGTGTCGACCAGCCCGTCGAGGTGGTTGCCGCCCTCGACCCGGTGGTAGCGGAAGGGGCGGTACGGGCCGACCATCCGCGCGTACACGTCGCTGTCGCGGGAGATCGGCAGCAGCGAGTCGAGCGTGCCGTGCAGGGTGATCAGCGGCTTGGTGATCCGGCCGGTCAGCGCGATCCTCGCCACGGCCGCGTACGGCCTGCGCGCGTGGTAGTCGTAGTCGGCGGCCGTGCCCTGGTAGGAGGGGTCGAGCTCCTTCTGGTAGAGCTGCGTCGTGAGCTCCCAGTAGTACTGCCGGTGGAACGGCCACAGGAACTCCGACCCCTCGGCGAAGCCCGCCGCCCGCACCCCTGCCGGGTCGGGGTACGCCTTCAGCGCCTTGGGCAGGAAGTCGAGCAGGTTGTCGCCCTGGACCCGCCAGAGCGTGCCCTCCCAGTCGACGCCGCCGTCGTAGAGCCGGCCGCGGTTCTCGAGCTGCCACCTGACGAGGTAGCCGCCGTTGGAGATGCCGGCCAGGAGCGTGCGCCGCGGCTGCCTGCCGTACCTCTGCCTGACCACGGCCTTGGCCGCGACGGTGAGCTGGGTGACGCGGTGGTTCCACTCGGCGATGGCGTCGCCGGGGAGGAGGCCGTCGGTGTGGAAGTTCAGGCCGGTGTTGCCCTTGTCGGTGGCGGCGAACGCGTAGCCCTTGGACAGGACCCAGTCGGCGATCGTGAAGTCGTTGGCGTACTGCTCCCGGTTGCCGGGGGTGCCGGTGACGACCAGGCCGCCGTTCCACTTCTCGGGGAGCCTGATGACGAACTGGGAGTCGTGGTTCCAGCCGTGGGTGGCGTTGGTGGTGGAGGTGTCGGGGAAGTAGCCGTCGATCTGGATGCCGGGCACGCCCGTCGGGTTCACGGTTCTGGACGAGTGGAGACCGGCCCAGTCGGCCGGGTCGGTGTGGCCGGTCCGGGTGGTGCCGGCCGTGGTGAGGTCGTCGAGGCCGGCCGTGACGGTGCGCTCGGCCCCGGGGACCGTGAGGTCCGGTGCGGGCTGCACCGGGGTGAGCAGGCTCGCGGCCAGGGTCAGGGCGAGGAGCATCAGGCCTCCTGGAGGTGCCCGGAGAGCAGGCGTAAGAAGTCGGCGGGGCGTTCGAGGTGCGGGCTGTGGCCGCAGGCGTCGAGCACGGCCTCCCGGTAGCGGCCGTAGCGGTCGAGCACGGCCCTGGTCTGGGCCAGCATGGGCTGGGCGGGCGTGCCGGGGGAGCCGGGCACCACGCCGAGCGCCCCCAGGTGGGCCAGGTCGAACAGGGAGGTGTCGGAGACGATCACGTCGTCGGCGCCTCTGATCCAGAGGATGGGCGGCCTGGGCTCGATCTCGTGCAGGTCGTCCAGCCGGAAGTTGGTCGGGGCGGCGGCGTTGAGCACGCCGTGCTTGCCGGGGGTCACGCCCGGCCACTCGGCCGAGGTGACCGCGTCGCCGGGGTAGTTCGACTCGCCGACGCGGGTGGTGAGCATGGCCTCGACGTAGCGGTCCTCGCCGGCCACCGGGCCGGCGACGTACGCGCCGCGGAACACCGAGCGCGGTGAGGCAGGGGACTCGTCCGACAGGTCGCCCGCGCGCAGGCGGGCCACGAACTCGGGGTTGGCCGCGCCCGCCCCCGACCCCGTGCCGTCGGGGTGGGTGAGCCTGCCGTCCGGGCCCTCGGTGCCGCCGAACCCGTACGGCGAGATCGGCGCCACCAGCGTGACCGACCTGAACGCCGAGGGGCGCTCGCGCAGCGCCTGCAGGACGATGCCACCGCCGAGGCTCCAGCCGACCAGGTGGACCCCGGCCGGCCCCAGCTCGTCGACCAGCTCCAGCAGGTCGTCGGAGAAGTCGCGCAGGCCCCGCGTGGCGTCCACGGGCGCCGGATCGCTCTCGCCGAAGCCGCGCAGGTCCACCGCGAGCGGCCGGTAGCCGACGGGCAGCGCGGCCATGGTGTCGAGCCAGAAGGCCGAGGACGAGACGTTGCCGTGCACGAACAGCACCGGCTCTCCCGTCCTGCCCTCCACCGTCGCGACGTGCTGCGTGAGCCTCGGCGTGGTGACCTTCACGCGTGGACCCTCTCGGCGAGGTCGCGGCCCTGCGTCTCCCTGGCGGCGAACACCGCGATCAGGGTGAGCACGGCCGCCAGCCCGAGGTAGACGGAGATCGGCAGGCTGCTGCCGAAGCCCTTGAGCAGCGCGACCGCGATGATCGGGGCCAGCGCCCCGGCCACGATCGCGGACAGCTGGGCGCCGATCGACACCCCGGTGTAGCGCATCCTGGTGCCGAACAGCTCGGAGAAGAAGGCCGCCTGCGGGCCGTACATCATGCCGTGGAAGAGCAGGCCCACGGTGACGGCCAGCGTGATGGCGAGGAAGTTGCCCGTGTCGACGAGCGGGAAGAAGGCGAAGATCCACAGACCGATGCCGCCCGCGCCCGCGAGGTAGATCGGGCGGCGGCCGACCCGGTCGGACAGCGCGCCCCAGAGCGGGATCGTGACGAAGTGGACAGCCGAGCCGATCAGCACGGCGTTGAGCACCGTGGAGTTGGCGATGCCGTTCGCCTTGGCGTAGGTGATGACGAAGACCGTGATCAGGTAGAAGGAGATGTTCTCCGCGAGCCGCGCGCCGATCGCCGTGAGCACGTCGCGCCAGTGGTGGCGCAGCACGCCGATGATCGGCGCCGTCTCCTCCGGCTCGGCCTGCTGGAACACCGGCGACTCGCTGATGGACAGCCGGATCCAGAGCCCGATCAGCACCAGCACGCCCGACAGCAGGAACGGCACCCGCCAGCCCCAGCTCAGGAACGCCTCGTCCGACTGCCAGGCCGCGAGCACCGCCAGCACGCCGGTGGCGAGCAGGTTGCCGCCCGGGGCGCCGGCCTGCGGCCAGGAGGCCCAGAAGCCGCGCCTGCTCGCGTCGCCGTGCTCGGACACGATCAGCACCGCCCCGCCCCACTCGCCGCCCAGCGCGAAGCCCTGCACCAGGCGCAGGGCCGTGAGCAGCATCGGGGCCGCCGCGCCGATCGCGGCGTGGGTGGGCAGGCAGCCGATCAGGAACGTGGCGGCGCCCATCATCAGCAGGCTGACCACCAGCAGCGTCTTGCGGCCGACCCGGTCGCCGAAGTGGCCGAACACCAGGCCGCCGAGGGGGCGGGCGACGAACCCCACCGCGTAGGTGAGGAAGGCCAGGAGCGTGCCGGTCAGGGGATCGGCCTCGGGGAAGAACAGCTTGTTGAACACGAGGGCGGCTGCCGAGCCGTACAGGAAGAAGTCGTA
Organism: Nonomuraea lactucae; assembly: GCF_003313395.1. Taxonomy (GTDB): domain Bacteria; phylum Actinomycetota; class Actinomycetes; order Streptosporangiales; family Streptosporangiaceae; genus Nonomuraea; species Nonomuraea lactucae. The sequence goes on along the minus strand of NZ_QNFZ01001025.1, from coordinate 561 downwards.
CCACTCGATGGTGGTGCCGATCAGGCTCGCACCGACGACCTTCTTGATGGAAGTGGCCATGCCGTCACGCTAGGGAGTGACGGGCGTCACTCATATGGGGGCGAAGCCCACACTCTAGAGCGTGGATGTGTGGCCGAGCCGGTGCAGGCGGAGCGCGAGCTGGATCTCCAGGGCGCGCTCGGGCTCCAGCCAGCCGTCCCCGAGCAGCCGGCCGATCCGGTCGAGCCGCTGGGTGACGGTGTTGACGTGGATGTGCATGGCCTCGGCCGTACGCGAGGGGGAGCCGCCGGTGCCGAAGTAGGCGGTGAGCGTCTCGGCCAGGGCGGTGCCCCGGCGCGCGTCGTAGTCGATGACGGGGCCGAGGACGGACCGGACGAAGCCCCGCACGTCGCGGCCCTCGCCGATCAGCAGGCCGACGAAGCCCAGCTCGGCGGCGCTGGCGCCGTCCCCGGCCCGGCCGAGGGCGATGAGCGCCTCAGCGCAGCGCCGCGCCTCCTGGTAGGCCGTGGCGACGTCGTCGGCTCTGCAGGCGCCCGCGGTGGCCGGGGTGCCGAGCGAGCC
>NZ_QNFZ01001023.1 GCF_003313395.1 Nonomuraea lactucae | reverse complement strand
CGCCGCGGCCGTTCCGGCCGCGCCCGCCGCAGCGCCCCAGGCTCCGGTCGCCGTCGCGCCCGAGGCGGTCGAGGTCGACACCACACTCCGCGGACGCACCGAGAAGATGTCGCGCCTGCGGCAGACCATGTCCAAGCGGCTGGTCGAGTCGCTGCAGACCGCGGCCCAGCTCACCACGGTCGTCGAGGTCGACGTCACCAAGATCGCGCGGCTGCGCGATCGGGCGAAGGCCGAGTTCCTGCGCCGCGAGGGCGTCAAGCTGTCGTTCATGCCGTTCTTCGAGATGGCCGCGATCGAGGCGCTCAAGCAGCACCCCAAGCTCAACGCGACGATCAACAACGAGACCATGGAGGTCACCTACTTCGACGTCGAGCACCTGGGCATCGCCGTCGACACCGAGCGCGGGCTGATCGCCGCCGTCATCAAGAACGCCGGCGACCTCAACCTCGCCGGGCTGGCCCGCAAGACCGCCGACCTCGCCGAGCGCACCCGCGCCAACAAGGTGACGCCCGACGAGATCACCGGCGGCACCTTCACGCTGACCAACACCGGCAGCCGCGGCGCCCTGTTCGACACGCCGATCCTCAACCAGCCGCAGGTCGGCATGCTCGGCACCGGCGCCGTCGTCAAGCGTCCTGTGGTGATCGACACCGCCGAGGGTGAGGTCATCGCGGTCCGCTCGATGGTCTACCTGGCGCTCACCTACGACCACCGCCTGGTCGACGGGGCCGACGCCGCCCGCTTCCTGACGACGGTCAAGCGCCGCCTCGAAGAGGGCCGCTTCGAGGCCCAGCTCGGCCTGGCCTGACCCACCCCTCCCGGTGCCCGCCCAGGGCACCGGGAGCCGTTCTTCCCCTCTTCCTGTACGGCTCTTCCTGTACGGCTCTTCCTTACGGCACAGCCGAGTAGGCCGCCACCCACCGCACGTGGCCGGGGGCTCCAGGAAGACGCCCGCTGACCCCGCACAGGGCCGGGCGCCGTGGCAGACTCCGTCACCACCGCCCTCCAGACCCCCGTCACCACCGCCTCCAGACCCCCGTCGCCACGGCCTCCAAGACCCGCGTCGGCCCGCCACCTGAGCTCGCGTAGGCCCCACCCCAGAAACGCGGGGTCGCGCCGCACCCCACTCCCCCATCACCTCGGCGATGGTGAGCCGTATGACCGCCCAGACGGCCGGCTGGGCGGCGTTGCGGCGGCCCGCCACCCGGCGGTCAGCGGGCGTCTCCCTGGGGAGCGGGCCGGTTGCAGGGGGTCAAGGCCGCCTCGTTCTTGATCCTCAGGCTGATCACATACGTGCGGCCTTGACCTCCTGAAGCCGGTTTGCTCGGCTCCCCTGGGCGATGGCAGACGGGACTTGAGGTCTTTGGGGCCAAGATCTCAAAACGGGGCATACCGTGGATGGCCAATGGGAAGGGCTTGCCTCCTGCCCGTACTGTTCCCCCTCCTGCCCCGTTTTGTGATCTTGGGAGGTGGGTCCCCCGCAGATTGGCCCCGAAACGACCCTCCGCTCCCGAACATGCCCCCAGCCGCCAAGTAGCGGGGTGAGAGATCATGATTGCGGTTCATGATCGGGTTCGGGTGCTTCGGGAGTGGGAGCCGGAGAAGCTGATCGCGGCGTGGACGCTGACAAGGGTCACGATCGTCATCTGACAAGACCCGCCTGATTCCTCTGGATTGACGTATGCCGATATCGGCATATGATAGCGGCCATGGCACGAGCAGCGACGACGTCGGACGTCTTCAACGCGATCGCCGAGCCGCAGCGCCGGGAGATCCTGGTACTGCTGCGGGCGGGTGAGCGGCCGGTGACCGAGTTGGCCCAGGAGCTGGGGATGACCCAGCCGCGGGCGTCCAAGCACTTGCGGGTGCTCCGGGAGGTCGGGCTGGTGCGGGACCGTAAGGCGGGCAAGCAGCGCCTGTATGGCCTGGACGCCCGCGGGCTGCGACCGGTCCACGAGTGGACCGGCGGGTTCGAGCGGTTCTGGAACGAGAGCTTCGACCGGCTGGACGCCTACGTGCAGGACCTCAAGCAGGCAAGTCAGGAAGGAAGTAACTGATGAGCGAGACGGGACAAGGAGCGCCGGCGCAGTCCGCGACGGCCGACCGCGAGATTATGATCTCCCGGGTCATCGACGCCCCACGGGAGCTGGTGTTCGAGGCGTTCACCGAGGTGCGGCACCTGTCGCGGTGGTGGGGGCCAGAGGGGTTCACCACCACCACGCGGTCCTTCGAGTTCCACGTCGGCGGGGAGTGGGACTTCGTGATGCACGGGCCGGACGGGACGGACTACCAGGAGTGGATCACCTGGACCGAGATCGTCCCGCCGGAGGGGATCGCGCTGCTGCACGGCGAATACCGCGGCGACCCGAACTCCTTCGAGTCGGTCCTCGTGTTCGCGCCCGACGGGGCGGCGACCCGGATCGAGATGCGCACGGTGTTCGCCACCAAGGAGCTGCGCGACGAAGCGGTCGAGAAATACCACGCGATCGAGGGCGGACAGCAGACCCTGAGCAACCTGGCTGCCTACGTCACCGAGATCGTTCGGAAGGGAGCTGAGGGATGATGGCCGGGAAGGTGTTCTTCAGCGTGTCGATGTCGCTGGACGGTTTCATCGCACCCGAGTCCCTCGGAGATTTGATGGGGCGGCAGTGGATGGAACTGCAGCGGTGGATCTTCCCACAGCGGTTCTTCCGGGAGAACCTGAAGCTCGGCGAGGGCGGCGAGGAAGGGCGCGACAACGACATCGTGCGGGAGACGTTCGAGCGCACCGGCGCGAGCGTGATGGGCAAGCGCATGTTCGACGCCGGCGAGCAGATGTGGCCGGAGGAGGCGCCGTTCCACACGCCGGTGTTCGTCGTGACGCACGAGAAGCGTGACCCCTGGGAGCGGCCGGGTGGGACCACCTTCCACTTCGTCAACGACGGCATCGAGACCGCGCTCGACCTGGCCCGCGAGGCCGCTGGCGACCGCGCCGTCCGCATCGCGGGCGGCGGCGCGACGATCCTGGAGTACGTGAACGCCAGCCTGGTCGACGAGTTCTCGATCGCGCTGTCACCCGTGCTGTTCGGCTCCGGAATCCGCCTGTTCGAGGGCGTGGACGCGGGCCGCGTGGCCCTGGAGCAGGTCCGCGCGGAGCCGACGCAGCGAGTGACCCACCTGACCTACGCAGTCCGGAAGCGGTAACTGTCTCGACCTCAGCGCTCCCCCGCCGAGGTCAGCAGCGCGATGAGACCCTCGATGCGCTGAGCGTCAGGGCCCTCCCCGCTCCCGAACCTGTCCCAGCCGCCAGGTAGCTTCCCCGTGACTACGCGGGCTCGCCGTATTCGGCGACGTTATGCCGCGTAGTTCTCCGCGAAAATGGCCCGGCCCCGGGGACGTAGATCTCGCGGCGGCGCAGCGCGTCCTTCAGCGACACGATCACGCACAGCTCGTAGGAGGCCCGCTCGATGGTGCCGTCGGCGTCGACGACCGCTTCCAACCAGCCGTCCGGTACTACCCCTTGGATGGGGGACGTTCTCCGTTGCGTCGTAGTGGCGGGTGGTGTTCGGGATGTCGGCGTAGCGCTGCAGCAGGTCCAGTCCAGGGCGTCCATCACCGGCCGGTAAGCGGTGTTGTTGCACTTGAACGCGATCGCGGCCAGCAGCTGTGCCGTAGATGATGGATGCGGAGAAAACGGGAAAGGGGCCGGGATGATCGTTGTGACGGGGGCGTCCGGGTTGCTGGGTGGGGCGCTGGTGCGCGAGTTGCGCGGGCGTGGTGAGCGGGTGGTGACGCTGGTACGGCGGGAGCCGCGGGGGCCCGACGAGAGGGTGTGGGAGCCGTCCGGAGGCGGGCTGGACCCGGCGGCGATCGAGGGGGTCCGGGGCGTGGTGCACCTGGCCGGGGCGCCCATCGCCGGGCAGCGCTGGAACGCCGCCTACAAGCGGGAGCTCGTGCGGAGCCGGGTGGAGGGCACGCGGACGCTGGTGGGCGCGTTGCGGGAGCTGTCGAGGCCGCCCGAGGTGCTGGTGTCGGCCTCCGGCGTGGACTTCTACGGCGACACCGGGGATCGGGTCGTCGACGAGCAGGCCGGGAAGGGCGAGGGGTTCCTGGCGGACCTGTGCGAGCGGTGGGAGGGCGAGGCCCGGGAGGCGGAGGAACTGGGCGTCAGGACCGTGCGGTTGCGGACCGGGCTGGTGCTGAGCGGCCGGGGAGGGGCGCTCGGGCGGATGCTGCCCGTCTTCAGGGTCGGGCTGGGCGCGCCGCTGGGCTCCGGGAAGCAGTATTGGTCGTGGATCTCGGAGGACGACTGGGTGGGCGCGACCCTGCACGTGCTGGAGCGTCCGGAGCTGTCCGGGCCGGTGAACCTCACCTCCCCCTCCCCCGTCACCAACGCCGAGTTCACCAGGTCCCTCGGCAGGGCGCTGCGGAAGGGCACGCTGCCGATGCCGGTCCCGGCGTTCGCGCTGAGTGCGGGGCTCGGCGAGTTCGCCCGGGAGGCGCTGCTGCACGGCCACCGGATCGTGCCGCGAAAGCTGCAGGACAGCGGGTACGGCTTCGCCCATAGCGGTCTCGACGAGGCGCTACGGGCCGTACTCTAGGGTGCTGTCCGTCGTAGAGCAGACGCGGGAGACACCGACATGACGAGGTCCGGGCAGTCGCACATCCTTGCCATCGGCGGCGGTTCGTTCCGGCCGACCGACCGATACGGGTTCGTCGAGGCGAGCCCCCTGCTGCGCTACGGCCTCGACCTGACCGGCCAGGACCGGCCCAAGCTCGGCCTGGTCGCCACCGCGGTCGGTGACAGCTCAGAGTGGCTGCTCAAGATGTACGGGGCGTTCGCCGGGTGGGACGTCGAGGTGAGCCACCTGACCGTGTTCCCCATGCCGAACGTGCCTGACCCTCGGGCATGGATCCTGGAGCAGGACATGATCTACGTCTCCGGCGGCAGCGTGGCCAACCTGATGGCGCTCTGGCGGCTGCACGGCCTGGACGAGGCGTTCGAGGAGGCGTGGCGGTCAGGGGTGGTGCTGTCGGGGCAGAGCGCGGGGGCGCTGTGCTGGCACGTCGGCGGCAACACCGACTCCTTCGGCCCCGAGCTGCGGGTGTGGGCCGACGGGCTGGCGCTGCTGCCCTACTCCTGCGGGGTGCACTACAACGCCGAGCCGCAGCGCCGCCCGCTGCTGCAGCAGTCGGTCGCGAGCGGCGAGCTGCCCGACGGCTACGCCGCCGACGAGGGCGTCGGGCTGCACTACGTGGGCGCCGAGTTCATCCAGGCGGTGACGACCGAGCCCGGCTCGTACGCCTACCGGCTGGAGCACGACGGCACCGGCGGCGTGAAGGAGTTCAGGATCGAGCCTCGGCTGCTGACCTCCTGAATTACCCTTCATGGGTGACGGAACGGCACAATGGTCCCATGCGCCCCAAGCACGGGGTCGATCCCCACGCACTAGCCATCGTCCGCCTCGGTGTCGACGTCCCCTACGAGCAGGCTTGGGCGTTGCAGCGCCGGGTGCACGGCAAACGGGTCGGCGGTGAGCTGACCGACACGGTCCTCATGCTGGAGCACGCGCCGGTCTACACGGCGGGCAGCCGCACCGCTCCCCATGAGCGCCCCTCCGACGGCACCCCGGTGATCGACGTCGACCGGGGCGGACGCGTCACCTGGCACGGTCCTGGCCAGCTCGTGGCCTACCCGATCGTCGCGGTCGGCGACGTGACGCGCTACGTGTGCCGCCTCGAGGACGCGATGATCCAGATCTGCGCCGACTTCGGCGTCACGGCCCGGCGCGTGACCGGGCGCGGCGGCGTGTGGGCGGCGGGCGACGCGAGCCTCGGGCTGCCCGACCGGCTGCTGGGCGCGGTGGGGATCCGGGTCTCGCGCGGGGTGACCATGCACGGGCTCGCGCTCAACTGCGCCAACGATCCTCGCTGGTTCAACCGGATCGTGCCGTGCGGCATCCCCGACGTGGGCGTCTCGACGCTGTCGGCCGAGACGGGCAGGCGGATCGTGGTCGAGGAGGTCCTGCCGATCGCGGAGAAGCGGCTGGCGGAGGCGCTCGGCCTGGAACCGTTCGACCTGCACGAGGAAGACCTGCTGCGCGCCTGAGACCGCGCGCGGGTGACGGCGACCTCAGCCCCCGTCCGCGCCGGGCGCCCCTCGCGCGTTCCGGCTCGGCGGGAGACGTAAGCTGGGTCCGTGACCGTTGCACCTGAAGGCCGAAAGCTCCTCCGCCTGGAGGTGCGCAACGCCGAGACCCCCATTGAGCGCAAGCCCCCGTGGATCAAGACCAAGCTGAGGACGGGCCCCGAATACACCGAGCTCAAGTCGCTCGTGCGCCGCGAGGGCCTGCACACGGTCTGTGAGGAGGCCGGCTGCCCCAATATCTACGAGTGCTGGGAGGACCGAGAGGCGACGTTCCTCATCGGCGGCGACCAGTGCACGCGGCGGTGCGACTTCTGCCAGATCGACACGGGCAAGCCCAAGGAGTACGACAAGGACGAGCCGCGCCGCGTGGCCGAGTCGGTCCAGCAGATGGGCCTGCGCTACGCCACGGTGACCGGCGTCGCGCGCGACGACCTGCCCGACGGCGGCGCCTGGCTCTACGCCGAGACCGCGCGGCAGATCCACGCGCTGCTGCCCGGCTGCGGGGTCGAGCTGCTGGTGCCCGACTTCAACGGCGACCGTGAGCAGCTTCAGGAGGTCTTCTCCGCCAAGCCTGAGGTGTTCGCGCACAATGTCGAGACGGTGCCGCGCATCTTCAAGCGCATCCGGCCGGCGTTCCGCTACGACCGCTCGCTGGCCGTGATCACGACGGCCCGCGAGGCCGGCCTGGTCACCAAGTCCAACCTGATCCTGGGCATGGGCGAGACCCGCGAGGAGATCGTCGAGGCGATGCGCGACCTGCACGCCGCCGGCACCGACCTGCTGACGATCACCCAGTACCTCCGGCCCACGCCGCGCCACCACCCGGTGGAGCGCTGGGTCAAGCCCGAGGAGTTCGTGGAGCTGCAGGCGGAGGCCGAGGCGATCGGCTTCGCCGGGGTGCTGTCCGGTCCGCTGGTCCGCTCCTCCTACCGGGCGGGCAGGCTCTACCAGCAGGCCATCGAGGCCCGCCAGTCGGCCTGACCGGCCGCGTGCCGGCGGCCGGTCAGCCGACGGCCACCACCGCCGCCTGTCACCGCAGGTAACGTTTTCCTTTCGTCACCCGTTGCTTTGTATCCTTCAGAGCATGGCGAAGTCCGTGGATCCAGAGAAGCCGGGGCGCATCAAGCAGCTCCGCATGATCGCGCAGGTCATCAAGCAGGCGAACCCCAAGGGGATGCCGATCGTCTTCCTGTCGGCGGTCGGCACGCTGGCTGTGGTCGTCGTGATCGGCCTGGTCACGGGCTACCTGTGGTATTCGTTGTTCCTCGGCGTCCTCGCGGCGATCACCGTGGGCCTGGTGGTGTTCGGGCAGCTCGCGCAGCGCGCCCAGTATTCGATCCTGCACGGCCAGACCGGCGCGGGCGCCGCGGTGCTGCAGGGCATGCGGGGCAACTGGCAGGTCACCCCGGCCATCGCGGTCAACCGCGACCAGGACCTGATCCACCTGGTGATCGGCCACCCGGGCGTCGTGCTGGTGTCCGAGGGGCCGGGCAGCCGGGTCGCGAAGATGCTGGCCGCCGAGAAGAAGCGGGTAGCGCGAGTGGTGCTGGGCGTCGAGATCTACGACATCCAGTGCGGTGACGGCGAGGGGCAGGTGCCGCTGGCCAAGCTGCAGCGGCACGTCATGAAGCTGCCGCGCAACCTGAAGAAGCCCGCGGTCAACGAGGTGAAGGACCGCCTGCGGTCGCTGCCGAAGAACGTCCCGATGCCCAAGGGCCCGATCCCGAAGGGCGCCCGCATGCCGCGCGGCCCCAAGATGCGCTAGCGCCGTGCGGCCCCGTGACGCGCTGGTGCCGTCGGTCTCGTCGCGGGCCAACCGCGGCTGGTGGGACGGCAACGCCGACGACTACCAGGTCGAGCACGGCGAGTTCCTGCGCGACACCGGTTTCGTGTGGTGCCCGGAGGGCGTGGACGAGGCCGAGGCGCGCCTGCTGGGCGAGGTGCGCGGGCGGCGGGTGCTGGAGGTGGGCTGCGGCGCCGCGCAGTGCGCGCGGTGGCTGATGACGCGGGGCGCCGAGGTGGCCGCGTTCGACCTGTCGCACCGCCAGCTGCGCCACTCCCGGCGCATCGACGAGGCCACCGGCCTGCGCGTGCCGGTGGTGCAGGCCGACGCCGAGGCGCTGCCGTTCGCCGGCTCCAGCTTCGACCTGGCCTGCTCGGCGTTCGGGGCTCTGCCGTTCGTGGCCGACCCGCTCGCGGTGTTCCGCGAGGTGCGCCGGGTGCTCAGGCCGGGCGGCGCGTTCGTCTTCTCCGTCAGCCATCCGATCCGCTGGGCGTTCCCCGACGACCCCGGACCGCGCGGGCTGACTTGCGACCGCTCCTACTTCGACCGCTCCCCCTACGTCGAGCACGACGAGGACGGCACACCGGCGTACGTCGAGCACCACCGCACGATGGGCGACTGGGTGAGCCTGATCGTCGCCTCCGGCCTCGCCGTCGCGGGCCTGCTGGAGCCGGAGTGGCCGGAGGGGCACGACAGGGTGTGGGGAGGCTGGAGCCCGCTGCGCGGCAGGCACCTCCCCGGCACCGCCATCTTCACCACCCTCCGGCCGTAGCGGCGGTCCGGCGGCGCGCTGCGCACCGGGTCCCGAGCCGGACCCGGTACGCCTGACGCCTCCCGCTACAGCCGGGCGCACTGCCCGGCCGACGGGCCGCCGACCGTGTTGGCCAGGCCGTTGTCGAGGGGCGGCGGGTCGTTCGCCGTGCAGGCGAGCGGCCCCTTCAGCGTGCTGGCGCTGATCACCGGTCCCTGGTTGCGGACGAACGCGACCGGCCCGCCGATCCTGGAGTTCTCCACGGACACCTCCGCGACGCCGGTCGCGGTGACGGGACCGCCCACGGAGGCGTCCACCAGCACCACCCGCTCGGCGCCCGCCGCGGTGACCGGACCGCCGATCGTGACCGCGGCCGGCGCCACGAGCGAGGCGCCCTTCCGTACCACGACGGGTCCTGTCACGGTCGCGCCCGCCGCCAGGCACGTGACGCCTGAGCCGACCGTGAGGGGGCCCTGGTGGGTGACGTCGACCGTGCGCGTGCAGGTGGGGTCGGGGGCGGCGAGGAGTTCGAGCTCGGCCAGGGAGCCGGAGGCGGTGAGCCGGTAGTGGGCGTAACGGCCCGGCTGGGCGATCTTGAACGGCCGGGTCTGCCTCGCCCAGGCGAACGTCTGCCCAGCCCGCTGGTCGATCACCGTCCATGCCGTGCCGTCGTGTGAGCCCTCCAGCTTCCACGACGCGGGGGCGTTCGCCGCCGCCGACGTGAGGGTGTAGAAGGTCACCTTCTCCCGCGTTCCCGCCTTGAGCGTGATATTTCCGGAAATGGGGGTGGTGGTGGCCGACGTGTCGTCCGACAGGGCGGCCGGTCCCCCGGTGACCGGGATGTCGCGCAGCGGCCGGGGCGTCTCACCGTCAGGGGTGATCGACGCCGGCGGCTCACCCCACGCGGACGGTTCGGGCCCCATCTCGAAGTCCAGTACGGCGCCCGCCGCCAGCACGTCGTGCGGCAGCGACGTCGAGGCCCACGGCCTGCCGTTGACCTTCAGGCCCTGCACGTAGACGTTCTTCGCGCTGTTGCCCGGAGCCCTGACGACCAGGTCACCGCCGCCGGGCAGGTGCACGGTCGCCTTGGTGAACAGCGGCGAACCGACGGCGTAGTCCTGGCTGCCGACCTGCAGCGGGTAGAAGCCGAGGGCGCTGAAGACGTACCAGGCCGACATCTCGCCGTTGTCCTCGTCGCCCGGGTAGCCCTGCCCGATCTCGCTGCCCAGGTACAGGCGTGAGAGGACCTCCCTGACCTTGGCCTGCGTCTTCCACGCCTGCCCGGCATGGTCGTACATGTAGGGGATGTGGTGCGAGGGCTGGTTGCTGTGGCCGTACTGGCCCATGCGCACGTCCCTGGCCTCGCGCATCTCGTGGATGACGCCGCCGTAGGAGCCGGGGAAGGTGGCGGTCTCCTGGGTGGCGAAGAAGTCGTCCAGTTTCCTGGCCAGGCCCGCCCTGCCGCCGTAGAGGGCGGCCAGGCCCGCGCCGTCGTGGGGGGCATGGAAGGCCATGTTCCAGCCGTTGGTCTCGGTGTAGTCGTAGCCCCAGACGCGAGGGTCGTAGGTGCTCTTGGGGTGGCGCCACCTGCCCCTGGAGTCGCGGCCCTGGAAGAAGCCGACGGCCGGGTCGAACATGTTCACGTAGTTGAGCGCCCGGTTGCGGAAGTACTCGGCCTCCTCCAGGTATCTGGCCCTCTCCGCCCCCGTGGCCTCGGCGGCCAGGGCATTCGCCATGTTGGCGACGCCGTGGTCGTTGATGTAGCCGTCCAGGGCCCACGACATCCCCTCGCCCACCTCGTCCAGCGCGGTGTAGCCGCGGAAGATCGAGGTCTGCAGGCCCTTGCGGCCGACGGCCGGGGTCGGCGGCACGACCGTGGCGTTCTTCAGCGCCGCCGCGTACGCGGACCTGGCGTCGAAGCCGCGCACGCCCTTGGCGTAGGCGTCTGCGAACGCCACGTCGGAGCTGGTGCCCACCATGAGGTCGGCATAGCCCGGCGAGGACCACCGGGCGATCCAGCCGCCGTCGCGGTACTGCTGGACGAACCCGTCCACCAGCTCTCCCGCCCGCGGCGACAGCAGCGAGTAGGCCGGCCAGGTGGTGCGGTAGGTGTCCCAGAACCCGTTGTTCACGTAGATCTTGCCGTCCACGATCCTCGACCCGGTCCGGGTGGGCGTGTCCGGCCCGGTCCTCGGCGAGACGGGGCTGGCGTACCGGTAGGCGGGGCTCGCGGCGGTGCCGGTGTTCTCGAAGCCCGAGTTCGGATAGAGGAACAGCCGGTAGAGGCTGGAGTAGAGCGTGGTGAGCTGGTCGCGGCTCGCGCCCTCGACCTCGACGACGCCGAGCCGGTCCTCCCACGCCTTCTCCGCCCGTGCCCGGACCTCGTCGAACGTGCCGTCCTCCAGCTCCAGGTTGCGCCTGGCCTGCTCGACGCTGATGAACGAGGTGGCGATGCGCATCGTGACCTGCTTGGCGCCGAAGGCCACGTACCCGGTCACGTTGTCCCGGCCCGCGCCGGTCAGCTTGCCACCGGCCGTGGGCGGCCGGTCGAAGACGGCGTAGACGAACATGCGGGTGGAGCCCGCCGACAGGCCGCTGCGCGCGTCGGTGTAGCCGGTCACCACGCCGCCGTCGACGGTGAGGCCGCCGCTGTCGTTGTAGTTGTCGAAGATCAGGCTGCCGCCGTCGCCGGGGAACGTGAACCGGAAGATCGCCGCGTGGTCGGCGGGCGCGATCTCGGTACGGATGCCGTTGAGCAGGTCGACCCCGTAGTAGTACGGCCTGGCCGTCTCGCCCGAGTGCAGGAACGGGGTGGCCCGGGCGACCCGGTCCGGGTTCGGCCGCTGCAGCAGGGAGGGCATGACCTGGAACGACTGCCGGTCGCCCATCCACGGGCTGGGCTGGTGGCTGGCGGCGAACGCCTGGAGGGTGGGCACGTTGTCCGGGTTGCCGTTGCGGTGGTACTCGTACAGCCAGGAGTTGGAGCCCGAGCCGGTGACCGGCGTCCAGAAGTTGAAGCCGTGCGGCACGGCGGTGGCCGGGAAGTTGTTGCCCCGCGAGAAGCCGCCGGTCGAGTGGGTGCCCCGGGTGGTCACGACGTGGTCGGCCAGGCTGGTGACCTCGGCGGGCGTTGTGTTGGCGATCGTGATGTCGTCCACCCAGCCCTTGAAGGGCAGCGGCCCGGCGGGCGCGTCGAACGCGACGAGGACGCGCTTGATCCGCTTGCCCCTGGCGACGTCGCCGAGGCGGGCGCGCTTGAGGTTCCACTGGTCGGCGTAGAGGGTCTTGGACTCGCCCTGCGCCCTGGCCCGCAGGGTGATGCCGTGCTGGTCCCCGGGCCGGAGGTCGCTGAGGTAGGTGCCGTCCGAGAAGGCCAGGTCCACGCTCGCGTACGTGCTGGGGTAGCTCAGCGAGGCCCCGGTGAACTCCGGGAACACCAGGTACGACAGCTCGGTCTCGCCGGTGACCTCGATGTCGGTCTCGAACACCTTGTTCGTTGAGTGCCCGCCCCGGTCGGTGGTCGTGCTGCCGGAGTAGCGCAGCGCCTTCACCCCGGTGAACCCGGCGCGCGGCTTGGCCGTGTAGCCGCTGGCGGGGCCGGGGCCGATCAGGCTGCGCATGGCCGTGGGCGGCTTCGGCGTGCTATCGCCGTCGCTGAGCTGCAGCTCGGCGAGCTGGACGATGCCGCCGGAGCCGTTCCTGGTGACGTTCAGCCGGTAGTGCAGGTAGGGCGCGGGGGTGGCCACCTCGAACTCGCGGGTCTTCAGCCTGCCGTCGAACGTCTGGCCGGCCCGCGTGTCCACGGCGGTCCAGCTCTGCCCGTCGGCGGAGCCTTCCAGGGTCCAGTCGCGCGGGTCGCGCTCGGGCGCGTCGTTGGCCGAGGCCAGGGCGTACCTGACGACCTTGATGGGCTTGGCGAGCTTCACCGACACCCAGCCGGTGCCTGCGAACACCAGCCACTTGGTGTTGACGTCGCCGTCGAGCAGGTTCTCCTTGACCTCGCCAGCGGCCGCGTGCTCGCCGCTGGCGGCGACGTCGACGACCTCGTCGGTGATGCTGCCGGGGATGCCGCCCGTCGTGCTGCCGGTGACGCCCTCGGCCTGCTTGCCGTCCTCGACGGTGTTGAGCCAGGCGGGCTGGGGGTCACCGATCTCGAAGGAGGAGTGGAACAGCGCGCCCGGCGGGGCCGTATCGGTTCTGGGGGTGGTGCGGCGGGCGCCCGGCGGAGGGGTCACCTCCTCGATCGGCGCGGGCTGCGTGGGCGCCGCGGACGGCGCGTCCGACGGAAGGGGTGACGGTGGCGGGTCCGTCGCCACCGCTCCGGGCGGTGGCGGATCAGCGACCGCCACGCCGGATAAGCCGAGGAGTCCGAGTACGGCGGCGGCGACCGCCACGACCGCTTGAGATCTGCGCATGACGCCTCCTGACAACGTTGTCAACAGAAGATCCCGGTACGACAACGTTGTCAACGAGGCGTGCGGCTACGGCTTCATCACATCCGCACGACCATGGTGTTGGACACCCGCTCGTGCAGGCCGCGGTGGTCGCGGTCGAAGATGAGCGCCGGGACGGCCAGGGCGAGCAGCACGGTGCGCACCAGCACGGGCAGCAGCCGAGGGTCGCCCCCGTCCATCGCGGCCACCCTGACGCCGGCCAGCCGGTGCCCGAACGTCTGGCCCATGAGCGCCACCAGCACGAGATACTGCGCCGCGAACACGACCGCGGGCACCCACGGCGACACGGCGGGGTCGATGCCGAGCAGCAGCCGCGTGACGGCCCAGGTGCAGATCGTCCAGTCGATGACCAGCGCGGCGATCCGCCGGCCCCACCCGGCGATCGATCCGCTGCCCTCCTCGGGCAGGCCCAGCCGCTCCCCCGGATAGCCGAGGTCGACCCCGGCCGCCCTCATGCCGCCCAGCCAGGTCTGCGTCCAGCGCGGCTCGTTGCTGCTCATGCCCTCCACGGTATCCGGGGGGAAGAGCGGTCCGGCTCACGGCCCAGGCCGCGCCTTCGTGACCCAACCGCGTCGTATCAAGGTCATCATGGTCCGCATGCCAGACGGGGATGACCTTGACGCGCGCTTCAACGAGCTCGTCTCACAGATCGGCGCCGGCGAACGGCGCCGGATGCGGACGGCGGCCGGCAAGGGGGCACGGCCGCCCAGACCATCCAGATCACCCAGGCCACCCAGACAGCCCGGACAGCCCGGACAGCCCCGACGGCTGGGGAGGGGACTGCGCTCCGCCGCCGTGGTGATCGCGGTGGTCTGCGCGGGCCTGCTGGTCGTGGCCTTACGCCCCGACCTGCTGTCCATGCCCGCCCCGCAGGCCGGCCCGGTGCCCGAGGAGACGCTGCCGGTGACCGCAGGAGGCAGGCCCGCCGGCCCGTTCGTCGGATCGCCCGCGGAGCGGTACGCCGACGGCGCGGCCGGCTTCGTGATGCCGCGGGCGAGGGCGCTGGGAGGCCTGCCGGAGAAGGACGTGGCCAGGGCGCTGGATCGGACTCGCGAGCTGCTGGCGGCAGCTCACCTGGACCGCCGGACCCTCATGGGCGGCCGGCCCGACGCCTTCGTCAGGGCGCTCGACCGCTCGCAGCGCCCGTGGTTCCGCGAGCACCTGGACACCAGGGGGGACGGCTTCGACACCCGAAGGTGGGTGGCCAGCTTCGCCCCCAGGACGGCCGAGCTCTCCACCCCCGTCATCAAGGTCGACGGCACGGCGACCGTCGCCGCGGCCAGGCAGGACGGCGCCCCCGGCGTCAAGATCAGGCTCAACCACCTGATCGTGTACGCCGTGCACCGGCCCGGCCAGCCGGGCACGACGATCCGGGTGGTCCTCCACGCCACGGGGACCGTGCTGGCGCACCGCGTGAACGGCCGGCCGGCGCTCTGGGTGAAGGACTGGGGTTACACCAGCACACCGGTGCGCTGCGACGTGGAGGACGCCTTCGTCCATCCCCTCTACGACGACTCCCCGCCCGACAAGGTGGGAGGCACCGGCGCGCCGTCGGATCCGTACGATCTGGACGACGAGCCGGACGACGAGGGAGGGTGCTCCAGGTCAGAGGGGACCTGACGCGCTTAACACGTGCGAAACAATCGGGACACCGAGCGGAAACGGCCACGACTTAGCGTCGGTCTGATATCAGTCCCCAGGGAGGTTCGAGAGTGTTCAACTCCGCCGACGACGTCCTGAAGTTCATCAGTGACGAAGGGGTGCAGTTCGTCGATGTCAGGTTCACCGACCTGCCGGGGACGACTCACCACTTCACCTTCCCGGTCGAGAACTTCAACGGCAGCGTCTTCACCGACGGTCTCATGTTCGACGGCTCGTCCATCCGTGGCTTCCAGGCCATCCACGAGTCCGACATGCTTCTGCTGCCCGACCCGACGAGCGCCGTGGTGGACCCGTTCCGCCAGCACAAGACCCTCAACATCAACTTCTTCGTGCACGACCCGCTGACGGGTGAGGCCTACAGCCGCGACCCGCGCAACGTGGCGCGCAAGGCGGAGGAATACCTCAAGGGCACCGGCATCGCCGACACGGTCTACTTCGGCCCCGAGGCCGAGTTCTACATATTCGACGACGTTCGCTTCGAGACGAGGCAGAACGCCGGCTACTACTACATCGACTCCATCGAGGGCGCCTGGAACACCGGCAAGGCCACCGAGGGCGGCAACCTCGGCTACAAGCCGCGCTACAAGGGCGGCTACTTCCCGGTGCCGCCGATGGACCACTTCACCGACCTGCGCTCCGAGATGGTGCGCAACCTCATCGAGTGCGGCATCGACGTCGAGATGCAGCACCACGAGGTGGGCACGGCCGGCCAGGCAGAGATCGACTTCAAGTTCGGCACGCTGCTCAAGACGGCCGACAACCTGATGCTCTACAAGTACATCATCAAGAGCACGGCCCTGGAGTTCGGCCACACGGTCACGTTCATGCCCAAGCCGATCTTCGGTGACAACGGCTCCGGCATGCACTGCCACCAGTCGCTGTGGAAGGACGGCTCGCCGCTCTTCTACGACGAGGTCGGCTACGCGGGCCTGTCCGACACGGCCCGCTACTACATCGGCGGCCTGCTCAGGCACGCCCCGTCGCTGCTGGCCTTCACCAACCCGACGGTCAACTCCTACCACCGCCTGGTGCCCGGCTACGAGGCCCCGGTCAACCTGGTCTACAGCCAGCGCAACCGGTCCGCCTGCGTGCGCATCCCGATCACGGGCTCCAACCCCAAGGCCAAGCGCATCGAGTTCCGGGTGCCCGACCCGTCGTGCAACCCGTACTTCGCGTTCTCGGCCATGCTGATGGCCGGCCTCGACGGCATCCGCAACAAGATCGAGCCGCCGGAGCCGGTCGACAAGGACCTCTACGAGCTCCCGCCGGAGGAGGCCCGCCAGGTCCCGCAGGTCCCGGGCTCCCTGCCCGAGGTCCTCACCGCCCTGGAGGCCGACCACGACTACCTCCTCGAAGGCGGCGTGTTCACGCCGGACCTGATCGAGACGTGGGTGGCCTACAAGCGCGAGAACGAGGTCGACCCGATCCGCCTGCGCCCGCACCCGCACGAGTTCGAGCTCTACTACGACGTGTGACGGCAGGGTCTTCCGGCCTGGCGATCTGAGCGACGTCAGTCCGAACAGAACGGGAACACACGGCCCGGCATCGTGATCGATGCCGGGCCGTTTCCGTGCTGGTGGGGTTACCGGCCGCTGCGGGACCATCATCATCATAGGTCCAGAGCGGCGCAGGATTTGGCGAACTGTTTGTCGGCAGCCGCGATGGAATTGTTCCGCGGTCGACCTGGGATTCGTTACCATTCGCATTCCCGGCGGTTATGCGCTGGTGCTCGCAGGGTTCCAGCAGGACCGGTGCTCGAAGGGCTCCGCGCAGTAGGGTCATGCGCGCTGCCGCCACATCGCAGGATCAGAGAGCCCGTAAATGGTAGATCATGATGTGCTGGACAGACGGCTCGACGATGTGGCCAAGACCTTGACCGGAGCGATTGCCGGTATCGCCGGACTGCTGGCGATATTCGGCATTGCCAATGACAGAGCCCTGGTCGCCTTCAACAACCGGAGCGTCACGATGTCCCTTGCCTTTGCCGGGGCCATAGTCGCCACGATATGCAGTGTCGCGGCCTTCTTCACCCCGCCCACCAAGAGCGGGAACACTCTGGAAGGCTTCCTGCTCGGCTTCGGGACGGTGCTGTATCTCGCGGGGCTGGTCCTCGGGGTCAGGACCGTGGCCGAGGAGGCGATGGGCAACGGGCGCCGTCCGTAAAAACCTCCAGAATGCCACGACTCAGTCTCGAAGCAGGGGCCGGGCTGCGTGACCATTCGCCTGCCTGAGATGCCACCCGCGCAACGGCGATAGACGATCTACCGGGGTCGGACCGGTGGCCGGGACCGCCCTGTCGGGGGGGCGGT
>NZ_QNFZ01001022.1 GCF_003313395.1 Nonomuraea lactucae | reverse complement strand
GGCTCTGGGCGCCGCGACCCTGGGCGCCGCCACCACCGCCGGCCTCACCGCCCGCCCCGCCACCGCCCAGGCCGTCGCTCAGCCGGCGGGTCTGCCGGTGTACCGATACGTGCGTGACGCGCTCGCCCTGCCCCTGCACTACAACCTCACCGGGGAATTCATCTTCCCCTGCATCAGAGGAGTGCAGGACAAGCTCAGCAACCCGCGCTCGCGCTACTACCTGTACTACGCCCCCCACGAGAACCCGGGCGGCATCTGCGTGGCCTTCAGCGACACCTTGGAGGGCCCGTTCCACGACTACAGCGGCAACCCGATCATCGACAGATACCTGCCGACCACGACGGTCAGCCACGTGTCCTCGCCGCACGTCACCTGGGACGCCTCGACCAAGCAGTTCTTCTGCTACTTCCACGGCGAGAACTCCGTCACCCGAGTGGCCCGCTCCTCCGACGGCATCACCTTCACCAACGAGACCGCCATCCTGAGCACCCGCCTGATCTCCGGCACCTCCGAGACCTCCTACGCCCGGGTCTTCGAGCACGCCCTTCCGGGCCGCGGCAACAAGTACGTGATGGTCTTCATGGGCGTGAAGAACGGCCGCCGCATCTTCTACGGCTGGTCCCCCAACGGCTGGGACGGCTGGCAGTTCAGCCAGGAGCCGCTGGTCAATCCCGGGCCCGACGGCGTGACCGACATCTCCGGCCCGACCCTGGTCAAGCGCAACGGCACCACGTACGTCGCCTACCACTGCGAGGACGGCAAGATGCGCATCACGGAGGTCGGCAACGCTTTCGACAAGGAGGTCCACCTCGGCGTCTTCCACTCCCCGATCGCCTCGGACAACGGCCGCGTGGCCGCGCCGTCGTTCGGCTCCCAGGACGGCGTCGAGTACATGTTCTACGAGGCCGGCCCCCGGCTGCAGGCCCGCATCTGCATCGCCCGCGCCCTCCCCGCCTGACCCCGCCGGTGGCGTGGGCTGGGCACGCCCGGCTCAGCCCGCGCCGAGCCGCATACATGCGGTGTGGGCGGAAAGGGGGTGAGGAAACACCCGACAAGGGGGAATCCAGATGATGCACGGCAAGACCATCGCGTTCCTCGTAGCCCCCGAAGGCGTCGAGGAGGTCGAGCTCACCGAGCCGTGGAAGGCCGTCAAGCAGGCCGGCGGCACGCCGAAGCTGATCTGCACCGACGCGGGCCAGGTTCAGGCGTTCAACCACCTCGACAAGGCGGACCGCTTCGCCGTGGACGCCACGGTCGACGAGGTCTCGGTGGAGGACTTCGCGGGCCTGGTGCTGCCGGGTGGCGTCGCGAACCCCGACTTCCTGCGCACGGTCCCGCAGGCGGTGCGGTTCGCCCGCGGCTTCTTCGACGCGGGCAAGCCGGTGGCCGCGATCTGCCACGCGCCGTGGACCCTGATCGAGGCCGATGTGGTGCGGGATCGCGTGGTCACCTCCTGGCCGAGCCTCCAGACGGACCTGCGCAACGCGGGCGCCGAGTGGGTGGACCGGGAGGTCGTGATCTGCACCGCCGGCCCCAACATGCTGGTCACCAGCCGCATGCCGGATGATCTCAAGGCGTTCGACCAGGCGGCGATCGACGCGTTCAGCGCTTGACCCACAGAGCCCCGGCGATCAGGGTCCGGGCGATCAGCGCGTAACCACAGAACCTCAGCGAAGGAGTGCCCCGGCGAGGGCGCGGACGGAGGACCTGAGGCGGGACACCCCGCCGCGCGCCATGACGTTCCTGACCAGGTCGGCGTCGAACATCGCGAGCAGCGTGTGCGACACGAACTCGGCGTCCAGATCCGGCCTGGCCGCGGGCGGCGAGCCGGGCCTGAGCGCGGTGCCGGGCGTGTCGATGGCGCGGGCCAGCGCCTCGGCCCGTTCGGCCAGCAGTGCCTGGAACAGGCCGGTGCGGCTGCCGAAGCGGCGGAACACCGTCCCTTTGCCGACCCCCGCCTCGGCCGCGACCCGGTCGAGCGAGACGTGCTCCGCGCCGTGGGCGTCGAGCAGGCCCTCTGTCGCCCGCATGATCGCCTCCCGGTTGCGTGTCGCGTCGGATCGCACCTGGCTCCCGTCTCCTGTGCACTTGCAAGCGGACCAACGGTCCTACCCCGCCCGCTTCGCCACCGTGCCGGAGCCCGAGCCCGCCCCCGGGCAGGCGCTCGTCGAGGTGCGCCAGCGTCGATCAACTTCAGCGAGCTGCGCCACACCGCCCACCTGGCCCGCGACGCCCAGGGCAAGGTCGTGACCGACATCGCGGGATAACCGCGCTTGCAACCTGCCAGCATGCCGATCATGGCAACGCTGTACATCCGCGATGTCCCCGAGCCGATCGCGGAGTCATTGAAAGAGCGCGCGGCCGAAGCCGGTATGTCACTGTCGGCATACGTCGCCAGAGAACTCGCGGATATCGCCGCCCGGCCGACCAATGCGGAGATGGTCAAGCGCCTGAAGGCACGCGATCGCTCCCGCGGGCCTTCGACAGCCGACATACTCGAGGCTGTCGCGGAAGGCAGGAAGTGATCGTCATAGACTCGTCCGCGATGGTGGAAGCGCTCGCGGGCCGTGAAGCGGACCGCGAACTCCTGGATGCGCTCCAGGCCAGCGTCCACGCTCCACATCTGCTCGACGTCGAGGTCCTCTCAACACTGCGAGGGCTCACGCTCGGCGGCAAGCTGACTCCTCAAGCCGCCGAGCAGGCGCGAGCCGACTTCCTCGCACTCAAGATCGCGCGTTACGAGGTCAGGGGAATCGCGGAGCGGATCTGGAAATTGCGTCACAACTACACCGCCTATGACGCCGCCTACATCGCGCTGGCCGAGGCGCTCGAAGCGCCCCTGTACACCTGTGACGGCGAACTCGCCGGCAGTGCTCACGACGCCGACGTGCAGCTCTTCCCGCGCGGTCAGCGCACCTGATCAGGTGGCCTCGAAGGAGGCGGCGACAGTGGCGCGGACCTCGTCCATCGACGTGTCCTCCACCTCGCGCTTGAGTGAGGTCATGTCCACGTCGGGCATGCCGCAGGCCACCGCCCAGTCCCACGGCGCGAGGTCGCCGTCGACGTTGAGCGCGAAGCCGTGGCTGGTGACGCTCCGGCTCTGCCGCATGCCGATCGAGGCGATCTTGCGGCCGGTCTCCGACGTCCAGACGCCGGTCAGCAGCTCCGAGCCGGGAGGCGTGTCGCGACGCTCGGCGGGCAGGCCCATCCTGCCGAGCGCGTCGACGAGGCGGAGCTCCACCTCGCGCACGTAGTCGACGATGCCCTCACCCTCGTCCAGCTTGACGATGAGGTAGCCGACCAGCTGGCCGGGACCGTGGTAGGTGAGCTGCCCCCCGCGGCCGGTCTCGACCACGGGGATGCCGCGCGAGGGGTCGGGCAGGTGGGCCGAGAGTGTGCGACGGCCGACGGTGTAGACCGACGGGTGGCTGAGCAGCCAGAGCGTGTCCGGCCGCTCGTCTCGTTGGCGCTCGCCGACGAGATCGGCCATGCGCTCCATCGCCTTGTCGTAGTCGACCAGCTCGTCCTGGACGAGCGTCAGCGGCCTTGCCTTCATGCTACGAGGATAGGACGCCTAGTACTTCCTCGGCTCCTCGGGGATGAGGACCCACATGAGAACGTAGAGAACCCACATCGGCCCGGGCAGGAGCGAGAGGATCAGCCAGGCGACGCGCACCAGGGTGGGCGGCAGGCCCCACTTGTCGGCGAGGCCGCCGCAGACGCCGGCCAGGATCCTGTGCTCTCGTGAGCGGTACATCTGTTCCTCCGTGTGGTTGCACCTACTTGGAAAACGGACGAACAGCCGGCAGGGATCCCTCAGCGACCCTGAGAAAACCCCGACAGGGTGAGCCAGTCGCGGGCCATGGCCAGATGCGCGCTGGTCAGGCCGTTGACGGGGTCGACCGGGATGAGTAGGAAGCGGTCGAGCCCCTGACGCTCCCTGAGGTACTCCTCGTCCTCCCGCGCCACCTGGTCGTCGAACCAGACGAACGGCCTGCTCTCGACGTACTCGGCCACGTGGGGCGTCTTGAACATCTCGCCCAGCTCGCTCTCCTGGACCGGCCCCATGGGCACGACCGGCAGCGGCGGCAGGCCGATGCGGGGCGCGATCCACTCGTTGGCGTGGTGCTCCCAGGTGGTCGCCCAGACCAGCTCGGCGCCCGTGGCCAGGGCGAGCTCCAGCAGCCTGGCGCCGTGCCTCGGGTTGAGGTGGACCGTGTAGACCTCGCGGCCGAGTGTGCAGCGGTAGCGCCTGAAGCCCGGCTCGGGCCGGCCGAACGGGTTGAGGACACCGTCGACGTCGATCAGCAGCAGGGGCTTCACCTGCCGGCTCCCGCCCGGTGCTCCTGCGGGCTCACCCCGCGCACCCGTTTGAAGGCCGCGCTGAGCGCGAACGAACTGCCGTAGCCCACCTTCCTGGCGACCGAGCCTACCGTGGCGCCCGGCTCGCGCAGCAGGTCGGCCGCCAGTGCCAGCCGCCAGTCGGTGAGGAACGCCATGGGCGGCTCCCCCACCAAGTCGGTGAAGCGCCTGGCGAGCGAGGCGCGGGAGACGCCGACCCGGGAGGCCAGCGTGGCGACCGTCCACGGGTGGGCAGGGTTGTTGTGCAGCATCCGCATGGCCTTGCCGACCACCGGGTCGCTCTGCGCGCGATACCAGGCCGGGGCCTCGTGGGTGGCGAACCACGACCGCAGCGTGGAGATCAGCAGCAGGTCGAGCAGCCTGTCGAGGACCGCCGCCTGGCCAGGCTCGTCCTTGACGATCTCCGCGCCGAGCAGGGAGATGATCGGCCCGCCCGGCAGGACCAGCATCGTGGGCAGTGCCTCCAGCAGCCGCCGGGTGACCTCGCCGGCCATCTGGTAGGTGCCCGTGATCATCACCGTGGAGCCGCCGGGGTTGTTGCCCCAGCTCCGCACGCCGAGGTCCATCTCCTGGTAGAGGTCCTCGCCGTCGAGCGTGGTGCAGTGCTGGCCGGGGTGGATGACGATCTGCGGGGGCGTGGCGGGCTGGTCCGCCACCGTGTACGGCTCGGGTCCGCGCACGACCGCCACCTCCCCGGGGGCCATGCGCACCGGGCCGCCCGCCACGTCACCCGGGACCGCCCGCACTGAGCCGGCCACCACCTCACCCGGGATCACCCGCGGCGGGCCGCCGGTGTCCGGGACCACCCAGGCCTCGCCTCGGACCAGCGCGACCAGCGTCAGCGGCGCCTCGTCCTGGATCCGCAGCGACCACGGCGGGTCGAGAATAGAGCGGAGCAGGAAGGCGCCCCGGGCTCGGGGGCCGTCGAGCAGCGCGGCCAAGTGGTCCATGCGCTAGACGATCGCATATGGAAGTGCGCTTCTCAACCATGGAGAGTCTCACGATCTCCGGGCTTACTAGAGGCATGACAACTTTGGTACTGGGCGGCACCGGCAAGACCGGCCGCCGCGTGATCGACAGGCTCACCGCTCTCGGCCGACCGGTCCGGGTCGGCTCCCGCTCCGCCGTCCCGTCCTTCGACTGGACGGACCGCGACGGCTGGGCGGACGCACTCCACGGCGTCGACGCGGTGTACATCACCTACTACCCCGACCTCGCCTTCCCCGGCGCGGTCGGCGACATCGAGTCGTTCACCGAGCTCGCCGTCAAGAGCGGCGTCACCCGGCTCGTCCTGCTCTCCGGCCGCGGCGAGCCCGCAGCCGAGGCGTGCGAGCGGATCATCCAGCGATCCGGGATCGAGTGGACGGTCGTCCGGTGCGGCTGGTTCATGCAGAACTTCAGCGAGGGCTACCTGCGGGAATCGGTGCTCGACGGCGTGATCGCGCTCCCGGCCCGAGACGTGGCCGAGCCGTTCGTGGACGTGGACGACATCGCGGACGTGGCGGTGGCCGCGCTCACCCAGGACGGCCACGCGGGCAAGGTGTACGAACTGACCGGGCCCCGGCTGCTGACGTTCGCGGACGTGGCGGCCGAACTGTCGCGGGCGCTGGGCAGGCCGGTCTCGTACGTGCCGCTCACGGGGGCGGAGTTCACCGCCGCGGCCGTGGAACAGGGGGTGCCCGAGGGGCAGGTGGCGCTGCTCAACACGCTGTTCACGGAGGTCCTGGACGGGCGCAACGCCTACGTGATGGAAGGGGTGCGCGAGGCCCTCGGCCGTCCCGCCCGGGACTTCACCCAGTTCGCCACGGAATGGGCCAAGACCCTCCCCTCCCCCTGACCCAGGCCACGAGGGCCACCCCGGACGCACACCCCAGTCAGAACAGGACCCCCCTCCCGTGAACGTTCTCACCAGGGCCGATGGCAGGACGGCCGGTGCCCGGGGCGGCCCACGGCAGGCGGCCCAAGCCTGGACAGCCCACGGCAGGACAGCCCAAGGCAGGACAGCCGATGGGGGGACGGCCCATGGCGGCACCGCGATGGTGGGATGGCCGAGGGCGGGGGCCCGTTGGTGGACCCCTCACGTGTGTGGGCTGCTCCACAGGTGGGTCGAGGATTCGGCGACTGCCGAGGCGGTCACACTTTCGCGTCCTTCTGGCGTACGACCTCGGCGGGGTCCCAGCCGGGGCGCGGCACCGACGCCAGCAGCAGCCGCGTGTAGGGGTGCTGCGGCTCGGCGAGGACCCGCTCGACCGGGCCACGCTCCACGACCACGCCCCGGTGCAGCACCAGGGCCTCGTCGCACAGGTGCCTCACCACGGCGAGGTCGTGGCTGACGAACAGCAGGGCCACACCTGACTCCCGCCGGACCTGGGCGAGGAGCTCGAGGATCTGCGCCTGGATCGACACGTCCAGCGCGGCCACGGCCTCGTCGAGGACCAGCACGGACGGCTCGACCGCGAGCGCGCGGGCGATGGCCAGCCGCTGGCGTTGGCCGCCGCTGAGCTGGTGCGGCCTGGCTCCGGCCTCGCGGCTGCCCAGCCCGACCTGGTCCAGCAGCTCGGCGGCGCGCGAGCGGTCCTTGCCGTGCAGGGTGAGCGCCACGTGCAGGCACTGCGTGGCGGTCAGCCGCGGGTCGAGGGACAGGTAGGGGTCCTGGAAGACGATCTGGATCTCCCGGGCTCTGCGCAGCCTGGGCGCCCGGCCCCGCTCCTTCGCGCCGCGGACCCGCCCGTTGACGGTGATCGTCCCGGAGTCGGGGGTGACGAGCCCGACGAGCATGCGGGCGATCGTGGTCTTGCCCGACCCGGACTCTCCGACCAGGCCCAGCGAGCCACCGTCGGCGAGCTCGAACGACACGTCGTCGGCGGCGACCGTACCGGCGAAGGACTTGCTCAGGTTGTCGACGGCGAGCATCAGACCTCCAGCAGGTGGCAGGCGGCGCTGCCGCCCGCGACGGCCACGGGCTCCGGGTGCCGGGTGGTGCAGCGCTCCGTCGTGTGCGGGCAGCGAGGAGCGAACGGGCAGCCGGTGAAGGCGTCGTCGAGCGAGGGCGGCCGGCCGGGGACGGGCCGGATCGTCCGGGGGGCGCCCAGCTCGGGGGTGCAGGCCAGCAGCCCCGCCGTGTAGGGGTGGCGGGGGCTGTCGAACAGCTCCTTGGCGGGCCGCGACTCCACCACGGTGCCCGCGTAGAGGACGTGCACGCGGTCGCAGAAGGCGGCGGCCAGGTGCAGGTCGTGGGTGATGAAGAGCATGCCCAGCTCGCGCTCGGCCTGGACCCTGCGCAGCAGCGCCAGGGTCTCGGCCTGCGTGGTGACGTCGAGCGCGCTGGTCGCCTCGTCGGCGAGCAGCAGCGAGGGACCGGCGGCCAGCGCGGCGGCGATGACCACGCGCTGGAGCATGCCGCCGGACAGTTCGTGCGGGTACTGCCGCAGGCGCGACTCCGGATCGCGCATGCCCACTGCGGCGAGCAGCTCCACGGCGGTGGCCCTGGCCTCGGCCTTGGGCCGGCCGAGCGTGTGGACCAGGCGTTCGGTGAGGAAGTCGCCGATCCGGCGGACCGGGTTGAGCGACGAGCGCGGGTCCTGGTAGATCATCGACACCCGGGACGCGCGCAGCCGGCGCAGCGCCTCGGGGCTCATCGCGAGCACGTCGTCGCCCTCGACCAGCACCCGGCCCGACACCCGGGCGCGGGACGGCAGCAGGCGCAGCACCGACCGGGCGATCGTGGACTTTCCCGAGCCGGACTCGCCCACCAGCCCGACGATCTCGCCCCTGCCGACGGCCAGCGACACGTCGCGCAGGATCGGCCTCCTGCCGCCCGCCTCGATGGTCAGGCCCTCCACGGAGAGCAGCATCATGAACCCCTCACGCCCATGCGGTCGGCGAGCCGTACGCCGATCACGTTGAACGACACGACCACCAGGGCGATGGCGGCCCCCGGCACCAGCACCGGCAGGAACGCGCCCTGCACGATGGCCGGCTGCCCCTCCTTGACCATGAGCCCCCAGTCGGAGGACGGTGACTGCGCGCCGAACCCCAGGAAGCTCAGCGTGGCCAGACTCATCAGCCCCTCGCCGAACAGGACCACCAGGTAGCCGACGATCGGGCGGGCCATGTTGGGCACCAGGTGGCGCGCGCAGATCGCGAACCCGCCCATGCCCTGCACCCGGTAGGCGTCGATGTACGGCTTCGCGCACTCGGTGATCGCGAGGCTCCGCGTGTACTTGGCGATCGTCGGCGCGTAGGCCAGCCCGAGCGCGATGACGGCCGTGGTCATGCCGTTGCCGAACACCGCCACGATCAGCACCACGAACAGCAGGCCGGGGAAGGCGTACATCACGTCGGTCACCCGGCCGACGACCGCGTCGACCCAGCCCCGGCGCCAGGCGGCCAGGGTGCCGAGCGCCACGCCCAGCGCCGACGCGATGGCCAGCAGGGCGAGCGGCCCGACGAGGGAGGTGCGTGCCCCGTACAGGATGCGCGAGAGCAGGTCGCGGCCGGACTGGTCGGCGCCCAGCGGGTGGTCGCCCGAGACCGGCGCGAGGGTGGCCGCGAAGTCGACCGCGTCGGGCTCGTACGGCGCGACCAGCGGCGCCAGGATCGCGGCCAGCACGACGACGCCGAGGAAGGCGGTGGCCGCCCGGTGGCCGAACGGCCTGGCCGCCGCCGGGCCCTGCGGCAGCGTGGCGACGGCGGTCATCCGGACCTCCTCGCTCGGGGGTCGATCAGCGGCTGGACGAGCTCGACCAGCGTGGTCACCGCGATGTAGGCGGTGACCATGAGCAGCAGGACCGCCTGCGTCACCGGGAAGTCGTGCGTGTTGATCGCGTTGACCAGCAGCGAGCCGATGCCGTTGAGGCCGAACGCGGTCTCTACGATCACGGTGCCGGCCAGCATGCCCGCGGTGACCAGCCCGCACATGGTCACGATGGGCCCGAGCGCGCCGCGCAGCACGTGCCTGACCACGATCAGCCGCTCGGCCAGCCCCGAGGCGCGGGCCACGGTCACGTGGTCGAGCTCACGCTGCTCGATCATGGCTTGCCGGGTGACCCGGCTGATGATCGCCAGCGCGCCGGTGGCGAGCGTGACGGCGGGCAGCGTCAGGTGCCACGGCGAGCCGCCGCCCATGACCGGGAACCAGCCGAGCTGCACCCCGAAGAGCGAGGTCAGCGCGGTGGCCAGCACGAACGGCGGCACGGAGGTGGCGAACGTCGTGCCCGCCACCACCGCCGCGTCGACGCGTCCGCCGCGCACCGCGGCCAGCACGCCCAGCCCCACGCCGAACACCACGAACAGCACGGTGGTGTAGGCCACCAGCCCCAGCGTGCTCGGCAGCCGTGCCGCAAGCAGGTCGCTCACCTGGTCGTTGTACTGCAGCGAGCGGCCGAGGTCGCCGGTCACCGCGTCGCCCAGCCACCGCCCGTACTGGACGAGGAACGGATCGTCCAGGTGGTGCTGTGCGCGGATGGCCGAGATGTACTCGGGCGTCAGGTTCTCCTTGCCGCCCGCCAGGAACGTCACCGGATCACCCGGGGCCGCGTAGGAAGCCCCGAAGATGACGAACGACGTGGCCAGCAGCGTCGCGAGCAGGCCCGCCAGCTTGCGGATCATCGGTCAGCCCTTGACCCCGAGGTCGGCCGCCCACGGGTAGCCGATCTGCACCTGGGACGCGGGCGGTCCCGTCACCTTACCGCCGAGCACGACCGCGTTGGGCACCTCGACCAGCGAGATCCACACCATGTCGGCGGTGAAGCGGCGCTGCAGCTCGATGACGTCCTTGGCCCGCTGGACCGGGTCGGTGGCCGCCAGCGCGCTCGCCACGAGCTTGTCGTAGTCGGGCGAGCTGTAGCCGACCCAGTTGTTGGACGAGCCGGTCAGGCCGTTGTCGTAGAAGCCGATGGGGTCGGACTTGGTGATGTACCAGTCGTCGGGGACGAGGTCGACCTGGGCCCGCATCGCCTTGTCGGTGTAGAAGCCGCCGTACTCGGAGGGGGGCACGGTCTTGATCTGCGCCACCAGCCCGATCTTCTTGGCCGCGTCGACGACGGCGTTGGCGATGACGGTGCGCGCCTGCTCGCCGTTGGAGGCCACGATGATCGGGGCCTGCGGCGTCCCCGCCTCCTGGACGAGCTTCTTGGCCTCCTCGATGCGCGGCGTCTCCGGCGCGCCCTGGAGCTGGTCGTAGGCGGCCTGGAACGCCTGCTTCTCGTAGGACCAGGCGCCCGCGCCGACCGGCACCTTCCACGGCCTGGCCACGCCGGCGAACCCGGACCTGGCGATGCCCGCCCGGTCGACGGCCAGCGAGAGCGCCCGGCGGATCCTGGGGTCCTTCAGCGGTCCGCGGTCGGTCGGCAGCAGCACGAACACCCGCGTGGTCGGCCCGTAGGCGACGGTGACGGCCTTGTTGGCCTGCAGCGCGACCGCGGGCCCGGTCTCGGACAGGTAGGCGCCGTCGGCCGCCCCGGTCACCAGGCTGTTGACCAGCGCGGTGTCGTCGGCCCACTTGAACGTCACGGTGCGGGTGAGCGGTTTGACGTTCTTGTTCCAGTAGGCGTCGTGGCGCTCGATCGTGATGTGGGTGCCCGACTTCCACTCCTTGAGCCGGTAGGGCCCGCTGCACGCGTCGGGGCTCTCAGGGGTGCCGTATTCCTTGCCGAGCCGTTCGACGACCTCGCGGTTGAGCACGATGCCCGCACCACCCGCGATGGCCTGCTCGAACAGCGCGTTGGGCTTCTTGAACGCGATCGTCACCTGGCGCTCACCCGTCTTGGTGACCGACTCGACGTCCTCGAACTCGTCGGACTCGTCCATGCCCTCGCCCGCGTGGCGCTTGAGGCTCCACACCACGTCGTCGGCCGTGATCGGCGAGCCGTCGTGGAAGGTGGCGCCGGCGCGCAGGTCGAGCACCATGGTCTTGGGGTCGCTCTGGTCGATCTTCTCCGCCAGCCACGGCTTGACGGTCATGTCGGGCTGGGTCTGCATGAGCCGTTCGCAGACATTGGCCATGATGGTGCGGTTGTCGGTGCCGCCGTCACTGTCGAGGTCGAGCGTGCCCGGCTCCTCGTCGAGCAGCCAGGTGGCCGACTCGAGCGGGCCGGCCGCCTTGGCGGTCTGGGTGACCAGGGTGAGCTTGGCGGGGGCGGGGGCCTTGCTGGTGGCCGCGGGCCCGCCGCACGCGGCGGTCAGCCCGATCAGACCCGCGAGGGCGAGTGTCTTCTTCACCAGATGCCTCCAGCGTGCGTGGCCCGTCCCTCGGAGTGGGGCGCGAGCGCGGAACCGTGTGACACGTCGGTTCTCCTGAAACTTCATGGGGGGAGTCGATGGGAGCCGGGGAGATGGGTGGGCGTCGTCGGGATGGGTGATCGTCGGCTTGGCGGCCGTCGGCGTCCCCTCGTCACGAGAGGGAGAGCGTCAGGTCTCCGTGCGGTCCGTCGTAGAGGTTGTGCGGCACGCGCTCGTAGTCGTGGTCGCAGGGCGTGCCGGCCGCGATCAGGTAGTCGCCCGTGGTGAGGTCGACGCAGCTCGACAGCAGGGTGGCCCACCGCCGCACGGCGGGCTGGGTCTCGTCGGGGTGGGTGCAGAGCGACTCGGGACGGCCGAGGTGGTCGGACATGGCCTGCCTGATCCGCTTGCGGGCCTCGTCGGTGCCGGACGCCTGCCGTACGGCGCGCAGGCCGCTCTCGGCGCGCGGCACCCGGAACAGCGAGTCGGCCGAGCCGGGCCGGTAGGTGGCGGCCAGTTGCGGCGGCACGAACGCCTGATAGTGATTGCCGTGGACGAGCAGGCCGTCGGTGGGATACATCCAGCCGATCGCTCCGGGCGTGGTCTCCAGGTCGATGGTGAAGCCCTGCCGGTGGGTGATCAGGGCGTTGCTGGCGATGTGGGCACGGGACTTGGTCAGCGCCTCCAGCGCCTCGTTGAGGTTGGAGCTGTCGAGGACGCGGCGGCGGATCAGCGTCTGCGGCACGCCGACCGTCTCGTCGAAGCGCCCGCCGAGGCCGTTGGCGTTGAGCGCGATGCCCGCCGAGTTGGCCCCCTGCCGCCCGACCTGCCCCGCCTCCACATGCGTGATCACCGTCGGCTTGCCCGGCTGGACCACCCTGAGCACCATGACCGTGTCGGCGACGCCGCTGCGCCAGTCCCAGTTCTGCCCGGCGTAGACGTGGCCGTCGCCGGACGCCTCCTCCAGCAGGGCGAACGAGGTGCAGCCGTCGGGCTCCATGGAGCTGAACGTGGTGTCGTAGATGATCTCACCTCGGGCGTTGAGCGCGACGACGTCGAGGAAGCCGATGCCCGCCCCCTCGGCGACGCCCTCCATCTCTTCGACGAGCTCCGGCGCGAACGCCCTGCTCGGCTCCACCCAGCGCGCCGCCCGCCGGGTGACCTCCTCCCAAGTCAGGCCGCTGGAGTGGCCGAACGCCTCGGCGTAGTAGGCCAGCGCCCGGTGGACGCGCTCGCGAGCCTGCTCGCCGTACTGGCGCCCGCGTTCGCGGGGTTCGCCCGAGATCTCGACGAGGGGCAGGGAAGTGAGGCTCAATGGTGCTCCTTGGGCCGCCCGAAGCCTGTAACGTTCATTTCGCAGGGCGGCGAGTCCGTAGCGGTCGTTTCCTGGAGTCTGTAACGAACGCTACGCAGAAGTCAAGGGGTGTAATGCACGATCCAGAAGGTCAGTCGCAGGGTCAGGCTCAGAGCCGGCCGCAGGGCCAGCCGCAGAGCCCGATCGAGCAGCTCAGAGCGTCGGTGAGACAGCTGTGGGAGGAGCTGTCACCCGCCGAACGGGCCGTGTGCCAGTTCCTGATCTCGGCCTCGCCCGACCAGATCCTGTTCTCCAGCGCGCAGGAGCTGGGCAGCGCGACGGGCACGAGCAACGCGACCGTGGTGCGCACCATGCAGCGCCTCGGGTTCGGCGGCCTGCCGGGGCTCAAGCGCGCGCTCGCCGCCGAGTTCAGCTCCACGGTCGCGCCCGACGTCCGGCTCCAGCAGCGCATCAGCCACGTCGGCCACGACCTGTCGGAGATCTGGACCAGGGTCTTCGACGAGGCCCGCGAGCGCATCGACCACTGCCGGCGCCTCTGGGACCCGGAGATGTTCCAGCGCGCGGTGGAGGTGATGGCCGGCGCGAGCTCGATCCTCGTCTACGGCGCGGGGGCCTCCGACCCCACCGCCCGCCACCTGGCGCTCAAGCTGGGCCGCCGCGGCCACCGCGCCCGCGCCACCTCGGCGACGGGCTTCTCGCTGGCCGACGACCTGCTCTCCTTGCGCCACGGCGAGGCGGTGGTCATCTTCCAGCCGGCTCGCAAGCTGCGCGAGATCACCGTCCTCGTCGACCGCGCGCAGGCGGTCGGCGCGCGCGTCGTCCTGGTCTCCGACGAGCTGGGCGGCGCGTTCGCCGACAAGGTGGACGCCGTGCTGGCCGCCCCGCACACCCCGACGGGCATCACGGCCGAGCCGCTGACCGGCATCGTCGTCGCCGACGCCCTCCTGCTGGCCCTCGACGCGCTCGACGAGAGCCGCTCCGTCGAGCACTCCCACCAGCTGACCGCCCTGCGCGAGCAGTTGCTCGGCCCCAGGATCCGCTAGCCTCACCTGGTCACGGCGTTCGGGAAAGGTGCACTAGTGATCGGCTGGTTCGAAGCGGTGGTGCTGGGATTGCTGCAGGGGCTGACCGAGTTCCTGCCCATCTCCTCCAGCGCCCACATCCGGGTGGTCTCGGCGTTCTTCGGCTGGCAGGACCCGGGGGCGGCGTTCACGGCGGTCATCCAGCTCGGCACGGAGACGGCCGTGCTGATCTACTTCCGGCACCAGCTCTGGGAGATCGTCTCGATCTGGACGCGGGCCCTGTGGACCCCTGCGCTGCGCTCCCATCAGGCGGCCCGCATGGGCTGGTACATCATCGTCGGCAGCATCCCCATCGGCGTGCTCGGGCTGACGTTCAAGACCCAGATCGAGACCGTCTTCCGCGACCTGCGGCTGGTGGGCACCACGCTGATCGTCTTCGGCCTCATCCTCTGGTTCGCCGACCAGACGGCCCGCAACAAGCTCACGCTGGACAAGCACCTGAGCTTCACCCACGCCATCGTGTACGGCTTCGCGCAGTCGCTCGCCCTCATCCCCGGCGTCTCCCGCTCCGGCGGCACGATCACGGCGGGCCTCCTGCTCGACTACCGCCGGGAGGACGCGGCCCGATACTCGTTCCTGCTGGCCATCCCGGCCGTGCTGTCGTCAGGTCTGCTGGAGCTGGCCGAGATCGGCGAGGGAAAGGCCCCGGCGTGGGGGCCGACGATCCTGGCCACGATCATCTCGTTCGTCGTGGGTTACGCGGCCGTCGCCTGGTTCCTGCGCTACATCAGCACCCATCGGTTCACCGGCTTCGTGATCTACCGGATCGCGCTGGGGCTCTTCGTCATCCTGGCGGTCACACTCGGCTGGATCCCCGCCCAGGGCTGACCGAGCCATCCGAATCATGCACAATCCGGCCCAGGAGGGGGAGATGCCTGTCCACGGCGTGCCGCCCGGACCAGCCTGTGACCACGCGCTCCTCGAAGCAGCCCGCAACAACGCCGAGTGGTGCGACGCCATGTGCCTCGCGCACGATATCCGCGGCGTCTTCGCCCCGCACGCCTGGACGGCCCCGGTGAGGACCCCGCCCTACTACCCGGACGCCGTCACGCTGTCCCCGGACGCCACCGAGCGCGATGTGCTCGACGCCATCGACCAGGGGCCCGGCGCCTCGGTCAAGGACAGCTTCGCCACGCTGGACCTGCGCCCGTCGGGGTTCGAGGTGCTGTTCGAGGCCCAATGGATCCACCGCCCCGCCCCCGAGCGGGCCCCGGGTGACGTCGCCGAGTGGGATGTCGTACGGGACGCGGCCACGCTGCGCGCCTGGGAGAGCGCCTGCTTCGACGGAGCCGCCGGCACCCGCCTCTTCCGGCCGCCGCTGCTCACCCGGCAGGACGTCGCCGTGCTCAGCGGCCACCGCGACGGCGAGATCGTGTACGGCTCGGTGCTGAACCTCAGCGGCCGGGTCGCCGGCCTGTCCAACCTGTTCGCCCGTGACGGGGACGATGACGCGGCATGGACCGGCACGCTGGCCATGGCCGCCGAGCTCTTCCCGGGCCGCCCACTGGTCGGCTACGAGGTGGACGTGGACCCCGCCCGGCGGCATGGTTTCGTCGTGGCGGGTCCGCTCCGGGTGTGGCTCAAGGCGCCCGGCGCGGTGCCCACTCGATGAAGGCGGCGGGACCGTCGCCGGAGAGCGCGGCCAGGAGCCTGGCTGAGGCGGAAAACGCCGTCTCGCTCGACGGCTGAAGCCGATGTGGGGCGCGCCCGCCTGGAGTCTCGCCACGCGGGCCGAAAACCTGCACACTTCTGGCATGTCGTGGACAGGCAAGTCGGCCGTCGAGATCGCGACGGCGGTGCGGAACGGCGAGGTCAGCGCCACCTCCGTCGTCGAGGAGCACCTCCACGCCATCGCCGAGCGTGATCCCCGCGTGGGCGCGTTCCGCCTGGTCAGGGAGCGGGCCGTGGACGAGGCGCGGGCCGTGCAGAAGCGCCGCGACCTCGCCGACCTGCCGCTCGCCGGCGTGCCGGTGGCGGTGAAGGACAACCTGGAGGTCGCGGGCGAGGTCACTCGGGGCGGATCCGCCGCGACGGCGGGCGCCCCGGCGGCGCGTGACCACGAGACGGTCGCGCGGCTGCGCGCGGCGGGCGCGGTGGTGGTCGGCCTGACCAACCTGCCGGAGCTGGGTCTGGTCGCGTTCGGCGACAGCGCCTTCGGCACCGTTCGCAACCCCTGGAACCCGGCCCGTACGGCCGGCGGCTCGTCCTCGGGCAGCGCGGCGGCCGTGGCGGCGGGGATGGTGCCTATCGCGCTCGGGAACGACGGGATGGGATCGCTGCGCATCCCGGCGGCGTGCTGCGGCGTCTACGCGATCAAGCCGGGCACCGGCCTCGTGCCGCCGCCCACGAACGACTGGCGCGGCCTGAGCGAGAACGGCCCCCTGGCGGCCCGCGTCGCCGACCTGTCCCTGGCGCTGTCGGTGCTGGCGGCCGATCCGCTGCTGGCGGAGTCGTGGCGCGACGGCCGCCGGATCGAGCCGTCACCACGCATGCTGCCCTCGGTCTGGGACGACGATGACCTGGACTGGGAGTCGCACGAGGGCGTGGCACGTGAGCCGAGCGCGGTCGGCGGTCGCGGCGTGGCGGAGCCGGCCACGCCCGACCCGTTCGACCTGCTGGAGCCCCGCGTGATGCGGTCCAGCCCCGAGCCGTTCGACCTGCGGGTGGCGTACACGCCGCAGCCCCTCCCGGCCGGCCTGCCGATGGAGGGGGAGTTCCGGGCGGCGGTGCGCGGCGCGGCCGAGACGCTCCGGATCGCCGGGCACACGGTCGTCGAGGACGACCACCGCCTGCCGCCCTGGCTCGGCATGTCCACGATCGCCACCTGGCTGGCCCGGGCGGCCGAAGCGGCTGAGGGGCTCGACCGGTCCCGCCTCGAACGCCGCAGCCGCGCGCTCGCCCGCGCGGGC